>JAACFF010000086.1 GCA_009937635.1 Chloroflexota bacterium
TCCGGAGTTGTGATTGCTGTTGCGTTACTACTACATCGTCTAATCCGTTGATTGGTTCAATGCACCGTTCTCATAGGATCGTTAACGGTGAAAGGAGAATGTTTATCAGGTAGAACCACAATTTTTCACTTATCTTGACCAGGGCATGCGTTGCTGAAATAGTGATAGGGCCTGTGTCAAACGCAAAGTTAAGTTTTCAATAGATCGATAAGATCAGGAGAGGAATAACATGAAGCAAATAGCAAAGTTCTTACTTATTGTATCAGTGCTGTTGATACTGGTAGCTTGTGGAGGTTCCACTGAACAGGTAGAAGAGCCACCAGAAGCGCCGGCTACAGAGGAAGAAGTACCCCAAGAGAGTGCCCCAGCAGATGAGGCTGTTACCTTAGGTTTATCGCTGTCAACTTTGAACAATCCCTTCTTTGTTACGCTTGGTGACGGAGCCCAAGCTTCTGCAGATGCCGCTGGGGTGGATTTAGTGGTCGTTGATGCGCAAGATGACCCGGCGCAAGAAGCGACGAATATCGAAGACCTGATCGCCAAAGGGGTCAGTGCGCTGTTGATCAACCCCACCGATGCAGATGCTATCGTCCCTTCTATTCAGAAGGCGAATGAGGCAGGCATCCCTGTTTTTACCATTGATCGGGGCGCATCCGGCGGCGATGTTGTCTCTCACATTGCCTCGGACAACGTAGCCGGTGGCAGTAATGCAGGCGAATTCTTATGTGATGCGATTGGTGGGGCCGGAAAGGTTGTTGAGCTGGAAGGAATCGCTGGATCTTCAGCAGCGCGTGATCGAGGCCAGGGCTTTAATGATTATCTATCAAGCGACTGCCCCGATGCTGAAGTAATTGCAAGGCAGACCGCCAACTTCAATCGTGCCGAAGGCCTGAGCGTCTTTGAGAACATCTTGCAGGCTGAGCCTGAGATAGATGGAGTCTTTGCCCACAATGACGAAATGATCCTGGGTGCCATTGAAGCTGCCAAGGCAGCCGGTCGTGATGCAGAAATTGTCTTTGTTGGATTTGATGCTGTGGACGACGCGGTGGCAGCTGTAGATGCTGGAGACCTGGCAGCAACAGTAGCACAGCAGCCCGATGTTATGGGCGAGCTTGGTGTTGAAACTGCCCTGGCTCACCTGGATGGACAAGCGGTAGAAGCTTCAATTCCTGTTGGCCTGGCCATGGTGACAGGTGAAGGCGGTGCAGCCGCACCAGCCGGCAGCTATACTATCGGCCTCTCACTTTCAACCTTGAACAACCCCTTCTTTGTCACCCTTGGTGATGGTGCACAGGCAGCAGCCGATGATGCCGGGGCAGAATTGATTGTCGTCGATGCTCAAGATGATCCGGCGCAGGAAGCCACCAATATCGAAGATCTAATTCAGCGTGGTGTAGACGTGATCCTTGTCAACCCAACTGATGCTGATGCTATTGTACCCTCAATCCAGAAAGCGAATCAGGCGGGCATTCCCGTATTCACCATTGACCGTGGAGCCTCTGGTGGCGACGTGGTCTCCCACATCGCTTCTGACAACGTGGAAGGCGGGCGCAACGCAGCTGAATTCTTGTGTGATGCGATCGGTGGTTCCGGCAAGGTCGTCGAATTGGAAGGTATCGCCGGCACTTCAGCTGCTCGTGATCGTGGAGAAGGCTTCAATGCTTATATGAATGAGGAATGCTCAGGTGTAGAGATCATCGCGAAGCAAACAGCAAACTTCAATCGTGCTGAAGGGCTCACGGTTTTCGAGAACATCTTGCAAGCTGAGCCCGAGATAGATGGGGTCTTCGCCCACAACGATGAAATGATCCTGGGTGCCATTGAAGCTTCCAAGGCGGCTGGACGTGATGCAGAAATCGTCTTTGTTGGTTTTGATGCTGTAGAAGATGCAGTAGCAGCCGTAGATGCCGGCGAGTTGGCAGCAACGGTAGCACAGCAGCCCGATGTTATGGGGCAGCTCGGCGTTGAAACTGCCCTGGCTCACCTGGATGGACAGGGAGTAGAAGCCTATATTCCCGTTGGCTTGGCCATGGTGGCCAGTGAAGGCGGAGCTGCGGCCCCATCTGGCAGTTATACAATTGGTCTCTCGCTCTCAACTTTGAACAATCCTTTCTTTGTTACTCTTGGCGATGGTGCCCAGGAAGCTGCAGATGGTATTGGATCGGAGTTAATAGTCGTCGATGCGCAGGATGATCCGGCGCAAGAGGCCACCAACATTGAAGATCTGATTCAACGAGGTGTGGACGTTATCCTGGTGAACCCGACCGATGCCGACGCTATTGTGCCCTCCATCCAGAAGGCGAATCAGGCGGGCATTCCTGTGTTCACTATCGACCGCGGAGCTTCCGGTGGTGATGTGGTTTCCCACATCGCTTCTGATAATGTGGCGGGAGGCAGTCTAGCAGCGGAGTTCCTTTGCGAAGCGCTTGGTGGCTCCGGCAAGGTCGTTGAATTGGAAGGTATTGCCGGCGCTTCAGCGGCACGTGACCGCGGTGAGGGCTTTAATACATACATGAGTGAAGAATGTGCGGATGCGGAGATCATTGCCAAGCAAACCGCCAATTTCAACCGTGCTGAAGGACTCACAGTCTTTGAGAACATCTTGCAGGCTGAGCCCGAGATAGACGGTGTGTTCGCCCACAATGACGAGATGATCCTGGGTGCCATTGAAGCTGCCAAGGCGGCTGGCCGAGACGCAGAAATCATCTTTGTTGGATTCGATGCTGTGGATGATGCGGTTGCGGCCGTTGATGCTGGTGAACTGGCAGCAACAGTGGCGCAGCAACCCGCTGTCATGGGACAACTTGGCGTGGAAACGGCCGTTTTGTTCCTCAATGGTGAATCAGTCGACGATTCGATTCCCGTTGATCTCTCCTTAGTGACTGAATAGGTTCTGATCAAGAGTTGCCAACTTTCCCACAGTTGGCAACTCTTTCCAAATCATGCAAGAAAGTATCCTCCTCCAAATGGAGTCAATCTCAAAATCATTCCCTGGAGTCCAGGCTTTGAAGCATGTGACCTTCGACGTGCAGCCTGGTGAAATCCATGCCTTGGTTGGCGAGAATGGTGCCGGTAAGAGCACCTTGATGAAGGCTCTCACGGGAGCCCAACCAGCCGAGGAAGGACAAATCACCTGGCAGGGGCAGCAGGTTGAGATCAATACACCATCCGACGCTCAGAATTTGGGTATAAGCATGATTCACCAAGAGTTGTCGCTTTTACCCTACCGTACCGTTGGACAGAATATCTATTTGGGCCGTGAACCAAAGTGGCATATTCCGGGTGCCATTGACTGGAATACATTATACGCTCAAAGTGATGCCCTTCTGCAGCGACTGAATCTCGATGTCGATTCTCGATCCGAAGTGCAATTTTTAAGTATTGCCCAGCAGCAGATGGTCGAGGTCGCCAAGGCGCTGTCGCTTGATGCGACGCTGATTGCCATGGATGAACCAACCTCCTCTCTCACGGAGCGTGAGAGCGAGGTTCTATTTGACGTCATGCGTGTGTTAAAGGATCAAGGTGTAGCCATCATTTTTATTTCTCACCGCCTGGAGGAGGTATTCGAAATCAGCGATCGTGTCACTGTTCTCAGAGATGGACGCCACATTGCCACAGAACCTACTGCTGATCTCACACACAATCAGGTTGTCACCTTGATGGTTGGCCGCGAATTGGAGGATATGTACCATTACAGCAAGACCGAACAGAGAGACGTAATACTTGAGGCTCAGAACCTTTCTGATGGAAAAGACCTGAAGGATGTCTCGCTCGCACTCCATGGGGGTGAAATATTAGGAATCGCCGGCCTGATAGGCGCCGGTCGCACCGCGTTGGCTGAGACACTGTTCGGTATCCGACATAATACAGAAGGCCGAGCCCTACTGGCTGGTGAAAATGTGCGCATTCGTTCACCAAAGCAAGCTATAAAGCAGGGAATGGGTTTTGTGCCTGAGGATCGCAAACTTCAAGGTTTATTCCTTAACATGGCCGTCCGTGAAAATGTCACTATGAGCAGTATGGATTTGGTAACAAACCTTGGTTTTGTAAACTTTAAAAAGGCTAAGAGCATCGCCGATGAGTATGTCAAGAAGCTTGACATCCGTACACCGAGCGTGACCCAAAATGTGCGAAACCTCTCGGGCGGCAACCAACAGAAGGTGATCATTGCCAGATGGCTGACACTCAAACCGCGCGTGCTTATGCTTGACGAACCGACGAGGGGCGTTGATGTTGGCGCCAAAGCAGAGATCCATGCATTAATGCGCGACCTTGCCAGGCAAGGAGTTGCTGTGCTAATGATTTCTTCGGATTTACCGGAAGTGTTGGGTGTCAGCGATCGTATCCTGGTCATGCATGAGGGGCGCGTCACTGGCGAATTTGATCGTGATGAAGCGACCCAGGACGTCATCATGCACGCTGCTACCGGAGGAAATCGGAATGCAAGAGGCTAGACAGTACAAACGGCCGTCTCCGCTATTGGAGTTCATTCGTCGTTATAGCGTATTTCTGATCTTGCTTGGCCTTGCCCTCATTTTTGCTTTGGGTTCTGATCAGTTTTTGACTGGCTCCAATCTTCGAAATATTGCTCTGCAAACTTCGATAATTGCTATCGTGGCCATCGGCATGACTTTTGCAATCCTGACGGCTGGGATTGATCTGTCCGTTGGTTCAATTGTGGCTTTTGGTGGTGCGCTGGCCGCAGGTATGTTTGTGAGACAGGGATTGGGTACGTTCCCTGCCATTGCCGTGGCTTTGCTCGCGGGGGCATTATTTGGCGTTGTAAACGGATTGCTGATCGTCAAAGGGAAAATGCCTCCGTTTGTGGCTACTCTGGCTTCTATGGCGGTTGTCCGTGGTTTGACGCTCGTATACACTGAGGGCCGTCCCATTGCTGGTATTGATGAGACATTCATTTTTCTTGGTAATGGTGAAATCATGGGCATCCCTATGCCTGTCATAATCATGGTTGTCGTCTTTCTGCTCGCCTATTTGGTATTGCGTTACACACGCTATGGCAATTATGTGTATGCCGCCGGAGGCAATGAAGAAGTGAGCCGCTTGGCCGGCATACGAACACCGCTTATCATTGGGTCGGTCTATGTAATCAGTGGGCTGCTAGCGGCATTGGGCGGTGTACTATTGACTGCTCGACTCTGGTCCGCTCAACCCAATGCCGCCGTGGGGATGGAGCTAGATGCGATTGCCGCCCCGGTTCTTGGAGGCGTGAGTCTTTTTGGAGGCGTTGGCAGCGTGACAGGGACCTTGGCAGGAGCTTTTATTTTGGGAATTCTATCAAACGGTTTAAATTTGATGGGTGTTCCCTCCTTTTACCAGCAGGTTATCAAAGGCATTGTTTTGATTTTGGCGGTGATGATTGATCTCTACACCAAAAAGCGCAGGTAGAATTATACTTTTCCGCTATCGTTGGAAGGCCCTCAATTCTTAAGCGGACTACTTGCCTATCAGATCATAAAACAGAAAGCCACGACCTTATCCCATCTCAGTAACGGCCGTGTCGTAACTCACTAGGTTTGATTGGACCCTCATCTGGGACGGCCAACCATTCAGCCATAACGAAGTCACCTAAGATTGGCCAGCATAATAGGCACCAAAGGCCAGGATCGTCTGCACGCCATAAATAAAAGCGGCAATGCCGATTACAATAGCTGCTCCGGCTAAAATCCGTTTACCGCGGCTGAATCGTTCGACGTCCGTCAATACCACGTAGGCCCCGGCCAGGGCGTGAATTAGGACGAAGAAAAGAAAAGCGATGTCGATAGCCTGCCACAATGGCTGTGACATGCGTTCGGCAATGCGGCTGAAGTCAATGTGGAAGGGGGGGTAGTGTACGACGATCATATGAATCGTCATAAAAAAGATCAACGCTACGGCGCTTATTCGCTGCCACCGGAAAACACGCATGCTAGTTACTCCTTCAGGTTTCAGTTACTTTGCTCAAAATAACCGTTCACCAGTAATTCAAATATGCAGATTACGGGCTCTTTCTACTTCCTATCAACCTTTCTCCAGCATAAAGAGCAAAATAGGGATGCCGCCGGCGATAACGATCAAAACGGAAACAGCCAGAACGGCATAGAAAAGGCTCTTGCGATACTCCGTGATTTTGAACCAATTCACCATTAGTAAGCGAATACCGTCCAAACCGTGATAAACAACGGCCGCCAGGAGAGCGATCTCTGCCAGTTTAAAGAAAGGCGTCTGAACCAGGTTGAGCCGGGTATTAAAAACCTCGGGCCCTTGATTTATGGAACCGATCACCCACATATGCGTGAACAAGTACAACACCAGCGCAACCCCGGTTAGCCGGCGCAAAACGAAACTGATAAACCCTGTTGTTTTATACATAGTCTGCTCCTCAAATCATGTAGAACGGTTTGGTAAACGTTGCTCATTATCTACTCGGCGGGAATCATGCCAGCGTCTTCTGCCGTTCCACCCTTTGCTCTTCCAATTTCCGTCGCTTACTTGCCAGCGAGCGCAGTGTCTCAATGGCCCGTGTTGGATCGAGATGTTTTGGGCAGGCATCGATACAGTTAAAAATCGTATGGCAACGGGCTACACCGTCTCCACCGGAGACTTCCTCCAGACGTTCGCCGGGAATCGTATCGCGCGGATCCATCACGCGCATAAAATTCTTGAGCAGGGCATGGGGTCCGATGTACTTCTTGTTCATGCCGATAACTGAACATGCTGAGTAACATGCGCCACACATGATACAAGTCTCTGCATCTTGCAGCGCTGCCACTTCCTCAGGTGTCATGCGAAACTCTTTTTCCGGCACATTTTCAGGGGGGACAAGCCACGGTTTAACGCGCAAATACTGCTCCCAGAATGAAGTGCGGTCGACTACCAGATCCTTGATAATGGGCAGATAGGGCAACGGCCGTATCGTTACGCGCCCTTTGCGGTCAAGATGCCTTTTGACCGGCTCGTGGCAAACCAGAATGTTCTTGCCATTCACGTTCATAGCACAACTGCCGCAAATGGCATGACGGCAAGACTTGCGAAAAGTTACGCTGCCGTCGATTGTTGTTTTAATAACTTGTAGCGCATCCAATAGCGTCGGATCGTGCTCAAGCGAAATCTCAAACTCGTCGTAATATGCTTTCTTATCCTTATCCGGGTTGAATCGCTGAATTCGTACAGTAGCTGTCTTTAATTCCTCTGCCATTTTTTCTCCCTCTCTTACAGGGTTTGTTGCGACAGTCTTAATACTGCCGCTTTTGAGGTGGAAATCGATCCCAATCGATGTTTACAGATTTATAACTTAGCTTTGGCACATCATCGCCGTCTTTGTGGGCCATCGTATGCATCAACCAGTTTTCGTCATCACGTTCGCGGTAATCGGTGCGTGAATGAGCACCGCGACTTTCAGTTCGTGCAATTGCCCCGCTGACAATCACTTCGCTAAAGGAAACGAGATTTTCTGTTTCCAGATTTGCCAGCAAATCTGTATTAAATCGCAAGCTCTTATCCATAATTCGTGCTGAGTGCAGGCGTTCTTTTAATGCCTGGATGACATTCAAAGCCCGTTCCAATTTCGTTTCATCACGGAAAACACCGCAGTTTTGCGTCATTGTTTCCTTTAGTTCCTCGCTAATTTGGTCCACCAATTCCGGACCGTCACTCTCCAGGTGTTCTTGTATACGCTGCTTATTGCGTTCCGCAGGATTGCCGGCCAGTGGGTATAATTCCGCCCTACCTTGGACAAACTCTGCGATTGCTACACCTGCACGCTGGCCAAATACGGAGGCTTCAAGGAGGCTGTTTGAACCGAGCCGGTTGGCTCCGTGTACACTCACACAGGAAACTTCACCGGCAGCAAAGAAACCAGTGACCAGTGTTCCCTCTGCATCGGCGATAACCTGCCCATCGGCCGTTGTTGGGATACCGCCCATACTGTAATGTGCTGTGGGCTGAATCGGAACCGGCTCCTCAATCGGATCACGTCCGGTGAAGTCCATGGCGATCTCCCGCACCTGCGGCAGGCGGCTGAGGATTTTTTCCCGGCCTAAATGGCGCAGATCGAGGTAAATTCCCTGTTTGTCAAGACCAACACCACGCCCTTCATCGATTTCTGTTTGTTCTGAGCGGCTGACCAGATCTCTAGGTGCTAATTCCATCTTGTCCGGAGCATAACGCTCCATGAAACGCTCCTCATTGCTATTAATCAAATATCCACCCTCGCCGCGGCATGCCTCACTCATCAGAATACCGTGACCGTAGATGCCGGTGGGGTGGAATTGCACAAATTCCATATCCATCAGAGGGACACCAGCGCGATAAGCCATGGCTACCCCGTCACCCGTATTAGCAAAGGCGTTGGACGTTATCTTGAAAGCACGGCCGTATCCGCCCGTAGCGAACATGACAGCTTTGGCGCGCATGGTGTGGATAGAACCATCGAGCACATTCATCACCACGATGCCTTGACAAATGTTCTCCTCAATGAGTAGCTCTAGTACATACCATTCGCTGTAGAAGTTGACGCCATGACGTAGAGCCTGCTCATGAATCGTGTGTAACAAGACATGCCCTGTCCAGTCAGCCGCGTAATTAGCGCGTGGCGCACTATGCCCGCCAAAACGACGTTGGGCAATTCGGCCATCAGGCGTGCGGCTAAAGACACACCCCATATGCTCGTAGGCATATAAAATGTTTGGCGCTTCTTTTACCATAATCTCGATGGCATCCTGATCACCCAACCAATCTGACCCTTTGATGGTGTCAAACATATGCAATTCCCAACTATCTACAAGCTCATCTCCTAGCGGGATTTGCTCCAGCGGTCCGCGCGGACCGGTGCCTTCAACCGGTCGTACGTTATTGAGTGCTGCCGCGATACCACCTTGGGCGGCACCACTGTGCGAGCGAAGAGGATGTATCTTTGAGAGGACGCCAATATCCTTCACGCCATTCTGGGCAGCAGTCATTGCCGCCCAGGTACCCGCTAGTCCGGCACCAACTATGATTACATCGTGAGTAATAGTCTCTGGTTCTGTCATAAGTCTGACCCCTTGTGTGCATATATGCAGTGCTTCACTGCCCTCATCGGCCAAGCAAGCTGGATGGCCAGTTAATTCTGATTTGTGAGCCCACAAATCTATAATTCTTCGTGTTGCATTAAGAGTAAGGCAGTAAGATGATTTGCTGTAGTGAATAATGTCACAGAAGAACGTGACATTGGTCACCCCCTGCAACTAATAGTCCGAGTAAAGTTAAAAGGAATATCCCTTTGGCTATCTGATACATACCCCTCAGACTTGACACGTATTATCTGGCACATACAATTTGCCTTGTGAAGCTCATTATCCAAATTCCGTGTTACAACGAAGCCGCGATGTTGCCGGAGACCTTTGAGGAACTCCCTACCCGTATTGACGGTATTGATTGTATTGAAACGCTAATTGTCGACGACGGTAGCAGCGATGAAACAATTGCTGTCGCTGAGGCATTAGGCGTGGACCACATCATATCTCATGCCAAGAACCTGGGTTTGGCCAAAGCTTTCGAAAACGGATTGGAAACTTCTTTGCAGCATGGAGCTGACATTATTGTCAATACGGATGCTGATAACCAGTACCCAGGTCGTTATATCCCTGATCTCGTGGCTCCAATTGTTCAAGGGCAGGCCGATATGGTGATCGGTAACCGGCAGATTGACCAGATCAGGCACTTTTCACTACTCAAGAAATGGTTGCAGAAGCTTGGAAGTTGGATGGTGCGTACTGTCAGCGGTACCGAAGTTCCTGATGCCCCAAGTGGTTTTAGAGCTTATTCTAAGGATACAGCTTTACGTCTTAACATTCTTAGTCGATATAGCTATACCTTGGAAACAATTATCCAGGCTGGAAAACTTGGCCTGGTTATCGTCAACGTACCCGTTGAGACAAATAAACCAACACGGCCGTCTCGCCTGCAGCGTAGTATGTGGCATTTTGTCAAAGCGCAAGCAGGCACAATAATCCGTCTTTACGCTTTCTATGAGCCATTACGGACGTTCAGCTATATTGCCATACCGTTTTTGATTCTGGGACTCGGCTCATGGGTTCGTTTTTTGTACTTCTATGTACAAGCTATCGGCGGGCATCTTCAATCCCTCACCGTTGGTACAGGACTCTTACTTGTTGGTATCCTAATATTGCTCTTCGGCATCCAAGCTGATATTTCTGGTAAACACCGGCAGCTCACGCAAGAGGCACTTTACCGCCTGAAGAAGATGGAATTGGAAAAACACCTTACGCAGCAGGGAGATAGCCCAGAGCAACGAGACCGTTTGCCGTGAGGGCGCGCGATTTCATCCTAAGTGACCTTAAAAAATAGTTTTGACTTCGGAGCTCTGTGATATACTCGTACATGCGGGGAAATGCAACAAAATACTGAGCTTTCAGTCAGTTAGCCGCCATCAATTAGCCTATTCATTTGCGGTTTCATGTTGTCGCCTGTTAAGGTAATGATCTGTAAACGAATGTTTAAGGTGTTGTCTGGTTCATATGATGGGAAATAATGGCTTAATTGCTGGCGATATCGCTGGTATCAGAATGCATTCCAATATGCTTGGCATTTCTAGGCGCAGGAAAATTTAATTTGGCATCAATAGAGTAGTGGGGGATCAACGGCAGATATGAGCGAACACAAACCTTATGTGCATCTTCATGTCCATAGTGAATATTCTCTCCTTGATGGTCTCAGCCGTATAGACGATCTTGTACAGCGTGCTGTTGAGTTGAACCAACCTGCAGTCGCTCTAACCGATCATGGTGCCATGTATGGGACTATGCCATTCTATAGAGCAGCAAAAAAAGCAGGAATAAGACCAATCATTGGAATCGAATCCTACTTGTCAAAGCGGCGCATGCAAGATAGAGAGTCACAAAAGGACAAAGAGCGCTTTCACATGCTGTTGCTGGCACAAAACCAAACCGGGTACCGGAATTTGTTGCAACTAGCCAGCGCTGCACAGCTTGAAGGTTACTATTACAAACCTCGCATTGACAGGGCCTATATGGCTCAACACAGTGAAGGATTAATCGCCACAACAGGATGTATGGCGGCTGAAATCCCCAGAGCAATAGGCCAGGGGAATATAAAGTTGGCTCAACAACTGATGGGGGAATACCTAGATATTTTTGGTCGCGACCGCTTATTCATTGAATTACAGGAGCACCATATTCCCGAACTGACTGCCATTAATAAAACCCTTGTTGAATTGGCTCCTCGTTACGGTCTTGATAAGAATTTTCTGGCAACAAATGACGTGCATTATACACGTGCTGAGGATGCCAAACCCCACGAAGTATTGCTCTGCATACAAACCGGGTCCTCCATAAAAGCTCCTAAACTTTCATTTTCTGATGCTGAATATTACCTCAAATCCTATGAAGAGATGGCCGCGTTGTTTGGTGAGATTCCGGGAGCATTGCAAAATAGTTTAAGAATCGCTGAGATGTGCGATGTTAAATTGGACTGGGAAGGATATCACCTGCCAAATTTTGAAGTGCCGCATGGATTTGACACTGACACTTACTTGCGACACCTTTGCGAAAAGGGGCTCGTGCAACGATATGGTGAGAGCCGGGCCAAGAGCGAAATAATCCTACGCCAACGACTAGATCACGAATTGGGGATTATCCACAGTATGGGATTCGAGACATACTTTTTGATTGTCTGGGATCTTTGCGAGTGGGCCGCGCGCAGTGATGAGTGGTGGGAAATGTATCAGGACCCTTATCCGTATGATAGTTATGCAGAGTGGAAAGAAAATGATATCTGGTGGAACGTTCGAGGGTCTGGTGCGGGATCAGTTGTTGCGTATACGTTGGGCATTACCAATATAGATCCCTTGGAAAACGGGCTGATCTTCGAGAGGTTCCTGAACCCAGGTCGTGTTTCGATGCCTGATATTGACCTCGACTATCCCGACGACGCACGCCATTTGATGGTTGAGTATACCATGCGCCGTTATGGTCGTGAGAAGGTTGCCCAAATTATCACTTTCGGAACCCTTGGCGCCCGAGCGGCCATTCGTGATGTTGGCCGGGCTATGGAAATGCCTCTCCCTGAGGTTGATGTTATCGCGAGAATGATACCGGCAATCCCTGGAAAACCGGCGAAGATCGCTGACGTACTTAGCAGTGATAACGAATTCTACTCGGCCGAACTGGCCGGTAGATATAAGCAAGATAGCATCACCAAGACTTTGTTGGATACAGCGCGAAACTTGGAGGGAGTTTCTCGTCATGCATCCAGTCATGCAGCCGGGGTCATCATCTCCGACCGCAGATTAGAGGAGTACGTACCTCTCAATCGCCCCACCAGTGGAGATGCCGGACTTGGAGGTGTTGATCGCGTGACTCAATGGCCGATGGAAGTTGTTGAATCTATTGGCCTGCTCAAAGTTGACTTCTTGGGTTTAAGCACCCTTACCGTGATGCGGCGTGCTGCACGCTTGATTGAAGAACGATACCAAACGGTCTACACGATGGATAACATCCCCTATGATGTCGGACAAGAGGGTCCCGATCCGAGCAAGCCTCCAGAAGCTCTTTTCGAAATGTTAGGTCGTGGCCAGGTGGCAGGAGTGTTCCAGGTAGAAGGGGCAGGCATGCGGCGTTTGATGATGGAGATGAAGCCACAACGATTTGACCACATCATCGCTGCCATATCACTCTATCGACCTGGCCCGATGGACAATATACCCGAGTATATCCGGCGAATGCACGCGGCTATCTACGATAACAACGATATTGTCGAATATCACACTCCGGAATTGGAGCCAATTCTTCAAGACACATACGGAATACTAGTCTATCAGGAGCAGATCATTCGCATTGCTACTGACCTGGCCGGTTACGCGCCCGGTGAAGCGGACATGATCCGCAAAGCTGTAGCCAAGAAAAAGAAAAAACTGATGGAGGAGCACCGGCTAAAGTTCACAGAAGGAGCGGTAAAGCGTGGCCTTAGCCGCCAGGTATGTGAATCGATTTGGGGTGACATTGAGTTCTTTGCGCGCTACGGTTTTAACAAGGCTCACGCGGCTGACTACGCCAAAGTTACTTGCCAGACAGCCTTCTTGAAGGCCCATTACCCGGTGGAGTACTTGACCGCTATGCTCAGTGTAGAGCGCAATAATACTGACAAAGTCCGCCGTTACTTTTCTGAAGCCCGTAACCTGAATATCCAAATTATGCCGCCTGACATTAACTTATCTGGACTTGATTTCTCCATCGAGGATCGCCAACAGTACCAGGCAATACGATTTGGCCTTGGAGCGATCAAGAATGCAGGTGAATCAGCCCTAAGAGTCGTTCTTGATGAACGCTCGGCTAATGGATCCTTTGAGAATTTGCAGAACCTTTGTGATCGCGTCGACTTACGTCGGGTGGGTAAACGCACTTTAGAATACATGATTAAAGCACGCTCCTTTGAGTCTTGGGGAATTGTTCCCCAACTATTGGAAGCTCTCGACCGTATCTTGAGTGAGAGTGGACGCACTCATCAAGCCGCAGCCGTCGGACAAATGAGCCTCTTTGGCGGATCGCTTGGGTCTAGCGGATTGAAGCTGGATGCTAATTTGCTGAAACCCGAGGAAGAATTGAAAACTATCGATCACAAGCACCTGCTTGAATGGGAGAAGGAGGCACTTGGCGTGCATGTATCCGAGCATCCTTTGGAACGACCATTGGCCTTGATCAGCTCTCGCACTAACGTTGTTATCGGTGAGATCGATGCCAATATGAGTGGTAAGACTGCTCGCGTGGCCGGCATGATCACGACGTTGCGAACACTTACCACGAAAAAAGGAGATCCCATGGCCTTTGGCACGTTGGAAGATCTTGATGACAAGATAGATTTAGTTTTCTTCCCCCGTACATGGGAAAGACATCGCCAACAAGTACAGGTCGATCAAGTTATGTTGGTTATTGGTACGGTTCAAGCAAAGGATGAACAGGTTAACGTTATTGTCGACAAGGTCGTTACCAAAATCGAATCGGCGCAGTCAGCCGATAGCCCAATAGATCAAAGGAATCAAGTAGCTGCAATTTCGGAAAGTAATGGAGGGCTGTCCTACCCCCACGATGTTCAGCCTCCAGAAAAACGGTCGCCAGAGTTCGTTGCCGAATCAAAGCCGGCGCTCACCACTGATTCGACGCAAATGCCCCCGCCCCCGCCCAATTTCGATGATGATTGGCAATCAGATTCGCAAGAGAAAGATAATCAGCAGTTGCCTCAAATGGTGAATGACAGACCAGAAAAAATCACACTAATTGCGCCTTCTGAGCCTGTCATGGTAGAAGAGACTTATATTGCTCGTAGTGGGGAAGAGGTAAAAGTGCCTGGAAATGGAAATCACAGGACACATCTAATCATTGTTGAAATCAAGCCCGCGGGTAGCTGGCAGGATACATGTCGCCGTACAGTTAAGATCGCCAAAGAATATCCTGGGCAGGATCGTTTGAAAATCCGTTTTCCTGGTCAAAATTTTTCTATGGATTTTCCCACAGATTCTACTGATTTTTGTGACGATTTGGTTGAATCCTTGGAAAAAATCCCCGGGATTATTCGTGTTTATGGTGGTTAGAATTTACCCTTAGCAATCAGGCTCTATCTAACTTGAATCCATTTTCTGCCGGTGGTAAACGCTGTGCTGCTGTTGTGCCTCTGCTAACCATGCAGCCAGCGCTGCTTTATTTCCACCCTCTAGTAGTTCGCTGACCTCCGCTAGTTCTTGATTATACTGATTCAATTGGGAAAGGATTGCTTTCCTGTTGGTTAGCAGGATTTCGAGCATCATGCGCGGATCTGAGCCTGCAAGACGGGAAGTATCCCGAAAGCCCGAGGCGCTTACAGACCACACCCGATCATCTCCCATTTCAGAAGCACGGTGCATCAGCGTTGCTGATATTACATAGGGCAAGTGACTGGCCACAGCTACAATTTGATCATGCTCATCTGCTGACAAGAACATGGAATGCGCTCCAACGTGTTCAATGATTGATAAGGACAGTTCTTCGATCTGGTGGGTGGTACGGCCGTTACGAGAAAGAATAAACGTTTGCTCGCGAAACAGATCTGCATCTGACGCATGATATCCCGCTGTTTCCTTACCACACATCGGATGGCCACCAATCGCTGCAAAAGAGCCGGGCAGAGCCGCCATCGCCTCGCAGATTTCTTCTTTTGTACTGCCCATATCCATGACCATGCAGCCATCTGGACGCAGCTGAGGGAGATCGCGTAAAATTTGCAAAATTGTTTGTACTGGGGTTGCCAGGATTATCAAATCTGCGCCGCTTACGCCTGAACTCAGATCATCGGTGACAGTGTCAACGACGCCATCTGACAACGCCAATTGCCTCGTCGAAGCATGCCTGTCAACGCCAATCAACCATTTGACCTGACCCTTCAAGGCGCGAACCAATGAACCGCCCATTAACCCCAGGCCGACGATACAAACACTTTTTTCAATCATCAATTAGAGCATACCAGGCCGCGCGCCGTGCTTGGGCCAGATAAGCGATAGCCAAGGCCACGGCTAAATTCAGCGCCGCCAATGCTACCAACATGGCGATTGATTGGTCGAGCGCCGCGTAGTAAAGTTCGAATCCAGTTAAGAAAGTGAATAATCCCATCCCTGCCGGAAGTGGATCGCGGCTGGCTGCCAGCCCAACCAGACCGAGTCCCATAAGTATCAGAATCGCTGTGTTAATATGCGGCAGCTCATCTGGAACACCAGGTAGACGGAACGTCGACAGCCGCGTTATGCCAACAATTAGCAACAGCGCCAGCACGGTAGCAATAATGCGCAAAGCAAAGTCGCGTGAAATAGTCCATCGCCCAATTGGATACCGTTTGCTGGTCATTTCTAATCTGGCCATTTCTTCAGTGGTAAAGCCATATGGTGTGCGCCCGTAATTGATCTGTCGGGCAGTCATATAAAGAATGAGACAAACAAACATCCCTACAAGAATCTTGATAATTGACAAGCGCGGATCGAGAAGATCTGTGAATAACAGGCCTGCAGCCAGGTATTGAACGATCAAAGCCAATAGCGCCAACCGCCAATCCCAAAACAAGGCAATGAGCGTAGCTGTTACCAGCACAATCAGCACAGCGGGACTGCCGCGCAAATGCTCAAATCGTTCAAGCCAGTCAAAAATTGTTGGTATGCTCATAATAATTCACTGTCCCAATTTGGATGGCGATCTGGCTTAACTTGCAATCATGAAAAGTAAAATTGCCAGAAATGCTGTCAACCAGAGAAGCCCCCGATCTCCTTCCAAAATGAAAGCCGCCTCGCTCAATGTCATGATGACTTGACGGCCAAACCGTTGAAACGTACCCGTATAGCTCGCAAAGGGAAGCCTGTCTGCTGAAAGAGCTGTGTCAACCGTCGAAACAATCTCTTGCACTTCACTTACGTAACGCGCCAATAGTAGAGCCCCTGCTGCTGTAGCAAGTAGAGCCAACCAGGTAAAAAGAGTGATATCGCCCATGGACATACTTCCAAGCATAATAAGTCCAGTCGCAGAACTCAGTTGGGCAACCTCCATGGTTACGGAAAATTGTTGGCTCTTGGCATCATGATGCTGATCGTAATGGATGCGAACGAAGACTAGCGCTGCCGTAATCAAGGGCAGCAACAGTAAAATCAACGCCAAGATTAAAACATAAAGATTGTTCGCAAACCACACATTGTAGATGGGAGCAAGCGTTGTAAAACCAACAGTCATAGGGAATCCGGCCAAAGACAAAAGAGCCAGCATTGGCGCTAAGCCACGCCACCAACGAGCGCGGGAGATGGGGAGTCTTGCAAGAAGGAAAAGAGGTGTCAGCGTCAAAACCAGCAATCGAACCCCCGCCTCCAGCGCCTCCGATCCGGCCCATATGCCTGCCAGGAACGCCAGTCCACTGAGCGCATATGCCATGTCAGCAGGCAGTTGGTTAGCCGACCCCAAATGTGCCCAGGAGCGATGTATGCCTGATAATATGCTGATCAATGCGAACACTGTCAACAGCAAAATAATACCTGCATCGATACGTCCAGTTGTTACCAGACGAACCAACAAGCCTGCGCCTACCAAAGATGGAAATAGGTGTAGGATGGGCCCGTCGCTGGGCGACCAGAGACCTGAGCGGGGCCGCCAGCCCACGAGCGGCATGACACCCATCTGGGCCATCGATGCTAACAAGATTGCGGTTGTTGCAGTGGACGACCAATTACCCATGTCCAATAGAACCATCGGACCTGGCTCGGTAGCGGCGGCAATTCCTGCGAATAAAAGCGGCATAAGCATCCAGAAAAACCGGTGCAATGGTGAAGTTAAGGCGGTGATTTCCTTCTGCGTTGTTAGCACATAAAGAGTCCACAAAATGGCCAGCAGTGTCCAGATCACCATGAAAGTGGCCAGGGTAGCAGCCCAAAGTGCGGCTAAGCCGGTTACCGTCAGTGCCAATATCAGCACGGGTTGCCACGTAAATCGAGTCAGCTGAAATTGAAAGTGATTGAAATTAGCTGGTGAAGACTCCGCTTGCCCGGCGCGAAAAAGCAGCAAGGAAAAAACCAGCAGCAACAGAATTCCGCTGAGTGACCAGATGGCGTTGTCTATTTGCCAATGCCAGGCAGGAAAGAGGTGGCTATCCGGCAAACTGCCTGCTGAACCCACCAGAGGTAATTGCTGCCCCAGTGCTAGCCAGATCAGTATACCCAAGCCGGACACAGTACACCCTACAAGATAGATATAACGTGGCCAACGTGCAGCAACCAGATAGGTCACTGCTGTTCCAATAAGCAGAAACCCCAGGAGGGTCAATGGCGAAATCAACATGATTCCCTGTCCAAGGTGCGGGATCCTAGCTTACCTAATCGTGACACGCAAAGCGGTTCATGGGACGGTTAACCGATTATTCTTTGTGATTCGGCCGTTTCGTGATGAGGCTGCCGGGTAACAGGCGGCTGCTGTCCAAGTTCATCCGATTGCTCAAGAGCCTCGCGGATAGTGGGCAGCATCTCCCA
>JAACFF010000087.1 GCA_009937635.1 Chloroflexota bacterium
GCTAGGAGAGGTTATCGTCCGCTCTCACGAAGGGCGCAGCGTGGGCGAATTGTTTAACGAATAAGTGTTGGATAAGGGCCTTCGCATAACGAGAAAGATTAGATGTTAATCTTCATCTAAGAGTTTGCTGGTACAGTACACCCTATGTTTAAGAAACTGGTATCAAGAATTGTAGGTGATCCGAACAAGAAAATAATCGCTGAACTAGGACCGGTAGTGGCCGAAGTGGCTGCTTTTGAATCGGAATTGCAGCGATTGTCGGACGAGGAATTAAGAAGCAGAACCAGCACCCTACGTGAGCGGGCGGAGCGTAAGGAACCGCTGGATGAACTCTTGCCGGAAGCGTATGCCTTGGTGCGGGAAGCATCGGTGCGCACTACCGGCTTGCGGCACTATGATGTGCAGATAATGGGGGGCGTCTTGTTACATCGGGGGGATGTGGTTGAAATGCGCACGGGTGAGGGGAAAACCCTAGTAGCTACGCTGCCGTTATTTCTAAACGCTCTGGCTGGCAATGGAGTGCATTTGGTGACAGTCAACGAGTATTTGGCCCGACGTGACGGCGGTTGGATGGGCAAGATTTTCAATCTATTAGGATTGAGCGTCGGCTGTATCGGTCTGCAACAGTTCTCTGCTCTTTATAACGCTGATTATGTAAATCCCGGTGCGGAGCTGGAAGATGAACGACTGGTCCACTGGCAGCCTAGTACACGGAGGCAAGCTTACCTGGCGGATATAACGTATGGTATAAGCAGTGAGTTTGGGTTCGATTACTTGCGCGATAATATGGCGAAAAGTTCTGAGCATCTGGTTCAGCGCGACCTCCACTTTGCTATCATCGACGAGGTAGACAATGTTCTCATCGACGAAGCGCGAACGCCGCTGATCATTTCGGGTCCGGCGGCTCAAACCGGAAAGGATTATCAGCGCTTTGCCGGCTATGTGCGACGGTTACGTAAGAATACGGCCGAGGAAGATGACGAACCGAACGGCCATTATGATATTGATGAAAAGAGCCGTTCGATAAGTTTGACCGATATCGGAATTGCCGAGATTGAGAAGCGTATTGTCGAGATCGATGATGATGCAGGGGACAGCTTATATGATCCGCGCTTTTATCATTTGACGTACTATCTGGACAACGCATTACGCGCAGAATATCTCTTCAAAAAGAACGTGCAGTATGTGGTGCAAGATGGCGAGGTCGTTATCGTGGATGACTTCACCGGACGCTTGATGCCTGGGAGACGTTACTCCGATGGTTTACATGAAGCGATTGAAGCAAAGGAGGGCGTTTCAATCAAGCGGGAAACGATCACCGTGGCGACGATAACCTTGCAGAATTACTTCCGTCTGTACGAGAAGTTGGGGGGGATGACGGGTACTGCGCTCACCGATGCTGAAGAATTCGACGAGATCTACGAATTGGGTGTGACGCCTTTGCCCACGAATGTGCAATATATCGTCGATTCCGGGTCGATGGGATTGATCACGGAAAGCAAAAAAGTTGAAGGGAGTGATTCCATCAGCTACTTGGATCCCGATTCCCAAGAACCGGTTTTTTTCAAACGGATTGATTTCAAAGATCAGATATTTAGCACTGAATCTGCGAAGGATAAGGCCATCGTCGCCGAAATCAAGCGCGTACATGAAATAGGTCGCCCGATTCTAGTCGGTACGACCTCTGTAGAACATTCCGAGACTATCCATCGCTTACTGCAAAAAGAAAACATTCGCCATAACGTCCTTAATGCCAAGATTCACCAATCAGAAGCACTGTTGGTTGCCCAAGCGGGACAATCAGGAGCTGTAACCATCTCGACTAATATGGCTGGACGCGGCACCGACATTTTGCTTGGTGGGAATTCAGAAGGTTTGTCTGCAGAAAACGTATCGCAGATGAT
This sequence comes from Chloroflexota bacterium, assembly GCA_009937635.1. Lineage (GTDB taxonomy): Bacteria > Chloroflexota > Anaerolineae > Promineifilales > Promineifilaceae > JAACFF01. The sequence goes on from JAACFF010000087.1 coordinate 1,905, forward strand.
GTTTGACCAGCGACTGCTTACGCAATTGGCTCAACGGTTGTTGGCAGATGGGCCGGAGGCAGCGCGGGAATTTGCTCAACGCAACAAAAAGTTAAGTGAGGATCTTGTTGATTGGCTGGTCGATAATAACGATAGGATCCAGGGGGCACTGCCCGAAATTGAACGAGTCGGTATGCCACGCTACATCACAAGAGTGTTGTACGAGGCGTATGATCTAGATTATGCTGAGGCAGAAAGCTTGGTGATTGCGATCCAGGCAGGCGCACTGCAAAGGTCGCGAGAGAGAATGGCAGATCTTGGGCAAGACGTGGCATTTGTAGATCACGTACTGCGCGAGCTGAACACATTTCAGAGCTATGCTTCAGTCCTGAAGAATCGCCAGGCAACATCACAACAGAAAACGGAGATCATGTCCGAAGTATTGGCCCAGTTGCTCTTTGAACAGCATTACAATGCCAGGGCTGCCCTCATTCGAGCTGTACTGAACGATGACGGAGAAGCGGCTGCTAAAGTAGTCCAAGATGTACCTGGTATGCATGCTGACTACATCCGTCAAATACAAAAGATAAAGTTGGATGCGGAAGAGGCGAGAAAAGAAATATGGGAGCTGGGTGGCTTACATGTTGTCGGCTCGGAGCGTCATGAATCGAGACGTATTGACAATCAGCTTCGTGGCCGGGCTGCGCGCCAGGGAGATCCTGGGTCTTCTCGTTTCTTCCTTTCCCTTGAGGATGACTTGATGCGGCGTTTCGGTGGCGAGCGCTTGCGAAGTTTTATGTCGCGAACCAACATGCCGGATGATATGCCGATAGAGAACAGTATGTTGGATCGCATTATCGAAAACTCGCAGGAGCGAATCGAAGGATTTAACTTTGACATTCGAAAGAACGTCGTCGAGTATGATGACGTGATGAGCAAGCAACGCCAGACGATCTATAGAGAGCGTCGCGCGATATTGCTTGGTGAAGCGACCGATTTGGACGACAAGATAAGTGAGGCTTTTGACAAGTCAATTGAAGAATTGGTTACGAACTACGTTATTGATTATGCGGGTTACGTGCGTGGAGAAATCGACCGCGTCATTGCTCAATTTAGCACGGACGCTACCGATGCGATTAACCTGACGGGTATATTGCGCCAATTGCGCAGCCTACTGCCCGGTGTCTTGCACCTTGACCGTGATGAATTGGTGGAACTGTCAGCAGATGCATTGACTGAGCGCCTGATGGTGTTGGCATATGAAAATGAGGAGCGCGGTGACAATTTGTACCAGCTATTGTCGGCAATGGGTCGCTTCCTACCCATTCTGCCCACGATACCTAATCTGGGTGTACTCGCGCGATACCGTTCGGGCCAAATGCAGATTAAGGACAAGTGGCGACGAGAGTATATCGATCATATAGACGAGCTGTACAATAATTTCCTGGCAGAGCAAATAGCGCCCCAAGAGAAGGAGCGAATTTGGTCTGAGGCTAAGGCCGGTCTCGATCAGGCTTTCAGCCAGTTTAGGACAGAAGGTTTAACAGTTAAAACAGCTGAACCACGCCAACGGAAATTCCGCCAACAGGTCGACAAAGCCATACGAGATCTCTTATTGGATAGCTTATCTGCCTTGGACGGCGAGCAACTTATTAATGCGTTGGCTGCTTATGTGGCTAGGCAACAGGAACGGTGGCGAGCTCGAATTGGAGAGGATGAATATCAGAATTTTCAAAGATCGTTGTTATTGTCAGCAATTGACAATGAATGGCGAGATTATCTCACGGCGATGGATGACTTGCGCCGGGAAATTGGTCTGACTGCTCTTGGTCAGCGCGATCCAAAAGTGGAATATAAGCGCCGATCATATGAGATGTTTACCGATATGCGAGGGAATATCGATAAGGACATTGGAGACCGTTTCTTCCGGCAAATCGCCAACCATATGGCATTTGTGGAAAGACAACAAGCTGACGTGGCATATAAACTGCAGGCACAGAGCGCCGGATATCAGGTTGTATCCCATGAATCAGGGAAGAGTGGGGTCCGTCGTGCTACCGTCAAGGTAGGTCGCAATGATCCTTGTCCCTGTGGTAGTGGCCGGAAGTATAAACATTGTCACGGCCGTTCGGACCGAACATCTGTTGGCAAGGCAGGGAACGGGCAAGTGGCGACATCTTCTGCCGCACCTTCTCGCACAGCACGTCGAAAGAAGAAAAAGAGGCGTCGCAGGCGCTAAAGACATCTTGGGAGACGCTCCAGAGAACTGCTCCCAATTTAATATTGGCATCCCGGGCAGAAATGAGTGCTGCGCCCGCCGAGGATTATGCGTTGGATCACTTCGCCGCAACGGTAACAAGCTTTACCGGTGCGGCGAAAAACTTTCACTTCGTTTTGCATATCTCCCTTTTCCCCATCTGGCTTGACATACGTGCTAATGCTCGCACCTTCACGGGCGATACCTAGATGTAGCACTTCCTGAATACCCGCAAAAAGGGCGGCGATTTCGTCAGCCGATAGGCTGTCAGTGCGACGGGTAGGGAGCAGTTGGGCGTTGAAGAGAGCTTCGTCAGCATATATGTTGCCAATGCCGGCGATCATTGATTGGTCAAGTAAGAAGGGTTTCAAGATTCGCTTTCGTCCTGACAATATCTGGCTCAGAACCTCAGGTGTAAATTCTGAGTCCAGAGGTTCTGGTCCAAGCCCCCCCACAACTTCTGGCACATCACGGACCAGATAGACGCGTCCGAATTTCCGCGGATCACGAAAGCGGAGCTCCTGACCGGAATCTAATTCAAAGATCGTATGGGTATGTTTGTCCGGGGGCAAAGAGGCGTCAACAACGGTCAAGTGACCAGTCATACGCAAGTGAACAATTAGCGTTTCCTCTTGATCGAGGGCTACGAGTATGAATTTGCCGCGACGGTAGACATCCTCGATCGCCCGGCCTTTGATGCGACTTTGAAACTCAGGCAGCTGTGGACGATCAATGTGGCGTGCCCATTGGGTGCGTAAACTTAAGATGACTCTGCCAACGAGTTGCAGTCGCAGGAGGCGGACGACGGTCTCGACTTCAGGTAATTCAGGCATTTGAATAGTGGATTGGCGAGTGGGCCTGTATAAGCCTAGATAACAAACTCACCACTATCGTAGAATAATTGGTCATCAACCCAAATCTTCCCGCCATCGCGCATGTCACAGATCATGTCCCAATGAATGGCGGAGACGTTCTTGCTGCCGGTTTCAGGATATCCGCGACCCAGCGCCATGTGAATTGTGCCGCCAATCTTCTCATCATAGAGAATTGACTTAGTGAAGCGATCGATGGCGTTGTTGGTGCCCACGGCAAATTCGCCCAGGAAGCGAGCTCCCTCATCTGTATCCAAGGTTTTTAGCAAGAAATCCTCATTTTTCTGGGCTGTGGCTTCCACAACTTTTCCATGCTCAAAGCGCAATTCGACGCCGGATACTTCACGACCTCCCACGATGGCGGGATAGGTGAAACGCACCCAGCCGTTGGCCGACTCTTCAACGGGTCCGGTGAAAATCTCACCTGAGGGCATATTCCGCTTGCCATCGGAATTGACAAATGTTCGCCCGGCAATGGATAGCTTTAAGTCCACGTTGGGGCCCTTGACAATGATCTGTTCCTTATCCACCAGCCAATCCACAAGTTTTTGTTGGTTTGCCCTGACATCTAGCCACTGCGCAACCGGATCCTCTTTATCAGCATGGCAGGCCTTAAATACAAAGTCTTCAAAATCGCGCAGGGACATATCAGCTTCTTGTGCGTGAGCAGGGGTTGGGAATAGTGTACCCACCCAGCGCAGTTCACCAGCAGCAGCTCTCTCCATGTATATACCCATCAATTCGCTTTGTGCGGCCTGCGCCATCTGTTGGCGGGAAGGATCGATAGCAGACAACGCACGCGTGTTGTTTGTGCCGCGAACTCCGATAATGCACTCATATGTTTCCACGATCTGTCTCATTGGCTCTGGGATGTACTGCAACTGCTCGTCGCTGCTTTCCTGGAAGAAGATTTCTGAAAAGACATCATCTTGCATCTGTATTAACGGATGGCCGCCAGCACGTAGGATCTGACGATATGTCTCGGAGACGAGAGGCATAGCCGGAATAGAGCCATTCAATAGGACTCTATCGCCAGGCTGGACTTCGACGCAGTAATGGACAAGTATTTTGGCTAATCTTTCGATTCGGGGATCTTTCACGCCTTGCTCCTTTGAATTTTGCAATCAGAATTCAGTCATTAGCTGTCAGCCAATCAGTTTCATTTTTTTACATTTGATGCGCGCTGACTTATGTAAACTTGTAGGTAAATCACGTTTCCAGCTTACGCGCAACCAGGATAGGTTACGCTACAATAGCTACAATAGCTGCAATTATAGCCTGAATTTCGTTGTTTGACGGCGTTTGCTGGAGTAGCTTACAATGTAGGAACTCATGTACCCTGAAGATCGCGTTTTAGTGGCATTTGTTCCCCGCCCCGCAGATTTCGAGTTGGTCAGACTCGAGGGATGGTACCGAGTGCCGCAGCGCCATGTGCCTAAAGGTCTCTATGCTGAATACTTTGCATTCTATTTCGGCCGCCATTTTGAGTCGGAAAAATGGGCCATACATTATTATGCCCGTAACCTTGGACATGAATTGGTTACTCGTCTAGACCTATTTCCCAATCAGCCTAATCATCCCCGGGTAAATGACCTGTATTACAAGGTGCAACTTGACCGTATCATTCGTCGCGAGTACCCAATCTTGAGTTTACGTTGGCGACGGGTTACGTTCATCCATACAACATGGGATCGTTTCCAGGACGCGCGCGAGATTAATGATCTGTTTGTAGAAGGAGGCCAGTACGTCGATCGTCTGTATGCTACACTAAAGGAGCAGGGGGTTCAGGCTGAACGTCGTTATCATGTTTCAGAGCCTCCCATTGAATATGAAGTTCCCTTGGTCGTGCCTTGCGCACACGGCCGAGTTGAAATCACAAAAGAAAGGCTGCCACAGAGTGATGATGAGGTGCCAGCTCTTATGGAGGAAATTATGACTGAGGTGGCGGCAAAAGGTGGTACACGATAGCTAGGACAAGGTAGGAAGGATTCGGACTTTGAAGGTCGCATTTACAATATTAAGACAAACTGGTGGTTGGAAAAGAAATGTTTGATGTAATTATCATCTACAATCCGCTAGCGGGACCCGCAAATTTTGCAGCAGTTCTAGAACAAATCAGCAAACGGTGGCGGGAGCTGGGCGTAAACGTAACGATCATGCCGACCGAGGCTGCCGGTCATGCAACAAAGCTGGCCAGTGATGCCGCAGCGAGCGGCTGCAAACTCGTACTGGCTGCGGGGGGGGATGGCACACTTCGCGAAGTGGTCAACGGTCTGGTTGATACGGAAACGATCATGGGTATCCTTCCTGCCGGGACGGCAAATTCTTTTGCCCGGGAATTACATATGCCGGTTCCTAGCGCGCTGCAAATGCCAGTTCCCGACATACTGCAAAAGCCATTTCCGGCTGCTTTCAAAGAAAACAAGCTAATTTCAGTTTCAGACACATTATTGGCCGGACGAGTGCAGGCAATGGATATCGGTTCTCGTAGGGCCATAAACAAGAAAAATGGAACGAGTCAATATTGGATGCTCTGGACGGGCACAGGCGCTGATAGCCATCTGGTTCACGAATTGGAACCTAGACCCAAATGGTCTAAGAAAATTGGGTGGGCAAGTTATGTGCTACAAGGTATTCCTGTGCTTACTAATTTCTCGCATGTACGCGCTCGAGTGGAAGTGGATGGACATACGCTGGAGGATGACTACATATTGGTCCTTATCAGTAACAGCAGGCGATACGCTGGCGGGATGTTGAACTTGAGTCCAGAGGCATATCTAGATGATGGCTTGTTTGAGATCTGGCTATTTGGTGGGCATGGCCTAACTTCGATTTCGCGTCATGCATTTAGAGCATTGCGCGGCCAGCATCTTGAGGGGCCGGACACAGTTCTTCTTCGTGGAAGGCATGTTACGATCCACACGGATCCGCCGACTGCAGTGCAAATGGATGGCGATCCTGCTGGCATGACCCCGTTAGAATGCGAGGTAAAGCCGGGTGCGATACGTTTGTTGGTACCCGATTCGGCCCCTACCGATCTTTTCCAGCAAAGAGGTGTACTATTGAAAGAAGCGATAGGATAAACGATCAAGCAAGGTCCGCCAGCTGTGAACTCGTCCCCGGTTTGATCTTGCAATCTCTCCAATATTACGTAAACTTCTTACATGGATAGGGATGTGCAGTTTTCCTGGACTTATTGGATGAAATGCTCCAATGTTAGGCAGGAGGTATAGGCAATGACCAGCATGATCGGGCAGACAATCAACGATCGGTATCGCCTTGACTCCCTCCTCGGTGATGGGGGCATGGGAACTGTGTTTCGTGCCTTGGACCGGAATTTAGAGAGGCAGGTGGCTATCAAATTGATGCATGGCCACTTTGCCCGTCAGCCCGAATTTCGGCTACGTTTGATTCAGGAAGCCCAGACTGCAGCTAAGCTTAATCACCCATCGATCGTACGCATTTATGATTTTGGCGACTCAGATCAAGGCCTGTTTATTGCTATGGAGTACGTGGACGGGGGCAGCTTGCGCGAGCATCTTCAACGTCTGCAAAAATTGAACAAGTTCCTACCATTTTCGCAGAGCCTACAGATGGGAATTCAGATCGCTGAGGCGTTGGATTATGCCCACCAGCGAGGGGTTGTCCATCGCGATGTCAAGCCCGGAAATATCATCCTCAGACGGCTCAGCCACCCTGATGAGGCGGGAGAGCAGCCATTTCGAGCCCTGTTGACTGATTTTGGATTGGTGAAGCTTCAAGAGGGGTCACCAATGACTCAGAGCGGGGCGACGGTAGGCACACCAGCCTATATGTCTCCGGAACAGTGCGAAGGCAATGAGCTTGACGGCCGTTCCGACTTGTATTCTCTGGGTATTGTGCTCTATGAATTGGTTACCAACCGTCTACCTTTCAGCTTCCAATCTTTGGCAGACGCGATTTCTACCCATAGGCGCGGCACACGCCCGTCTCCCCCTAGTGAAAACCGGGCCGATGCGCCACTATTAATCGATAGCTTACTGGCCAAGGCTCTGGCTAAATCACCTGATGACCGTTTTACCGATGGATATGAAATGGCCTCTGCGTTGCGGAGTGCTTTGCTATCGCTAAAAGGAACAGCGACGAGAGTGATGATACGTCAGGAGCTGGACATCCTGGATAGAGTTGCAGACCCGCCTGAAGGTTATGACTTGCAGATTCTCGCGCCGGGCCATGAGCCGAGTGTCATGCCATTAACGCATTCGATTGTGACTGTTGGTCGCAATGCTGACAATGATGTGGTTTTACCGGCGGAAGGCGTGTCCCGTCATCATGCCCGTCTACAGGCTACCTCATTGGGTTGGGAGTTGATAGATCTTGGCGGAGTCAATGGAACCTGGGTTGACGATCGTCGTTTGCGGTCGGAGGAACCGACACCGTTAACTATTGGCTCGAAGATAAGAGTTGGTCCGTATGAATTGGTATTACGTGGGCCCGAAATATCAATGGCCGCCCAAGCCGTAGCTGCTGGAGCTGTACTGGGGGCGACAACGCGTGGTCTGGGTCAGGTCGCAGCTGAGAATAACCAAGCCGCTCTGGGAATCTATCCCGCTCAGGATACGCTAACGGTGGATCCCGGGCAAGAGAGTGAACTAAAGGTTGAGGTCGTCAATCGTAGCGACAATGATGACCGTGTTAGCTTGCGTGTACAAGGGATTCCATCGCAATGGGTAACTACGCCGAGCGGATTCGTAACGGTTGGCGCGGGTGAGACTGCGCAGTTGGCGGTTGTCGTACGTCCGCCTCGAGACCCGGAGACACCTGTAGGACGCCAACGGGTGAGACTGGAACTAGTTTCACAGCAAAACCCTGATAGTGGCGAATCCGCAGCACTGAATCTGATGGTCAATCCTTTTTTTGCTTTCTCGGCCTCGCTAGAACCTCAACAATTGCGATTACCGGGGACGGTGACGGTTTCAGTACAAAGTACGGGGAATGCGAGTGGTACTTTCAGCGTGTTACCGCGAGATCCCCAAAATGCTCTAGAATTCACAGGCGAGAGAGGGCGAATTCCACTTCAACCCAACCAGATAGCAAGGATAGATCTGGGTATCAAATCGAGAGAATCTAGCCTGTTTGGGGGAAGCGATATTAATCCGTATGAGGTGAATGTCGTTTCGCGAAGCGGAGGTCGCCAGCAACTGGAGGGGGAAGCTCAGTCTGGGAGTATGCTACCGGTATGGCTGCTTTATGCTTTGATATTTGTTTGTACACTGGCATGTGCCGCCTTGGCCATTGCGGCGTTGTTTAATCGAGATCGTTGGTTCGTACAGGCGGCGACGCCTACGATCTCATTTGCAGGACTGGTGGCAACGCAGACGGCTGCCGCCTTGACGCAAACGGCCGTGCTTTTACCTGGTAGCGAGACCTTCGAGGCAACGGTGGATGTGACTGCTACGATACAGACAGCGACTGCGATGGCCGAATCTGAGGCCACGGCAACATCAGCAGCAGCCACGGCGGCTGCCCAAGGTGACAGCGACAGCGATGGATTGACCGATGCTCAGGAAGAGCTGATCGGCACGGATCCCCTAAATCCGGACACAGACGCGGATCAGCTTAATGATGGCAAAGAAGTCCTGATTTATGCAACTGGCCCGTTAAGGATCGATACGGACATGGATAGTTTTGGTGATGGTCACGAGGTTTTGGTTCTCGGATCTGATCCGCTTAATCCCTTTGATCCGATAGGAGCAAAACCTCCGGGACCCAAGCCACCTGGGCCGGCAACTTGGACCCCCAAACCACCAGGGCCACCGATGAAAACCCCTGGACCACCAGGACCGCCGATGAGAACACCTGGACCTCCAGGACCACCTACGCCTACGCCAACTTCTACGGCAACGCCTACAGCCACTTGGACGCCAAGCGCCACGCCGACGGCTACGGAGACAAGTGCGCCGCCGACAAGTACTCCGACAAGCAGTGCGACACCCTCCGAGACACCTACGGCCAGTATGACACCTTCTCCGACAATTACGAATACGCCGGAAACAGCACCCAGCACATCAATTGCCTGTGATGCGGCTCCAAATGTTGATGGATTGTTTCTACCGAGTACCTGGCCAGACACTTCATTCACCCAGTTTTTTGCACCGACTAATCCTTCACGCCAGGCAGAAGTTTATTTCGTGAAGAATTCTGGCAATTACTATCTAGCTTTCCTCATTAACGATCCAGTTGATGAAGGAACGGACCAACTACGCGTCTCTTTCGACACGTTGGGCACTCAAGGCGATCCTGATGCGACTGATCGCTTGCTTATTGTAGATCGAGACGGGAACTGGGAAGTATGGTCAGGTATAGGAAGCAGTTCTGACTCCCAATTATGGGATTCTACTTACTCGAGCTCTAATTGGACCGTAGAAGTGAGTGATTCGGGAAGCCAATGGGTCGTTGAGGTTGAGATAGTTGGTGCTGTTGAGATGCCAGGACTGGCGAATCCATTTGGTATGATGTCACAGATTCAGTTTACAACCGACTTAGCAACGTGGCCGATTGGCGCTGATGGAAACAATGCCGATACATGGCAGCTGGTGAATAACCCTGATTGTTCCTATCCTGGTTCTTGAGATGATATAATCTGTGACTAAGGAGGATAGTCCGCACCGTCCCATTTATTTTTGATTGCCTATCAAGCGGGCATAGATATCTCCCGAAGCTTTTGCGTATAGATTCGTATCCAGTATCCGAAGCATTTCGATTGTACTTAGCCACATCTGAGACGACATTTTGTGGCTTTCCCCCATAGACCAGTTGAATTGGTAGTTGCCAAGATCGGACAGTTTGCGAATGCAAGCATGTGCTAACTGCAAGGCAACCGGTATGAATTCAAAGGACAGAATTGGGATGGGCTGTGTTAATCCGCGTAGTACTTCGAGTTCGTATCCCTCTACATCGATCTTGCAAAAAGTCGGCATGCCGTAATCTTGGATGAGTCGATCCAGAGTCGTGAGCTGGATGGGTAACGTGTCATCCCATGTAACGTTGGAAAATGACTCGTCCTTCTGTACCATACCAATCCAAGATTCAGAAAGCGATGTGACCGTAGGCGTTCTATCACTGACATACATGGTCGTCTTGCCAATATGGGCACCGGCACCGACCTGCAGTAGAATGATATCCTCATTACGGCCGTACCATCGTTGAAGAAAGTTCATCATATATGGCTGTGGTTCAAGAGCTATCACGCGCGCCCCAAGCTGCGAAAAGGCACGTAGCCTATTTCCTACATGAGCGCCAATGTCAAAACACAGATCGCCAGGTTTTATGAAAGGTTGGTACAGTTGAACAAGGCGATTTCCGCGAAATGGTATTCCGTAGTAGATGAAGAGGGAGCGCAATAGTCCGAAGCGTTGTTTGAAGTTCGGTGGCATTACGGAAGTCCTTTGAGATTGTTCAAGGCATTGGACAAGTTCTACACAATATGACTCTTGGCGTCAACTGCTGCGACGACATTGTCACTGGAATCTGTGCGACGGACACTGTATTATAACCGCTTGAAAGCGAGGATATTTATTGATGCAACCGCTACCTCTTTCATTCTATGCTCGTTCTGCGCGGCAAGTCGCAGCCGATTTGTTAGGCAAGCGGCTTGTTAGATCGCTAGATGGCACCCGTATCAGCGGTTTTATTGTGGAAACTGAGGCATACTGCGACGGTGATGAAGCTGATCTTGCCTGTCATGGAGATCGGGCGAATAAAGGTCGTCCTACCGAGCGAACTGCAGTTATGTTTGGTCCGGCAGGCCATGCCTATGTCTACTTTACCTATGGTATGCACTGGATGTTCAATGTGGTTACCGGGCGTACGGGCCAGGCAAATGCGGTGCTGGTACGTGCTCTGGAGCCTTCTGAGGGTATCGAGGTCATGCGCGCTTTGCGAAATTGCAGGAATGCAGAGTTAACCAATGGCCCTGCTAAACTTGCGCAGTCGCTGGCGATCGACAAGTCGTTTAATGGTGCCAATCTTTGTCAAAATGATAGCGAAATTTGGATTGAGGAAGGCAAGCAAATTGCGCCGGAAGATATAGTAACGGGACCGCGCATTGGCCTAGGCCGTACTCCAGAACCCTGGCTATCAGTGCCCTGGCGCTACTGGGTAAGAAACCATGCACACGTTTCCCGTTAGGTCAGTAACATTCAGTTCTCCGGTATAACGTTATGCCTTGGCGGATGCAGACGAAGTTTATTTCGTGTAAACTACGCAGGTTATGATTGATTCACAAATCTTGGCATATTGGGCAAACGGTCTCGCCGCCCAATGTACCAATGGGATGGTCTAGACTGAGTCTGCTAAGGAAGTGGTCAAATTGACCAGGAGGAATGAAGATGGTTAGTCGTATCAAGGGCATATTGTTGCTCGATCAGGACACGTTTAGGGAAGTTGAACATGACGAAAAGGCAACGGGGCAAGCCGCCCTAATCGTTATTGTCGCATCCATCCTTTCTGCCTTAGGCGTTAGCTTTGGTCCTGTCATTTTTCAGCCAGGCGTAGGAACAGCAGTTTCACCTCTTTTCAAGTTTCTGGGGATCGCATTCTGGGCTGTGGTGGCGTGGTTTGTATGGTCGGCCGTAACCTATTTTATTGGCACGAGGATTTTCCATGGCGAGGCGACTTATGGGGAGATGCTGCGTGTTACGGGATTCGCCTTCGCACCGATGGCGTTCATGATCTTGAGTGCCATTCCCTGTATTGGGCTGGCTATCGCCTTGGTTGTCAGTGTCTGGGCCTTGGGCGCTGTTTTGATGGGCGTGCGAGAGGGGCTTGATCTTGATTTTGGCAGAACCCTTGTTACTGTGATCGTCGGTTGGTTTCTGTACGCCATCGGCATGGGAATTCTGTTTTCCATATTTGGGTTATTCTGAAATACGCAGACAGCAGCCACAAAATTCCGAATAATATTTCAGGCGAAAGATTCCTAAAAGTATGTGGAAGATAAAGCCGATAATGGTAAAGCGTTCATGATTCTAACCTTTGCTATTTTGGCTTTTACTATAATTCTTTTTGTATCAGGCCGGATACGCTCTGACTTGGTAGCATTAATATCGGTCCTTGCTTTATTTCTTGCGGAGATTATCTCGCTAGACCAGGCTCTATCTGGTTTTAGTGACTCCACGGTGCTCATGATCGCCGCCCTTTTCGTCGTTGGAGAGGGTTTATCGCGTACTGGCGTTACCGCTTGGCTAGGAGAAAAAATACTGGATGTAGCCGGGAGCAATAAAGTCAGGCTACTTGTCGTGTTAATGGTGGGCACGGCCGTGTTGTCTGCATTCATCAGTAACACGGGTACTGTGGCTACACTGTTACCGGCGGTCGTCGCAGCAGCATGGCGTATTGGTAGTGTACCCTCCAAGTTCCTAATTCCCCTGGCCTTCTCGGCGAATACCGGCGGTTTGCTGACACTGACCGGCACGCCTCCCAACATCGTTGTTGCTGATACCCTGCATAATGCAGGATTCGAGCCTTTCTCCTATTTCGAGTATGCGCTTATAGGTTTGCCACTCCTTATTAGCGCAGTTATTTACATGGTTTTTATCGGACGAAAGCTGCTGCCGCGTCGCAAGGCAGACGAACGACCGGCAGAGCTAGTGGAGGAGGTCGGCCAACTGGCTGAGACTTTTGCACTGTCAGAAGAACTTTATCGTCTTCGCGTGCGTTACAGTTCGAGATTAATTGGGCAGACACTAGAGAAGGCGGGGCTCGGTCATGATTATAATGTCACTGTCTTAAGTGTGGAAAGTGCATCAATGGCAGATACTCCCCATCTGGGTTCGGCGGAGCGTGCTCAAAGGAGTGCCCTCGATCGACTGGAGAGATTTCAAGAAAGGGATCCAACGGTGCCTGGGCCGGATACAGTTATCGATTCACAAGACGTACTTCTGGTAAAGGGTAGTGGAGAAGCTGTTTATCGCTTAATGGCTGATTTTAACCTTGGTGTTCTGCCAGTTGAGGACGATGATGAAGCATTGTCCGAGGTTTTGTTATCATCAGAAATAGGTATCGCGGAGGTCCTTCTGACACCACGTTCAGTTTACATTGGCCGTACAGTGGTCCAGGGTCATTTTGCGGAGAAGTTTGGCGTACAGGTATTGAGCATTCGTCGCGGCAATCAATCGCTAGGGTATGCTTCCCAGAAGTTGGCTTTTGGTGATGCGTTGCTTGTTCGTGGAACTTGGCAAGATATCGATCGTCTGGGTAGCGAACGCCGCAATTTCGTCGTCGTGGGCAGCCCCGAAGCTATGTCGCGCCAGGTGGTGGAGTTGACACCGCGGTCAGTGATCGCCGTATTGGCACTGCTAGGCATGATTGCGATGATGGTAACCGGCATTGTGCCAGCGGTTGTTGCTACGTTAATAGCCGCCGTGGTAATGGTATTGGGTGGCTGCTTGACCATGAGCCAGTCTTATCGTTCCATTAGCTGGCAAAGCGTCGTGCTAATTGCGGCTATGATCCCGATGAGTACGGCGCTGGCTGTGACCGGAGGAGCGGAATTCCTGGCTGATAGCCTGGTAAATAGTTTTGGATCTATAGGGCCGTTGGCCTTGATGGCCGCGGTTTTCATATTAACTACAGCCTTTAGCCAGGTGATCAATAATACGGCTACGGCTTTGCTCGTGGCCCCTATTGTATTGCGTGCGGCCGTGGATTTGGATGTTTCTCCCTATCCGTTACTAATGATCGTTGCCGTAAGTGCTTCCACGGCTTTTTTGACGCCTATTGGCACGACGACTAATCTGATGGTGATGACCCCTGGTGACTACCGGTTCAACGATTATATGCGGGCAGGATTCCCACTTTTATTGATTTTTCTTCTTGTTAGCTTGCTATTGATTCCGTTGATCTGGCCATTCTGATTTCTAACGACTTGTGTAAGGTCCGGCTCGCGATGTTTTGTCTTGTCTGGATAGTATCAATCCCGATACAGTTGACGTTGGCCATCATTACCTAGAGCTGATCTTGCCGTGTGCGGCAACATAATGAGTAGGAACCGAAGAAGATGATTGAAAACATTAGGATACATGGTCCGAGAGGCGTGATCAGCGGGCTATTCTATGGATTTGGATTGGTTCTCGGGGGTTTCCTGAGCAGTTTTCTGTTTAGAATCGTAACTCTGGATAGCATTGCACATCTTAATGATGCAGTACGGCTGCTAATTGGCATACTCCTGGCATTTGTTATTAATGGATTGGGTGGTGCCGTTGGTGGTTTCACTGGTGGCTATTCCCTCCCTCTTATTGACCAAACCCGAGGGCGATGGGGAAACGCGTGGCGCAGCGCTTTCAGCATAGGTTTGCCCTATGGTTTATCGTTGTACCCGATAATTTTGGTGTTTTCACTTTTTGCCTTCTTCACGGTGGAAGTGCCATATACTGGTGTCTCTATCGCAATAATGCTGGTTGCTGCCGTATTCGGCGTTCTTGCCAGCTTATTGATGGGTATGTTAGTCATTGGCAGGCGCGGAATATCTCGGCTAGTTTGGGCAGGAATACTGGGTTTTGCGGTAGGTGGTGCGATACTTGGTTCTTGTTTGTGGGCCTATCTGTTTTCGATCCGCAGTGGCGGTGTCAATTCCGGGCAGTGGCTCTGGGTAGTGATTGGCCTGTTTGCGTTTGGCTTGGTAGGAGGAGGTGCGTGGGGCTACGTGTTTGCGCGCCTGGTTGGATTAGAACGCTCACCCATTCGACGCGGCTTCAGTTGGAGACGCTTTGCAGTTATGAGCGTGGTGTTGATCTTATTAGTCATTATCTTACGGCCCGTTTTCGCCGCAGTAGGCGACCTGCTTACGCCGCAGAGCGCTGGTTTGGGTACCGTTTTGGATAGCGGCACAAAAGGTGTTCATTGGTCCGAGCCCGTGAAGTTGACTGAATCTGAAGTTGGCCAACCGGCAATTTCTGCGGCTGGAGAGCAGGTAGGTATCACCTGGAACCATGGGAATACAATTCTCTTTACACTGGGTGAGTGGGATAGATTGGACAACGAGACGCGATGGGCACCGGCCGCTGAGGTTTCATCAGGGGATAATGCAGCCGAGAAGCCACAGATCGTCGTGGATAGGAATGGAAACACGTACGTTGTTTGGATTGAAGGAGAGTCAGTTCTGGTAAGTGTTTGTGAGGATGGCGCGTGTAGTGAACCGGCCAACTTGTCTAGAAGGGCTGGTCAGTCGTGTGTAGATGGTGCTTCTAAGCCCCTAAATGTAACGCTTGCAATTGTTGATGACGGAAACTTATTGGTCGTTTGGCAGGTTGAAAATGGAACGCTGCTATTTGGTACATGGCCTGCGGGAGCCATGCTGGCAGAAATCGACGGAGGTTGTGTACCTACAAATGGTGACGTGGCGAGATTGCCGCGCCTGGCGGCTGCACAAAACGGCCGTTTTCTTCTGATTTACCAGACCGGTGAAAGTGAAGCAGGGGACATCTTTGTAATCGGTTATTCCGATGGCGAATGGGGAGCTGCAGAGAAGAGCGGTTTTGGAGAATTACCATCGATTTACGTCGATGCCTCTGCACAAAGTCATGCTGCCTGGTGTGGCGATGAAGGTCAGGTTACATACTGGACCGCTGGTATCAGTGAGTCTGTCGCAAACCTTCCTTGTCTCAGCCGCCCCGAATTGGCAGAGGATAGTTCAGGCAACGTGCACGTGGCCTGGTATTCGAACGAAGTAGAGAATAACGCAGGTCACATTGGTACGGCTCAAGTATTGTATGAGAGCGTGAAAGGTGAAACCGGGTGGGAAACGCCCTCAATTGTTTCCCTTGTCGAGGAAGCGATACAACCGGTGATGAGCGAATCTGGTGGCGATTTACATCTGGCCTGGGCAGGGAGCGAGGATTTGAAATATGCTTCGCAGATCCAGTATGATTGCGACGAATTTGAGCTGACAGGGATCGGTCAAGCTGTTTTTGATATCGCGCGTCTGCCCAAATACCGGCCGC
>JAACFF010000008.1 GCA_009937635.1 Chloroflexota bacterium
GAATGGTGGTTGATGGCAATATCGTTGGAACATTTTGCTCCCTCTAATGGAATGCTTGCGACGAGAGATGGAACAGGAGCCTGGCGAGGGTCGCTGTAGATCAGGGGAAAATAGAACTCCATAGAATCGGAGTTATCCGCGCGACTATCTCTAGTATCGCCAAGCAGCACCGCGGCGCTTACAAACAGGATCAGGGTAGTAGCAATGAGCAAAAAGGAATGATGTTTGCGCAAATGGTATGAGAATGGTGTCTTCATCGATGCCTCTATATTGGATTCTATTGATTGACTATATTGGATAACCATTGTCCTTAGTGGACAGATTGGCTCTGTTTCGCGGCATTGGGCAAGGTCATGGTTTGGCCTCCACCGGCAGTGACAGCCACGGTGAGTTTATGAAGCCTGCTTCAGGATCTGTGCGATACATGCCCAGGCGTATGGCTGCCGGATAAGCTCCTTCTGGAATTTCAATCAGGTAATCGTCGCGCACGATTTCTCCAGGTTGCCAGAGGGTCGTTTCATAATAGCCTTCAACCGGATGGTTATTGTCTGCCTGGTAAATTATATCCGTTTTGCTCAAAGGTGGGTCTTTGGCTACCAGGTGAACTGCCACACTGTAATCTTCATTCACCGTTTCCAGGCTTTCCCAATAGACGATTATCTGCTTCTGTTGCGGAGCGAGTTCCATTATCTTGACGGAACGTATGCGAATGCCATTTTTGAGATCGTGATCGATGTCTAAAGGCACATCTTCTGCCGATAGCAGTGGCGCGCGACTCATTTCTACGATTCCTGGCGCGGCCGTTGATAGATAAAGTGATTGCCCCAGGAAGTCCTCCCACCATTGCATGGGAAAGACGTAGAACGTCGCCAGCGGCGCTAACAAATGGTCTCCGCGCTCGACAAGTTCCCGTGGATTGGCATTATGATCCACCAGGTTGAGGCCTTGTAACTGGTTGCGATATGCCTGGGCGTAAGATAGCCCCCAGTATTCGAGCCCCCAAGGCATTGTGATCGTCGTTCGACGGCCGTCCTCATATGGCATAACCCGGTCAACTGTTTCGATGATTTCCTCCACTGACCGGTCACGAGTAATCGACAGCGCAAACTCCCGCGCTTGCAAAGCCCAGAAAATCAAGATCAACACAACAATGACGGTTACTGCCGCGCTGAACTTCTTTGAACGCCGCTTAAGCTGGTCCAGGAAGTAGGCCACTCCCAATCCAGCCACGATCAGAATGGGCAGCTTAGCCGCCAACTGAGCGTCCGTAATCCGGTTTCGCCAGATGAGCGTAGTCAGCGTCAAGTAGGCAACCCATATCCAGATAAATGCGAACCCCGCTCTACGGCGTTCCTTGTCGAACCCCATGGCGCTGGCTGAAGCGAGGCCCAGCAGCAACAAAGGCCATAGCAGATCATCTGCTAGGAGCTTCGCTGTTGTGCTCACTCGTTGCCACCACACAGCCGGGCTGTTCTGCACGTCAAAAATGCGGCCGGCTCGATTGTCAAGAAAAAGCGTCCAAAACCCCTCCCAACTGCCTGGTGTGCCAAACACCCAATCGGCGCCCATCCAGACCCGCAAAGGCAAATACAGGTAAGTCAGCGGAGCCAATAGAGCCACAAGCAATACGGCCAAAAAATTACGCCAGATTTCGAGCCAATGAGGCAAAATGAGGATCAATAACGCTGGAGCCATTAGGATCTCTGAACGTTGGTGCATTACCGCTTGCGTAAAGAAGAATGTGAGCAACAATAAGTCGATCCGGGAGCCAGTCCGACCAAAGCGCATGGCGAAAAGCAAGGCGGCCATGCTGAAAGCCAGCGTTACCGTGTGCACTTCCGCTAGCGAAGCATCTACCCAGATGGAAGTGGAAACAGCTACTGCTAGTGCACCCACCGTCGCAGACGGGGCAGAAATCCTGGTCTCCAGTGCTAGAAGTACAATCAAGCCAATGGTAGTTGCCCCGAACATGGCGGAGAAAATGGACGCACTGGCTGCTGGTGGCACGCCGATCCAGCCCAGGACAGTGACAAAGAAGGAGCCTATGGCCGTATAAAGAGGATAACCGCTGTGATGGATCGTTCCCCAGCGAGGCAAGGCGTTCTGAATCTCGCCCACATCCGTAGCATAGGGATGATTGCTGCTGTTGATATGTAATTGAGCTGTGGATAAATAAAGCACCAAAGATAATCCGGCAGCCAGAAGGACCCAGAACCAGGGCAAGGAGAACAGCTTGGGTATTCGTAAGCCTGATTGTTCACCTTGTACATCTAACATTCTTGTATTCGCGCCCACATTTCATTATCATAGATTATTATGGCTTGTGTCTTGGCCGGTGTCCAGGGCATTAGCATCCAGGGCTAAGCCCCACTTCATATGGTGTCAATCTTCTTGACAGGGGTAGGCCATTTGATATAATTTCGTCGCTATTCCTCAGTAGCTCAATGGCAGAGCATTCGGCTGTTAACCGAAGGGTTGTTGGTTCGAATCCAACCTGAGGAGCTAAGAGAAGCGGCGGGCAATTTGCCCGCCGTTTTGCTTTCAGGCAGTTTGTCGAAGATGGTACAATACCTTTTACCTATATGGAGGAAAGTGAAAAGAAATGCGAGCATATAAACCGGTAGCGCTGATTATCCTGGATGGTTGGGGCATACGTAGAAAAGAAGATAGTAACGCCGTGATGTTGGGTCACACGCCCAATTATGATCGATGGATGAGCACCTTGGAACGATCCATCGTCGATGCTTCAGGTGAGGCGGTAGGTCTGCCCGATGGCCAGATGGGCAATTCGGAAGTGGGGCACCTTAATCTGGGAGCGGGACGTATTGTTTACCAGGATCTGACACGGATTAATAGGTCCATCGTTGATGGCAGTTTCTTTGACAATGACGTGTTGTTGTCAGCCATGCGGCGACTCACAGAGAACAAAGGCAAATTGCATGTGATCGGTCTTTTTGGCGAAGGTGGTGTACACAGTCACAGCAGCCATATGTATGCTTTGCTGGAGTTGGCTGCGCAAAAAGGGTTGGACACAATTATCCATCTTATTACTGACGGCCGTGATACTCCTCCTGAAAGCGGGATAAAATTTGCAGAAGATCTGCAGCAGTTTTTGCAAGAAAATCCGGCTGTCGTAGCGTCGGTGAGCGGTCGCTACTACACCATGGACCGCGACAGGCGTTGGGAGCGTATTCAGAAAGGCTACAATGTGATCGCCACCCATCAAGGCGAAGACGGCCGTACGGCGACATCGGTCAAGGAAGCGATGCAAGCTTCTTATAATGCCGGCGTCACCGACGAGTTCATGCTTCCCGTGGCCATCGACGTGCGTGAACGGGATGTCAAAGTAAAACCGGGTGACTGCATTGTTTTCTATAACTTCCGTGCCGACCGTATGCGTCAGATTGTGCAATCCTTCATGTTCCGTGACTTCGATGGTTTTGCAAGAGATTTCATCGAGGATGTTGACATCATTACCATGACATCTTATGAGGATGACTTCAACGCACCGGTCATTTTCCCTGAGCAAGAGATCGTCAACCCCCTGGCCGAGGTGTTGAGCGATCTAGGGCTGCGACAGTTTCACGCCGCAGAAACAGAAAAATACGCCCATGTAACTTACTTCTTTAATGGCGGGCGTGAAGCGATATTCAGCGGCGAGGAGCGGCACCTGGAACCATCTCCTAAAGTCGCCACCTACGATTTGCAGCCGGAGATGAGCGCCTACCCCTTGACCGAGGCGATCTTACAACGGCTGTCTGATGTTGATGATGATTTTGTCCTCGTCAATTATGCCAATCCGGATATGGTGGGTCATACTGGTGTTTTAGAAGCAGCTGTTGCAGCGGTAGAAGCGGTGGATGCGTGCGCAGGCCGGCTCGTGGAGGCGATTAATGCCAAGGGTGGCGTGGCCATTGTCACGGCCGACCACGGAAACTGCGAACGTATGCTCGACCATAAGACGGGTGAACCTCACACATACCATACGACCCAGCCCGTATCTTTATTCGTCATCGGCGCCGACGGCTACATCAATCTGCGCCCGCGTGGAAAGCTGGCCGACGTCTCGCCCACCATTCTAGACCTGATGGGCATTTCCCAGCCAAAAGAGATGACGGGGCGAAGCTTAATCGACTGATCTTTCCTGGCGGGCGAACAACGGTTTGGTATTGTATGCCATATGTAGAAGATCATTATGACGCCAATTCCTGGTATGCATGGGAAAGATTACCGCGTTATCCCGATTTCTACTTTGCTCATCCCGGAGAGATTCGGCCGTTAATGGAATCAGCCGGTTCTGAAACTTTGATCCTGATCGGTTGTGAAGGTATTGTAGCCGGACGCGAGGAAGCCATTAACCAGGTGGAAGGCGAATTGTAGGAGGCGTGGGTAGATCTCAATTACCGGCTCGGGCAGAAGCCATTGCTGCACGGCGCGTCCGATCACCTGCTCTATATCGGTTGCGAAGTATAGAAATAGGTCACATCCGGAGAGATCATGGAGCAAGCACAACCGGTCATTGAAGTAACTAGGTTAGCCAAGACGTTTTCTGTTAAGCAAAAACAGCCCGGTCTGCGCGGAAGCCTGAAAGCCTTGTGGAAGACAGAATCGCAGCAGGTACGAGCTGTAACGGAAGTCTCTTTCTCCTTGAATCGTGGCGAAATGCTGGCATTTATTGGTCCCAACGGTGCCGGCAAATCGACGACGATCAAGATGCTAACGGGTATTCTCTACCCCAGCGCAGGCCAGGCCACCGTGTTGGGATTTACCCCCTGGCAACAACGGCGCCGGCTGAGTTACCATATCGGCTCGATCTTCGGGCAGAAACCTCAACTATGGTATCACCTGCCTGCAGAGGACTCCTTTCGCCTGTTCGCCCGTATATATGAGCTCGATATGGCGGCGT
Organism: Chloroflexota bacterium; assembly: GCA_009937635.1. Taxonomy (GTDB): domain Bacteria; phylum Chloroflexota; class Anaerolineae; order Promineifilales; family Promineifilaceae; genus JAACFF01. The sequence goes on from JAACFF010000008.1 coordinate 4,907, forward strand.
ACAAGAAGCGTCGCGACTTTCTGGTGGAATCTTTTCAAATCGCTGATCTGTTGCATATTCCGGTACGCAAACTTAGCCTCGGCCAGCGTATGAAGTGCGAAATTGCTGCTTCCTTGCTGCACAGCCCGCAGGTCATCTTTCTCGATGAACCTACGATCGGGCTGGACGTAGTGGCTAAGCAGCAGATTCGCGACGCTATCCGCACGCTAAACCAGGCGGAAGAAACGACTATCTTTCTGACCAGCCATGATGCTGGTGATATCGAAAATCTATGCAAGCGGGTGATCATCGTCAACCATGGACAAGTGATTTTCGACGAACGCACATCGGTATTGAAGCGCCAATACCTGCGTCGCAAAGTCATTGACGTACGTTTTGCCGAGGCATTGGAGTCGCCATTTTCTCTGCCCGGCGTGCGGACTGTTAAGCAGGGAACTTATGGTGTTAAGCTCGAATTTGACGGCAGCCAGGTGCCTGTAGAGGAAGTAGTGCAAAAGGTTATGGCTGTGCAGCGCTGTAATGATATCAATATCGCCGATCCCCCTCTGGAAGAGATTATCAGTGAAATCTATACAGCTCAGACCGCCTAGCTGTCTAGTATACACAATAGCTGCCAACTCTTCTCTCTAAGATCAGAAAACCGAATTTATCGACCAAAGAAAGTTGGTAACTATTAACTTAGCCCGATGAAGACAACACAGTTTGAGTGGCAAGCTGACGAAGACGAAGACCTGGGCGAAACCGCTTCTCAGGTGCGGGGAAGGCCTGCGCGTTGGCGGCAAAGGTTTGGTCCCTGGTTCTTGTTGATTCTAGTAGCTCTCTTTGTTCTGGCTTACTGGACGCTTAATCGACGGCAGTCAAGTATAGAAGAAGAGGTAAAGCAGGATGTAGCTTCTAGCTTTGAGCTCTGGCAAGCAGCTATCGCCCACGCGGACCTGGAGCTTTTTGTATTGCTATTGTCCCGTGATGATATGGTTTGGCGCAATAAACAGAAACAACTATTCGGCGAAGGATTGATTCTGGATCGGGCTAATCTGGGCTTTCACGTACAAATGGGAAGCGCGTCTGCGCCCACAGTGACGTTGGCTCCTGAAATGAATCGGGCTCTCGTGTCATTTGAACAAGAATATACAATTGGAGCAGAACCATATGACGGAAATGTGGTTCGTTTATCGCACAATGTAATGTATGATTTGCAGGACTCGCGCTGGCTGCAATCGCCCTTTGATGAGGAGTTTTGGGGTGAGCGGCAGACCAATAGAGGTGAATTGCTTATGTTGCAATATCCTCAACGAGATGCTGAACTGGCACAGCGCATCGGCCGTCAGTTGGAGACAGACCTGCAAGCTATTTGTGCTGCGCGAGATGATGGGCAAATGACTGAATCATACGTTTGCTCTGGTGATAGACAACTGTTTTTGAAGATGAATACGGATCTATCGTCGCTGGATGCCTTGGCCCAAGCCTCCGGTCCGTTTTACGATGGCAGAGGGTACCATTTGCCGGCGCCAACTCTGATCGGGTACCCTCTGGATGAGGATAGCTATCAGGCGTTTTATAAGGGTTATACTCGGGGGATCATCGAGGAATTTCGTTCTCTCACTGGTGCCCCTATTCCTTTGCCGGACAAATCTATCCGCACGCTCTGCTTTAATTTTCCGAGCGGAGGTCTGCGTCTCTTTCGTTATGATATCGCACTGGACACCTGGATGGCCGAATTACCAGATCACGCTTTCTATTACATGACAGCTTTGCCCAATGATAACGGTGTGATCCTTCAAGTGGCTACCCCAGACATTATCGATGATCGTTTGCACATATTGCAGTGGCAGGCAGATCATGAATCCTTGCTACTGGATGAAGATCTTGCTCTATTGCCCTTTCGTCCGATTGGATGGGCCGCGCCTGATGACCAAGCCCGCCTCTTGCTGCAAGGCCGATCGGAAAACTGGACCTCGACGACGGACGCCTGGCTCGATCTGCATTCATGTGACGATGCAGGATGTGACTTACAGGCGCTGCCCGGCTTTACGGCCTGGGCGCCTGATGGCCGGCACACGTTGATCGCGGTTAATTCCGATATCGTCTTGGGCGATGAAACAGCGCAATCTCGCCGTTCATTCGGTAACGGGTTCAACCCCTTCTGGCTGGACGATAGTACCTTTGCCTTCATTCGTTTCACGACGGATGAGACCGGTAGAACCGGCCAAGTTGTGATAGGAAACACAAACGAGGATAAGGTGCGTGTGCTCTTTGATGGCAACGACCTCGGCCGTGCGGCGGGGATTGAAGAGAATGGGGAGCTATTCATTAATTATGTGGAAGCAAGCCCTACGGACCCGAACCTACTACTTATCAGCGCCTCTGGAGTCAGAAATCAGTCTGGTCACTACTTTATCTTCACCTATCGGTTGCCTGATGGGAAAGATCAAGAAGCTGCTGGCCAGATTATACTACGTCTGCGCAGAGAGGGAGCCCCTTGGGGTACACCTGTCTTACTCACGCCCACTGGTTTCCCACCGTTCATAGTATCTCCCGACGGCCGTTGGCTGGTGCTCAGCGAGCTGAAAAGCGATGACAACAGCACGTGGACCATCCACCTACACGATCTTGAACGCAATCAAACCAAAACACTCCCTTACAGTTTCCCCGTTGTTCCGGCCAGGTTCCCGTTTCTTGATTGGTCGGCTGATGGTCACTGGCTGGTCATTGCTGATGATGGATTTTTCCGTCTGATCGCGCCGGAGCAAGATTACGAGCGTTTGGTGCCCCACGATTATGATCGCTGTTTTTATACGGTTTGGAATGAGTGATCGATGCTGAATAGCAAGTTCACTGCCCGGGTTCGTCTCATCAGCATCAAGTATGGTGCTATCACGCAGACAAACTTTCAGAACCAATTAGCTTACGTGTGGGACGCTTTGGGCCGAGCCGTCTTCATCATTTTAATCATGTTCATCTTCGTGCAATTGTGGTCGGCCGTTTATGAGTCCCAGGACACGAATGCGATCGCCGGTCTAACCTTGGCCGATACCATCTGGTACTTCCTCATTGCCGAAATGATCGAATTAGGCAAATTCCGTCACGACCAACGCATTTCTGATGAAGTGAAGGATGGCTCTATCGCCTATACGCTCAGTCGTCCCTACAATTATCTTTTTTACCATTTCTTCAATGGCCTGGGCGAAACCGTGATAAAAATGGCTTTGGTCTTCTTGCTGGGGTTGCCAATTGTACTTTGGAGCGTTGGCCCCCCCTCTATCACCTTGCAGAGTTTGTCGCCTTTCTTGCTTGTCCTCTTCCTGGCTCTTGTGCTTGATTTCTTTATGGCCAGTAGCATCGGATTACTGGCTTTTGTCACTGAAGATACGTTCTCTTTTCGTCTTATTTACCAGAAGTTGATTTTTATCTTGGGCGGATTGCTGATTCCGCTCGACTTTTTGCCTCCGTGGTTGCAGCAAATCGCCCGGCTTTTGCCTTTCAGCCAGGTCAATTATGCTCCGGCAAAGTTATTTGTAGCTTTTGAGTGGCAGTTGTTCCTATATACGCTGGCATTGCAACTGTTCTGGATTTTGGTCATGGGATCACTTTTAACCTTACAGTACCGTTGGGCAACGCGGCGTTTGGTCGTCAACGGCGGGTAAGGATCACGGTGTACCATCAAGCTGAACTTCCTAATGGAATATAGGATATTTTTGGATGAGAAGACGACTATCACGAATGGCTGCCGAATTATCATTCTTTCGTGCGCTTACGGCTGTAAATCTTGCCTCGTCTATGGAATACCGGGCCAGCTTTATCACTCAGATCGTCTTCATGTTCATCAACAACGGCATCTATTTCGTTTTTTGGCTGATTTTCTTCAACCAATTTGGCTCAGTACGCGGTTATGACATTGGCGACATCTACTTGTTGTTTGCCGTCGTCGCCTTTAGTTTCGGTCTAGGCAGCTTCTTTGCCGGCAATACGGGTGCCAATCTCGCTTACCTGATCGCCCAAGGCCGCCTTGACTACTACCTTGTCCTTCCGCGAAACTTATTGTTGCATGTCATCTTTTCCCGTGTGCAAGTATCTGGCGTTGGCGATATCAGCTTTGGTCTACTCGCCTTTCTGTTTGCTGCCCGTCTACATTTGCTTGACTGGTTCTTCTTCTTCGCTGTCTGTATTCCGGCGGCGCTTATCTATATCGGTTTTGCCACCATTGCTGGATCATTGGCTTTTTATATGGGCAATGCCCAATACGCCAGCCAGCAAATGGCCAATGCCTTACTGACCTTTTCCCTTTACCCGCACACCCTCTTTTCCGGCGCATCACGCTTTCTCCTCTATACGGCAATCCCTGCCTTCTTCATCGGTGCCGTGCCCGTGGAAATCATAAAAGGACGTGAGGGGATACTTTTGCTTGGTATGTGGGCGGTTGTTCTGTTTATCTGGCTTTTGACTTCGGCCGTTTTTTATTATGGCCTTCGCCGATACGAATCCGGCAGCGCAATCAACGTAAATGTATAAGTGACCATGCAACACTGAAGGTTTTTGCGCAGGCCAGAAATCTTGACGCCTTATTGCGCTGTGCTAAACTTCACCACTTAACAATTTAACAAGCATACGTATTACCTCTGGAGTTCGTGCCCGTAAGGGCCGGACCGGGCAGCGCTAAGCTGCCAGCGGCGAAACTGGTGGCCAGCCGGCATAGTTCTTCTTGCTGGTTGGGAGTCCAGTACTGTCCCGCAACTGTGAAAACAGGTCAAGTAAATTATTCTCACCTGTTAAGTCAGGTCGACCGTCTGAGGTACCGCATTTCAGCCCTCGCGGATTAGGGTTGGTAACGACAGCAACATGGCGGTCTTTCCTCAACCCGATACCTTAGGTATCGGGTTTATTGTTATCTGCTCTATACGCTGCCCCATCCCATATTCGCGTCGGGCCACATATCATCATATTAGGGTAATCAAGTGCAACAGCGCACAATGCGAATGACTGCTGCCCTGAACCAGAAGGAGAACCTGGCGTGTACATTATAAAAAACAGTCGAATCTTATCTCTTATCCTTGGATTGCCACTATTGGTTTTGGTCGGATGTGTGGCGACAGAGACAATTCAAGACACATCTATCAAGAGCGAGGCTGCGCAGGCAGGGGTCATCTGGCTTATCGAGAACAATCAGAACGACGATGGTGGATATGGCACAGATTTTGAAACCGGCCAACCCGCTTCAAATATTCCCTCGACTATAGACGCGATTCAGGCCATTGCCAGTATGGGCCAAGCCCCGGATAAACCTTATGCCGATCGCAAGAACACGCCGGTGAGCTACCTGCGAGAAAATGTTTCCTCTTTGACAGCCTATGTGGAAGGATCAGGAGGCAACGCTGGCAAGGCGATCCTGGCCTTGGTTGAAGCCAATCAAGACCCTCGAGAATTCGCCGGAACCGATTGGGTTAAGATGCTTATTGAGCAAGCTACGCCTTCCGGGCCCTATAACACCGCCGATGCATTTAATCAATCTTTGGCGATCCGGGCTCTAGCGGCCGTAAATGAACCGATCCCAGACGACGCCGTGCAATGGCTCAAGGACCAGCAAGCGGAAGATGGCTCGTGGGATGATGGCTTTGGCACTCTGCAAAATCCAGACGCCACCGCCATATCCATCATGGCCTTATCTGCTGCGGGTGTATCTGCCGATGATGCGGCGCTGGCCAAAGCGCTTCAGTTTCTGGCTGGAAGCCAGTTGCCTTCCGGCGGATGGGAATACGGCCCAGGATTTGGCGAGAATGCCAACAGTACCGCCTTGGTGATCCAGGCTCTGGCATCCGCCGGCGAGAATTATAATGCTGATGATGGCGATTGGTCACAGGATGGCAATACCCCTCTCAGCGCTTTGATGACCTACCAGAGCAGCACTGGGGCATTTCAGGCAGATTTTGGCCAGGGGCCGGTTGACAATTTCTTGGCCACGGTTCAGGCTATCCCAGCAGTGATCGCTCAGCCTTAACAACGGTTTGATCACTTTGAGAGGGGAAAGATGAAGGCCCGAGGTGTGCTTTTATTGGAGGTTATTTTGCTTGCGATTATCTGTTCTATGCCGCCGGTAATGCGCGCTCAGCCAGATAATCAAGCCGCCCTGGTTATACGTTATACTGACGACGATGTACGCACGTTCTGCGTGGAATTTGACGAGCCGCAGATATCCGGCTACGAGTTACTGCAACGATCGAGCGTGAAGCTTGAGGTTGGGGTACAGGGTTTGGGCACGCTAGTCTGTCGTGTTGATGAAATCGGCTGTCCGGCCAATGATTGCCTTTGTCAATGCAAAGGCGGGGGAGATTGCGTTTATTGGTCGTACTGGCACAGATTGGGAGAAAACTGGGAATACTCCCAGGGGGGCGCCTCCGCTTACGTGGTTGAACCCGGGGCGATTGAAGGTTGGTCATGGGGGCCCGGCGCTGTCAACCAAGCCTCCCCACCACCGGACATTACTTTTGACGAAGTATGTCGCGTGCCAGGGGCTTCGCCGCCGGCATCAGCCCCAGCGGACTCAAAAGCCGAAAGCGCTCTTCCCTTACCCTCCTTCGAGCAAAACACCTTGGACCAGGAATCCGGCGATTCGCCAGAAGTCGATTGGTCACCTTATTTGTTTTTCCTTATGATTGTGCTGGTCTTGGGTGGATTGTTGTGGTTCGTCACACTCCGGCGTAGGAGCCAGTGACAGGGCCGTGGTCAGAATGACATCCGTATATTGGTAAATGTTTTCGTTGTTTTTACTCATGCGAAACACTAACGGATCAGGTTAGGATGAAAGCACTCGTTTACTATTGTCGATGGCAGGGCGCTGCGCTGCGTTTGCGAGGACGAAGCGACACGGCCGTCTGGGGCCACCTCGTGTTATCGCTGAAGGATGGTCGTGAAGAATTACAGGAATTCCATTTTGATCTGCGTACGTCTGAGCTGACTGTGCACCAAGACGGTGGTAAGCGCTCTCTTCTACTTGATGAAAAAGGGGTTCCGTTAACGCCCCCTTAGCCTCCGGTCATTTACGCCTGGTTCAGCTTGAAGCAGCCCTCATCATGACCAGCGTTGCCGCTTTGCCTCGATTACATTAGGCAGAGCTTCGAACTTCTTAAGCAGCCAATTTAACTGCTCCAGGCTGTTCACTTCCACCTCAAGATATACCGTCAAGATACTTTCCGTGGAGAGCGTTTTGGTTTTAGGCGCTGTGATCTGTTGCCCCCGCAGAATGCTGGCCATATCATCGATCAGATTGGGCCGGCGGTATGCCTGCACTACAATCGGAATAGGATACGTGTCTGTTTCCTGGCCCCAGTCGACCTCTTTCGTAATCCTTTCCCTATCGGTGATGGCTGCCAGTTGCCTGCAGTCCTGACTATGGATCGTCACCCCGTGACCCCGCGTGATGTAACCGACGATGGGTTCAGGTGGAATAGGATTACAGCATTTGGCCATTTTGGTTGGTAGCCCGCTGGCGCCCAAAACAGTCAACCCTTTTGATTTAGGCCGTTTTGGTAGGAGCAAAGGACGCAATTCCTCATCGGCCGGTTTTAGGCTTTTTTGCATCAGCATGAGCGCGCCACTGATCTGCGCGCTCTGAATATCCCCAAAACCGACCTTAGCCAGGAAATCCTTGACGTCGTCGTATTTGAGGGCCGTCGCAATCTCCTCAATGGTATAGGAATCGCCAAGTCCCAGGCGTTTCAACTCGCGTTCAACGACTTCACGACCCTGCTGAATATTCTTGCCTCGCTCTTGAGTGCGAAACCATTGGCGAATTTTGCTGCGGGTTCGGGCGCTGCCTGTATAGCCAAGGCTGGCGTTCATCCAGTCTCGACTTGGCCCGCCACGCTTGCTGGTGATGATTTCTACGCGGTCGCTTGATTTTAGTTTGTGATCAAGGCTGATCATTTTGCCATTTACCCGCGCGCCGCGACAACGATGGCCAACTGCGGTGTGAATCTGATAGGCAAAGTCGATAGGTGTTGCTCCAACGGGTAATTCTACGACGTCACCGTTCGGGGTGAAGGCATAAATACGCTCAGCCAACAGCTCCGTCTCCACTATTTCTCGTCCCGCTTCATCATCTTCCGTTTCTTGCAGGGTTGTTAACAAATCACGTAGAGTCTGGATTCGTCGCTGCGCCGAAGCACTAATTCGTGCCTCGTTTTCCTTGTACGCCCAATGGGCCGCAATTCCTTTCTCCGCTTCTTCGTGCATGCGTAGACTACGAATCTGTACTTCCAGTTTTTGCCCCGTATCCGTATCCATAACAGCCGTGTGCAGAGAACGATAGCCATTTGGTTTTGGGGTGGCGATGTAATCATCAAATTCCCCGTGTATCGGTTGCCACAAGCCGTGAACGATACCCAGAACCTGGTAACAGAGACTGCGTTCTTCGTCAGTTTTCTCCTTCAAATTTTTGGCCGCATATGCTTCAGGATCGGTAGGATATAGGATCACACGTAGCGCCTGAATATCACTAATTTGTTCAAAACTCAGATCCTTGCGCTTCATCTTGCGATAAATGGAGTAGATGTGCTTGGAACGCCCGGTAACTTCGCCGATTAGTCCCAGGTCCTGGATGCTTGCCTGTAATTTGGCGGCTTCCAACTCGACCTTTCTGGTTCTCTCAGTACGCCGTTCGGCAAGTTGATCCGCGATGGTATTGAAATTGTCAGGATCAAGGTAACGGAATGCCAAATCTTCTAATTCCCATTTGAGGTGCCAAATTCCTAGACGGTTGGCCAATGGTGCATAGATATGCATTGCCACTGAAGCGATTTCTATCTGTCGTTCTTGGCTAAAACCTTTTGCTTTACGAAGATCTTGCAAGCAGTCTGCTGTGCGGATCAAAATAATCCGGATATCCCCTTCGATGATGGAAAGAATAGCCTTACGGATAACCTCCAACTCGCGTTTGTCCACGTCTCCGTTAGTACCCTTGGTGTATTGCGTACGTTGAGCATACTCTTGAAGATTGGAGAGCCCTTTGACAAGCGAGGCCACTTCATGTCCAAATCGTTTCTTGATCTCCTTGACGGTAACATCTGTATGTGGCAGGAGAATGTCATAAAGCAGGCAAGCGATCAACGTATTAGAATCGACATCCAGGGGCAATAATATCTGTGCTACGGCCAAGTCATGATCAAGATAACGCTCGCCAGATTCCCGCACGTGCTCTTTATGAGCGGCAGCCGCGAAATCGAAGGCAGCAACAATTCTGCGTTTAGCTTTCTTATTAATGCTTTCGGGCAGATTCTCGACCAACTCTGCTAGCGAAGTTTGCTCCACTTTCGTCATAATTGAATCAATTTATTCTTCAACAACCCAAGCCAACTTGCTTACCAGGTAATAACAAAGCTCAGGCGATACAAGCAAGCCTGAGTGAACCGCAGAACTGGCAAAAAATGCGGTCCCACTATTACCTTGATGGAGCGCCTGAACGATACAAGAAAGAATGTCAGGCTGCTATTACATTGTAATAAAATGAAGTCGCTGGGTTGATCGCTTTAGGCGCCGGTGTTCGCGTCGGCGTCGCCTTCAGGCGCGCCGTCCCCGTTTTCATCCAATTCGTTTGCTTGCTTCCTGCCGGAATCAAGGATGATTCGGGCCTGTTGCTGCGTCTGGCTGTTGCTGTCACTGGTGGTATCACCGAGACCATGAATATAAGCATCTGTCGACTCTCGTGCTTGATGCATGCGACGTCCACCTGCTTCACGCAAATCATGGCTTTTGCCAGCGATCTGGGATCGTGTATCTGATCCGGATTGGGGTGCCAATATCAAGGCGACTGCTGCGCCAACCAATCCACCTATCACAAAGCCGGCTAGAAATGCGCCAAATTCACTGCTGTTATCATTCATATTTTTCTCCGTATCAATCTGGCAGGTTCTTTCTAGGATCGCCAAACAACACTGCTACCCCTCTGCGAAAACCGGCGACATAGCTGCTTGCCTTCGTAACAGGCTGCACCACATTCTGGCTTACAAAAGATGTTGTGCCTTGCACGGTGCCCAGCGTCTCGTTCGTCTTCTCCAATATAGGTTTGATCTCAAATTCAAGCATGTTGAGTAGCCGCACAACCATGACAAACAACAGCATCAGCGTGATCCCAAAGATGCAGGACACTAGAGCCAGAGCGATGATCATGACGTCACGCAAGGCTTCGACGGTTGCGGCATAATTATTCGCCACCCAGATAATGCCCAAAATAAACAGAACCGCGAGAACGAGGGCGACAATGATGCCTATGGCAACATAAAGCCGAGGGATAAACTCGCGCTGATTTTCTTGATTTTCCTGGTATTCTACAGGAGGTTGTATGCTACTCATATTCAATACCTAGCCATGTACCTGACTAATCAAGTATATCATCAATAAAAGCACGGTTCAAAACTTCAGTTTGCACGACCTGCGAGCCACCAACTGGCAAATAAGGCGATCCACGAGCCCACGCTGGCGCTAAGCAAGTTTAACGGACCTAGACGAAACCAATCTATCAATAATATATCGCCGAGGAAGTGCCCGATAGCGAAACCTAACCAAGCAGCAATCAAGTAAAGAATGAGCCGCCTAGCAGGCCCCCCAATCAGGACGTGAAACAGTGTGCCATAGGCCGTAGATAGCAAGAATCCTAAGACGATGCTGGATGCAGTGCCGCTCATATGAGTGGGTCCTTTTCTTGCCCCTTAAGCATCATGTTTTTGTCAGCTGCACTTTGGTCTGTGATCAAACCACCTCCCAGACAAATCTCGTTATCATAAAAAACGACCGCCTGACCGGGCGTTACACCAAATACCGGCTCATCAAATGCCACATAAACACCCCCATTTTCTTGGACTGAAACGAAACCCGCCACCGGCTGCGCTTTATAGCGAATCTTGATTTGGATAGGTGTAGATGCTGCTGGAGGGTTGCCGGCAATCCAGTTCACATCACGGGCGATCAAGACTTCTTGGGCTAAGGCGTCACGCGGACCAACCACAAGAGCATTACGACTGCTATCCTTATGCAACACATGAAGAGGCTGCGATGCGGAGATCCCCAATCGCTTGCGCTGGCCGATGGTATAGAATGGTAGACCAGTATGCTGGCCCAGCTCTTGTCCTGTTTCGGTGATGATAGGGCCGGGCTGAATGGCGCGTTCACTGTAATCTTCCAGGAAGCGGCGATAGTCGCCGTCTGCTAAGAAACAAAGATCTTGGCTATCATGCTTGCCCGCTACCATCAAGCCAAAGCGGCGGGCCAACTCCCGCACCTCAATTTTCTTATATTGGCCGACCGGAAAAAGAACGTGAGCTGCTTGATATTGATTTAACACGTGCAGGACATATGACTGGTCCTTATCCTCATCCACGCCCTTGAGAATCTGATATTTTTCATTGACCAGCCGTGTACGGGCATAGTGACCCGTGGCCAAGTGCTGTGCGTCAAGCGCCAAGGCTTGTTCAAGCAAGTAAGTAAAACGAATCTTACGATTACATTCGACGCAGGGATTGGGTGTGCGGCCGGCCAGATGTTCGTCGATAAAAAATTGTACGATGCTTTCGCGAAAGTGGGATTGCACGTCCACAACATAGAATGGAATATCGAGGTGATTGGCGACGTGGCGGGCATCAGCCATCTGATTTGGCGTGCAACAACGGTTGCCTATTACGCCACCTATCGTGCTGGGTTCACTCCATAAGCGCATCATCATGCCTATGACCTCGTAGCCCTCTTTGACCAGCAAAGCGGCCGCGACTGAACTGTCCACACCACCGCTCATGGCCACGACAACGCGCTTCTTATTCTTTTCTTGAGTAGCGGTACCCTCCTCGGGTCGCCGGAGTTTACTTAACTCTGTCACTGGAATACTTTGCTCAATTTTTGCAGCTTCTCGATGATGGGTGGCAAAGTCTCTACTGTGAATTCAATATCTTCCATGTTATTCTGGCGGCCCACGGTCAAACGTAACCCGCCTTTTGTCCACTCCGAACTTAAACCCAAGGCTTCTAAAGTTGCTGATGGTTTCGGATCCCCGCTCTTACAAGCTGAACCGCTGCTCGCGGCGATACCGGCGACGTCCAAGTGCATAAGCAAATCATTGCCGGAAATGTTGCGGAAGGCGAAGCTGGCATTGTGCGGTAGCCGCTGTCGTGGATGACCGGTCAAAATGCAGTGCTCTGGAAAAGCGGCTGTTATGCCGTCAATCAGTCTATCACGCAAGCTTCGATAGTGGATGAGCGTCTGCGGCAACTCCTCGATCGCCAAGCGAAGCGCTTCTGCCGCGCCCACGGCATATGCAACATTTTCGGTTCCTGGCCTAAGCCCACCTTCTTGTCCCCCTCCGGTAACGGCCGGCTGCAGCATGACGCCACCCCGAACGTATAATACGCCGATCCCCTTCGGGCCGTAGAATTTGTGAGGAGCTATACTAAGAAGATCGATGGGCATGGCAGACATATCCCATTGCTGAACCGCTATCGCCTGGATTGCATCCGTGTGAAAAAGGATATTGTGCTGGCGGGCGATCTGCCCAATTTCCTCAATTGGTTGCAATGTGCCAACTTCGTTGTTGGCAGCCATGATACTGATTAGGGCTGTGTCAGGCCGGATCGCTGCTTCGAGTTCAGACATGCGCACACGGCCGTACTTATCTACTGCAATGATCGTCACGTCAAAGCCGAAGAGTTCGCGCAGTTGATCGGCCGTACGTTTGATAGCGCTATGTTCTATGCTACTTATGATCAGGTGATTGCCAAATCCTTGGGCGCGCCCGGTCCACATAACACCCCGTAAGGCCAGGTTGTCACTTTCAGAACCGCTGCCAGTAAAGATAATTTCATGAGGCTGGGCATGTATCACAGTAGCGATAGATGCACGTGCTTTTTCAAGGGCAACGGCCGCTGAACGACCGAATTCGTGATAAGATGAAGGGTTCCCATAGACTTCTGTCCAATAAGGTAACATTGCTTCCATAACCTGTGGGTGTACAGGCGTGGAGGCCCCATGATCGAGATAAATCGCATTCATATTTCTACACTAAATGGTGCTTGAATCAGTTTTACGAAGCAACATCACCTACTCTTGATAGACAGGGAAGGTGACCGTAAACGTAGTGCCTTCATCTTCGCTGCTCGAGACTGTGATGGTTCCATTATAGTTCTCAACATTTCGTTTGACCATATACAAACCCAATCCCGTTCCCGCGATACCCCGTTCAACGGCGGTTTGCGTTCGATAGAATCGCTTAAACAGGTTAGGCAGTGCTTCCTGTGGAATGCCTATACCCTTATCAGAGACCTCAATAATAACGTGATCTTCATTGGCTGTGGCAGAGATACTCACCGAACCCGCCGGCGTAAACTTGATTGCATTAACAACAAGATTGCCGAAGATCTCTTCCAGCTGTTCACGTTCGCCAAGTACCGGTGGCAGGTTAGGTTCGATCTTCTGACGAAAAAGCAACCCTTTTTCCACAGCTTGGTCGGCCAGAGGTGGAAGCAGCTCTTCTAACATTGGGCTCAAATACACGGCTTGTGGGCTTCGCTGCAGTTCACTTGCTTCCTGTCTCGCCAGCTGCATCATACGGCGCACCATCCGTTGCAGCCGGTCGCTTTCACGCTCGATCACGCCCAGGAATCGGGCTGCTTTTTCCTTGTCCCGAGCTTTGCCTTCGCGCAGCAGTCGCGCATACATAAGAATGGTAGCCAGCGGCGTACGTAATTCATGGGCAACGGCCTGGAAAAGATCCTCCCTCATACGCTCAACTTCGCGAACTTGGCTCAGATCACTAAAGGTAAGAATGATTTCGCTCGCTTTTCCTTTTTCTTTCCAAATCGGTGCGCCACTGATAAGCACTGGTACGAAGCTGCCATCATCCCGTAGGAGATCGGCTATCATCTGTGCATGCTCTTCATCGATGTCCAGGACGGTCGCGATGAAACCATCCAGGTTGCCCTCCTTTAGGCGGACGGCCGTTGCGGCCGGTTCCCCGGACAGACTGCTCGCGCTGTTGAGCAATAAGGCGCCGAACGCCTCGTTAGCTCGCGTGATGAGCCCCTCTTTGGTGATGGTTAACACGCCATCAGACATGCTGGCGAATAACGTTTCCACCCGTTGTTTTTCAGCCACAACATCCGTATGAAGGCGGGCGTTTTCGATAGCCGCTGCCAGTGGCCCACCTATAGCTTGCAGCAATTGCAGATCGTGGTTGGTAAACTCTCCATACTGCCGGTTGATAGCTTGCAATACGCCAATAGTTTGTTGTTCGACTTGTAGCGGAATGCACAGCATAGAATTCGTTTTAAACCCAGAACGCCTGTCCGATCCAGCGTAAAATCTTTTATCAGCATAGGTGTCGTTGACGATCACTGGCTCCCCGTGTTCGGCGACCCAACCGGCGATCCCTTGTCCCCGTTTAACTCGAATTTGCGCCAAGTTATCAAACTGAGAGCCCAAAAGCTGTTCAACAAAGACAATGTCACCTGTATGAGCTTCGGACAGCCCCACCGAAAGAGATTCAACATGTAAAGTACGGCGAATTGTGCCTGAAAGCTGTTGGAAGACATTGTCCATGCTTAATGTGGAGGTCAGCTTATTGCCGATGTCTGATAGCACGTCGAATTCTACTGCTTGCTGATCGACTCGTAGTCGCAAGAAGGCGCGATCCAGATAGACAGTCATGCTCCGGGAAAGGTCGTCCAGATAGCGATTGTCTAAAGACCATTTATTATCAGCATCAATCAAACATAGTACACCGGGCGGAGTTATCTGGCTATAGGAGGAAAGATACGGGAAGGGCACGGCCAAAAGGTCCTCTTTTGGTAGTATCCATAATTCGCTGTTGATCAATTCTGTGACAGATTGTTCGAGTTTCTTAAGCCGGATTGAGCATCCGGCCTCAAGTATGGGTTCAAAAGAGGCTTTGGCGACTGGCCAGCGCTGTTGCATCAGTTCACCGTCAGGCCGGCAAATCCATACATTATAGTGCGGCTGCTGGAGATCGCGGATGCCGACGACACTCATCGCTGACGTTTGGGCAGTAATTTCCGAAGCAATCGTCGCGCAGACATAGTGCGCGTCAAACACACTAGCCAGTTCACTGGATAGTTTGAGCCAGAGTTGGTGTAGGGGATGTGTCTCTACGGCTAATTGTTTACCAGACATAGTGTAGGAGTTATAGCTGGGCCAGTAACAGTTGGCAAGCATAAGAACGTCGCCTTAATGGTTGCTGACAGACGGCTCATCCAGTATATTCTGACCCGAGCCGTATCTTTAAAAACGAATGCTAACGAGTACAGATAGCTTGTAAACTAAATATGAGAGGTAGGAATTTGCTTTATGCTTTGGAAGTAACTTCTGTAACCGCGAAACCAGTTTCGCGCTCTTCCAGCGTGGATTGGAAATCACGACTAGATTTACTAAATACAAGAGACATAACCATTATGGAGCAAGAATTAAGGAGTTGTAATGAACCATATTGAGTCAGTTTACGGACGGGAAGTATTGGATTCACGAGGCAATCCCACAGTAGAAGTGGAAGTTGTGTTGGCTGATGGGGCTGCGGGGCGGGCCATCGTCCCGTCGGGTGCCTCTACTGGCGTCCATGAGGCGGTAGAAAAGCGTGACGGTGATAAGAGCCGTTATGGCGGTAAAGGTGTTCTTCAGGCAGTTGAAGCGGTCAATACGGAAATAGCCGAAGCGATTGAAGGTTGGGATCCCAAAGATCAGGCTGGAATAGATGAAGCTATGATTATGTTGGATGGTACAGAAAACAAGGGCCGGCTTGGGGCCAACGCTATTTTAGGAGTATCGTTGGCAACGGCACACGCTTCGGCAGCAAGCGTTGGATTGCCGCTCTATCGATACCTGGGTGGTGTGTCAGCTAGAACTTTGCCGGTGCCCATGATGAATGTCATGAACGGTGGTAAGCATGCGCCAGGAGGCGCCGACATGCAGGAATTTATGATCATGCCCGTCGGAGCGCCAACATTTCGCGAGGGATTGCGCTGGTGCGCAGAAATCTACCAGACCTTAAAGAAGGTATTGAACAGTCGTGGACACCGTACCCTTGTTGGTGATGAAGGTGGCTATGCGCCTCAAGTGAAGGCCAACAGTGAAGCTTTCGACCTGATAATGGAAGGTATCGAAAAGGCCGGATATCGTCCTGGTGACGATATCATGCTTGCTATGGATCCCGCAGCTTCGGAGTTTTATGAAGATGGCAAGTATCACCTGGCATCGGAAGGGAGAAAGCTATCAGGCGCAGAAATGGTGGATCTCTATGCTAGCTGGGTCGATCGCTATCCCATCGTTTCTCTTGAAGATGGCCTGGATGAAGATGACTGGGACAGCTGGGAACTGATTGTTAAACGGTTAGGAGACCGGGTGCAACTTGTCGGCGATGATTTGTTGGTGACTAATGTTAATCGTATCCAGACTGCTTTCGAACGGAATGCGGCGAACAGCCTTTTGTGTAAAGTGAACCAGATCGGTTCTCTGACTGAATCCATTGCTGCTGTGGAATTGGTTCAGCGACACGGATGGACTGCGGTCGTGTCACATCGTAGCGGTGAAACGGAAGATGCTACCATTTCAGATCTGGTTGTTGCTTTAAATGCAGGCCAGATCAAAACTGGCGCTCCGGCACGCAGTGACCGTGTAGCCAAATATAACCAGTTGTTGCGTATTGAGGATGACTTAGGAGATACGGCCGTGTACCCGGGGAAGAGTGCATTCACCAACCTTAATCTCTAAATCCGGGCTGATAATACCGGTATGCTAACTGGGACGTGGGTAACATATTGCCCGCGTCCTTTATTCTGGGCTAGCGAAAATCTGGTAAACTTACGCCGATCTAATACAACTGATCCATCATTGTCAAGAAATTGAACATCAGGAGAAAACCATGCATATCTTTGCCGAGGAAAACGGCGAAAAAGAGGAAAACGAAGAAAACGCGGGCTTTACGCCACTCCATCAGAAATTGCTGGAAACCAGGACTATCCTCCTGTTTGGCGAAATTGATATGAAAATGGCCCAGCGAATTTCAGGGCAGCTACTGGTACTTTCGGCTGAATCAGACGAACCCATCAAATTGATTATCAATTCGCCAGGTGGACATGTGGAATCTGGAGATACTATATTTGACATGATGCGTTTTGTCCAGGCACCGGTGAAGGTTATTGGCACTGGTTGGGTGGCCAGCGCCGCAGCGCTCATTTTTGCCGCTGCGGAGAAGGAGAATCGCTTTAGTTTGCCTAACACCCGTTTTCTATTGCACCAACCTATGGGCGGTGCCCGTGGTCAAGCCGCCGATATTGCCATTGAGGCTGAAGAGATCCTAAAGATGCGCCGGCGTCTAAACGAGACCTTTGCTCGCCAGACCGGTCAGCCTGTTGAAAAAGTGGAAGAAGACACCGACCGTAATTTCTGGATGTCCGCTAAAGAGGCGCAAGAGTATGGCCTTGTGGCGCAAATAGTTGAGTCGATAGACGACGTATAGTGAACCCAACAAGAACCGGGTTCCTTTTACAAGCGACCCTCTTCAACTCAGTACAGGAACCCGGTTCTTTTTCACATAGAAGCTGACAATCCAGAATATGAAAACTTTACTCATTCTCAGACATGCGAAATCAAGTTGGAAGAACCCCGATTTGAGCGATCATGAACGGCCGCTCAACAAGCGAGGTAAGAATGATGCACCGCGTATGGGTCAACTTCTAGCGCGTGAGGGACTGGTTCCAGACCTGATTATTTCATCGTCGGCCGTCAGGGCAAAGGCGACGGCCGAATTCGTGGCGCTTGCCTGCGACTACCAGTCTGAGATCCAATATACTCGCGATCTCTACCATGCCTGGCCGGCAGCCTATATAGATATTCTGCACGAAGTCCAGAATAAGCACCAGCGGGTAATGGTTATAGGACATAACCCAGGGATTGAGGAGCTCGTGGAGGAATTGAGTGGCGAATGGGTCAGAATGCCAACTGCAGCATTGGCCCAGATTACTCCAAACATCGACCATTGGGCCGACTTGGCGCTTGATAACGTGGAGCCACTGGTCCAGGTCTGGAGACCTAAAGAACTAGACGATTAAAATCTACGAGCCTACCGCTTCGCCCAGAGGTTTTTCAAAACCGTTTGAGCCATTTCCGGCGAATAGCTTACTCAGACTCTTGTTTTGTGCAACCCACAGACCAACCAGACCTAATTTCAACTCGTAAAGCGCTCTCCCCTCTTCGGTAACTTCGCGTAGGATATCTCGCTCGACCAGACGGTTAAGTGCCGCGGTCACCGCCGCCGGATCGGGTTGCACTGCATATGGTTCCAAATAGCGGAGCAAGTCCTCAGGATAGAATGAGGCATTGCGGTCCATTAGGTGAGCTACGGCCGTCAGCAGAGCGCGTTCCGTGGGCGTAGAGCGTTGCCATAAATAGGCGAAATGGACTTCCCCCAAGCTAAGCATTTCGTCAACGGCTGCATTCACATCGGAGATAGTGACGTAGCCGGTACGTTGGGTATTAGCCCGCTTCACGAGCGTGTAGCACACCAACTGTAAAAAGTAAGGGTGACCCGCCGTTACGCGCAGAATCTTATCCAAGGCCAGGTCATCGTAAATAAGCTTGGGGGCTACCGGCTCTGTAATCAAGCGTGTGGCGGCAGCGGTGTTCAGAAAATCGATCTTACGGTATAAAGCGATATTGAACAATACGGACCAATAATCCGTGGTCATTTCTTCCAGGCGCCGCGTTCCCACAAAAATGAAATTGAGCTGATCCCCATGTTGCATCAGATGGCGCAAGTAAGTGAAGAAGGTCGACGGCAGAATCCCTTCCGCAACAAGATTCTCGAATGCCTCGAACTCGTCAAATACAAGTAGTAAAGTCGTGTCAGGTGGCAAGTGCGCTTTTGCCTGCGGCAAGAACCGGCGTTGGAAAAGATGTGTTGGGTCCTGTTGCCACTGTTCCAACCCCGGCACTTCAACAGTAATTTCGTAACGCGCCAGGGCATCGGCGATGTACCAGGCGAGCTCTTCCAACAATGCCGGCATCCCCGGTATGACACCCAGTGATTGGCAATCTATGTACACTGGCAACAAGTGGGGCGGAAGGTGTTCCTCCAGGCGCAATAGAGCCGACGTCTTTCCCGTACGCCGTTGTCCTACCAAAATGAGGACATTACGGAATGCACGGTAACCGGCGTTTTCGGCAATAAAGTCAAATAAATCCTCACGCCCGAAGAACAACGTGCTGCCTGGGCGTAGCGGCGTTCCCGGCATGTAAGGATTTGTAATAGGACTGAAATCACGCACGGGCGGCAACAAATGTACCATATCCCCAAAAGCAAGGTCCATATCTTGATGGTTGCGATCGTCGTATGTTAGGGAGAGGCTGATACGGAAGCGATCAATCACTTGTGGCTCAATAGTGAAGCGTACTTCGCGAGTGTGGCCGGGGGGTATGAAAGGAACGACTTGTGGAGGACTAAGTACCTCATAAGCCGGATCCTCATCCAGCATGGCGATCACATTTTCAGCCGCCGCGCGCCCACTGTTGTGGATATCCAAGGCAACAACTGTTTGCTCGCTGGGAACCACCCTTTTTGTCTTCAGTTTCACAGCCAACTGTGCACGGCCACGCAAGTCTTCGATTTCAGCGCTCACCAAGCCGGACCAACGGCGAACAATGGCGGTCACCACTGTATGTTCAATGGAAGGCGAGTAATCAGGGAGTGCATCCTGAGCCTGCCGCACTCCTGTTGCCGCCTCATTTAAGTACACTAGACGATCCTCGGTCAGGTCTACGCGCTCGCTGTCACGCAAGTTAGTAATGATTGGTTGTAGAATCTCAAATACAGGAGACCATGAGTGTAACGTTTCCAACAAATGAAGCAATTGCAACAGTTGTGGCCGTAGCAAACTCAACTCTGTGACAGATGGGGCTTCAAGCATAGCCAGGCTGGTTCTATAGCTGATTTGCCAGCGCCGGTATTCTTCCCACCGGGGGTTCCCTTGTTTCCCAATTTCCTCGAGAGTACGATCCAGGATGGATAGTCCAGATAGTGGCCGTTCGGGCAGTAAGAACAAACCATCTGCCAAATTTGCAATCAGTTTGTCTTCAGCCTGGCGAGCCCGGTTAGCCAGGTGTAACAAGAAATCAGGCGAGCCTTTGGTATGGATATATTTCCGTTCCAGGAGGACGAGAGATCTTGCTGGTTCTTGCCGCAATCGGCGATAAAAGCGACCTGCTTGCGCAGTAGGTGTCTGCGCTTGACGAATAAATACAATGCCAAAAACAAGCCCGGCGATGGTCACGACTACAAAAATTGCTGGGGTTAGGCTAGCCCACGGTGAAGGCTCTATGGAAGGAGGGCCAGGAGGTGGCACTAGAGTTCCCTGGTAGGATCCATCGTCGAAGACGAAACGGTATTGCAGACCATCAGGGCTTACTGGCGGACTGGCGATTGGCCAAAAGAGCGTTCCGTTACCATTACTCACGGTCTGGCTATCCTCTGCAAGCCATCGCCCTATCTCTGGATCAAGAATCTCAAGTTGCACGGCAACCTCGTCTTTTTCCGCATCGTTAACAGCCACGCTGACGCTAAACTGGCCTTGATCCGTTTCAGCCACTGGATCCGTCAGTAATGGGGGGCGGTTTTCTTGTTCGCGGAATAATTGGACAAGCCCATTGTCGCTGACAGCCAACAGATCCGGTGTCTGGCTGACATGGCGGTCTAAAGTATTCAGGGCGAATATGGAACTGGATAATTCAAGAGGTGCGGACGCGAGTTGGGGGGTGGCCGTTTGTAGCTGGGAATAAATCCACACTTGGCCATCCTCGTTGCCGGCTACAGCTAGATCAGGCAAGCCATCGTTATCTTGGTCGCGCCAGTGCAACGCGCTAACTTCTCCCAGATCCTCAAACTGCCAGGGAATAAAGGGACTGTTGTCTGCTACATCGAGTTGTAACAACTGTCCATGGTTTGTCGCCATCAAAAGAGATGGCGCCTCCTGTTGTAATCCGCTTCTGATACCTACTGTTGAAACGCTGGATGTTGCAGCGCCATTGATAAGCTGTGGCCAGGGATTCTGTGCCATTTCAATCCCGCGCCAATTGAGTCCATGGACTTTGCCATCACTGGTTGGCACCAGTAAACGGACGGACAATTCTTCGTTGCCTGATTCTTGGACAGGATAGATGTCTAGAATCCTACCGTCGAAGGCTGCAATCTGCCGTGTCAATTGAATTTCATCTGCAAGATCAATTCCCACAAGTTTGCTAGCGCCTGCGGCGATGATTTCATTTAAAGGCCGGTCGTTCCGTTCAAGTAGGAGCAAATGCATAATGCTGCCACCCAGCTCGCTCACCACGACATCCCATAGTCTCTCACCATCGGCGGTAAAAATGATTACGCGCCCGTCTTGAGTGCCTACAATAATTTCAGGATCACCCGTCTTGTCCACGTTGCCCACCAGGATTGCTGTAATCGAAGTTTCAACCCTCTGTTCCCAAATCCGTTCCCCTTTTGCTTCGCGAAGTTCAACCGTGGCCGTTTCCTCATTTTCGTTAGGTCGATCGTGCCGAACGACGACGATGTCATTGCCATCTTCCGATGCGTGAGGTAGCAGGGCCAGGTCCGTAACTGCATCTCCTATATCGTGCAACCAGCGGATGGTGCGGTTACTATTAAGGCTATGAATACGGCCGTCTTGGGTGCCAATGATCAATTCCTCAAAACCATCTCCATCCAGATCGGCCACCAGGGTCGCCGACGGAGCCGCATCTAAAGAATATTCCCATTCACGTACATTTTCGCTGTTGCCAACGCCAATACCCAATAACTCAACAGTAGCAAAATGGCCAATCAGCAGCTCGTTGTTCAGATCACGATTGCTATCGACAAAACGAGTTAGACCCAGTGCGTCGACATCAGCGATCCTGGTGAAAACTTGGCCATTACTACCAAGCAGAATCACATCTGCCGCGTTTGTTACATTTTCTCCAATCTCCAAAGTGGCAGCCAATAGAGGCTGGTCTGGTGGAGGCGTCATTGTACTGGCGGATAACGCCACTATCTTGCGGTTGGCGTTTTCTGCTAACCTGCTTTCCCAAAGGCGACGTCCTTCTTTGTCGAAAGCGACAACCGAGCCAACATTTGTGCCCACGGCAAGTGCATTCCCCTCTGCAAGCGGGAGAACTGCCAAACTAGTGGCAGGCCGGTTTAGCGTTCTGAACCATTGTTGCCGGCGAAGATGATCATAAAGGTGCACCTGCCCCAGGCTGGTGCTGGCGGCGATTAGCGGTAGATCATCTTCGCTGAAAGAGATCGGTACCAGGCCTGTGACACGTCCTGATAGAGGAATTTCCCATACTATCTCACCATCGTCAACCATGATCAGTTGTCCGAATCGCCGTGGACTAAATACACTAAATAGAATTTCATCTTGCCCATCTTGGTCAAAGTCAAACACGGCGAGCCTGGGTGGTATATCGCTGGGGTTGGTGGCGTAATCCGTCTGCCGCCACAGCAAGTTGCCTTGTGTATCAAAGAGTAATAAATGTCCCGATTGGAGCAAGACAAGGATCTCCGGTTGGCCATCCCCCTGCTGATCAAACGGAACAATAGCTGAGGGTAATATTTCGCTCTCGTCATACCAATCCCCGGCCGCTTCCTCTGCGCCACCGGTCACAATGGGCGTCGATGCGACGAAAGGCGTGACCTGTGTTCGCCAGAGCTCTTTTCCCGCGGACGATAGCAAGATCAGCTGGTTCGCAACGCCAATCAATACTTCTAGCTCTGGGTGTTCGTTGCCGCCAGTGTTGATGGTTGCTATTGCCAGGATAGGTTTGGGAGCGGCATAGCTCCATTGCTGCTTGCCAGAAGCAGTGATTAGGTCGATACGACCATTTGCATCAGCAATGATGAACTCGTCTACCCCATCCTGGTTAATATCGGCCGGCAAGACGTGATGTAGTTGTCCCGACGCAGAATATTGCCAGTATGCAGGAACATTAGGTTGGGTTTGTGCGGAAGCTGAAGAGGAGCGTACAAGAAGCATCCATGACACTAGGGCGACGATACCTGGATACCGGTAACGGTGAGCCACGGTTGCTACGTGTCGATACAGCTTCCTAACAAGGCGCGCTTTCATCAATCTCTACTACTCCCATTGATTTGACCAATAGGGAGGGGAACAATGGTGCTAATTGGGTGGACGAAGCGCATAACCAACACCACGTTCACTGACGATCCAGGTGTCATAAGGATCGATGGCGCGGCGCAAGCGCTTAATAAGAGTTTTTAGCCGGTCCGGATCATCCTTTAATACCTCGCCCCAGACTGCTTCTTCTAGATTTTCGCCATGCACGACTTGGCCCGCCTGCTTGGCAAGGCAGACAAAGATACTGAACTGTGAGATGGTAAGGTTTATAAGCTGGCCTCCTGCCCACACTTGGTGCCTTTTCAAGTCAATGACAAAAGGACCTGCCTGGATGAGACCTTCGACCTGTTGGCGGCGTACATAGTGATGAAGGATTTGGCTGGCATACTGATACTGGCCGTCATCTGCAAATAGTAGGCATTGTTGTTCTAGCTGGCGCATGACATCGACGGGCCCATCTGCAAGGGCCAGTGCAATCTGTTCCTCAGAACTCAATATGTGCCACAGGTAGCCCAGGTGTGATTCCGATTCTACTTCAATCGGCTCGTCCAACAAGGAGTTATCAGACTCCAGGTTATTTGCTCTACCTTGGACAATAGCTTGAAAGGTATGGTATCCCGCAATATGCAAGAAGAAGGGGTGTGGACCTACCAGGTTTAACAGGTGCTCAATGAGCGCTGGAGAGAAGGTGATACTGGCATTCTTAAGCCGGCAATCAAACAAGCTTTCTGCTTCTTCTTGAGAAAACAGACCGAGAGGGAGCGTAACGAATATGTTGAAGAATGGAGAACTAAGGATTTCCTCCTCAGCCGTGATCGCAAATAGAGGCCGCTGACTGGCGGTAAGGTAAGCCAGACCGTATTTGGTCGTCAACCCACGCAACCGAGCGAAAAAATAAGGTGTTAGGTGTTCATTGGCAGCCAATAGCTCAAATTCATCCAGCAACACAACTACCGGGACGTCCTGCTTCCCAATCTGGTGCAACGCCCTGTCCAAAGCGCGGTAAGTGCCGGGTTGTTGGTCTGGCTCTAATATCAGACCGGCGTCACTCGCGGTATCAACCAGACCCATCAGGAATGATTCATAAACCTCCTCCGGTGGAGAGCCTCCAAGTTCTTGGCAATCCACCATCACGAACAGAGCTTCGGGCGGATGTAGTCCAAACTGTTCACGCACGGACGGGCGACATAGGTGAATTAGTATGGAACTTTTGCCAATGCGCCTGGGTCCGATGAGGGACACACTCTGGCCGTTACGCAACAAGCCTAGAATCTGTTCGACAATGGTCCGCCGGCCGTGAAAGTAGCTCGCGCGGCGGATCGCACCGCGGTGGAAGAATGGATTGTCAATGCTCATATTACAGTTAATTGTAATGCGGAACAGGGAAAACGTAAATATGGCTTGTCACTAGACCGGTCAACTCTTAAAATCATTCTTATGAATCAGGACTTGCAGAACCGCTTGCGTCGACTAGGAGTTACCCGCGGTGCGCGCGATCTTAAAACGGAGCGTCGTTTCACTCGTACGGATGCCCCGCTTTCAAAATTAGATCCAGGCCATGGTGATGATGATAGGGTGAAATCGTTGGAGTTGCTTTTCCCCTCGGGCCGGCTTGAGGATACGGCCGCCGGCGCTTGTTTCGTGCTCGATCATGTTTATCCCATAACATTTCAGCATGGCAACGAAAGTTTGGCGGCGCTGCTTCAATATTCACCTGCGGAGGCGGCCCTCTTCTGCGGCAATGATCGCCTCGCGCAACTGGCATTTCGCGACTTCCTTTTCTTAGACACGGAGACAACGGGCCTTGGAGGTGCGGGTACCTTGGCTTTTATGGTTGGTGTGGGCTTCGTCGAGCAAAGTTCGATGACTGATGTCTTGGTCGTCCGCCAGTATTTCTTACGCGATCATGGCGATGAGACAGCGATGTTGCTATTGTTGGATGATCTGCTGAGCCAGAAGGTGGGACTGGTGACGTTCAACGGCCGTTCCTTTGATTTACCGCTCCTGGACAACCGCTACTTGATGAACCGATTGCCCGTCCAACTGCTTGATATGCCGCATATAGATCTCTTGCCGCCGTCACGCCGCCTGTGGCGGAACCGTTTCGGTTCGGTCGCCCTGGGTAACCTGGAGCAAAAACTTTTAGGTGTACAGCGCACGGGAGAAGATGTTCCAGGATGGCTGATTCCAGGTCTCTACAACGATTACCTGCGCAGTGGTGACGCGCGTGAACTGCGTCGTGTCTTCTACCACAATGAGCTAGATATGCTTTCCATGGTTACCCTGACCGCCAAAATCTTACGCCAGTTCACGGCAGCGCAGGGCGATGACCATCCGTTGGATCTCTTTAGCCTCGGCAAATGGCAACTGACTTTAGGATTAGAAGAGGAAGCTGAGTTGAATTATCGCCGGGCCGCTGCCGCTGATTTGCCCTTGGATTATTATCACCGGTCATTGCAACAGTTGGGGCTATTATTGAAACGTGACGGCCGTCGCCAAGAGGCGGTTCCCATCTGGCAACAGTGGGCGGCGACCAGCATGAAAGATGTTGATGCCCACGTGGAGTTGGCCAAGCATTATGAGTGGCATGAGCGGGATCTGCAAACGGCCGTTTTATGGACGGAACGCGCCCTGACGCTGTTGGGCAGCTGGACGCCGCAACAGACAACCCTCATCCGCCCCCAGTTGGAGCACCGCCTGACTAGGCTGCGCCGGAAGCTTGGGAGAAGTGAATGAGACTCCGTGTCATCTTTGGTTTACAGGCTCTTGCCATATCTGTGATCTTGCTCGTTGTGGCCTGTGAAGACAGCGCAACAACCCCGCGGGCATATTTCTCCATCCCAGATCAAACGCCCTCCCCTCAGGCGCAGCAGTCGGCGCAAACATCAGAAAACCCGACCCCAGTGGTTGCGCCGGTTCCGGAACTGCCTGCTAATGAAATCGCGGTGGAACCGTTGGATTTGGCAGCTGTGACCGGCGATCCGCGTTCAGAACAGATGGCAGCCTATCTGGCAGGTTTGGAAGAAGACGGGATTTTTATGGGAAGCGTCCTTGTTGCACATAATGGAAGTCTTCTGCTCAACGAAGGTTACGGCCTGGCCGATGTCGACGCCGCGAGCCCCAACATGGTGCAAACCCAGTTTCGTATTGGATCGTTGACCAAGCAGTTCACTGCCGCGGCCATCCTCAAATTGCAGGAGCAGGGACTGCTCAATGTCCAGGATCCGGTTGCCTTATATCTGCCAGACTATCCGCATGGCGAGCAAATCACCATCCACCAATTATTGACCCACACCGCCGGAATCCCAAACTACGAGAGGCGACCAGACTTACCTCAAGTGGTGCAAGCTCCCATCGCGTTAGACGATCTGATAGCTACTTTTTCGAACCAGCCTTTGCAGTTTGCACCCGGCCAACAATACCAATACAGTAGTTCTGGCTACGTAGTATTAACGAAGATAATCGAAATCGTAACCGGGCGGTCATATGCGGACTACTTGGAATCTGAACTGCTGGCTCCTGCTGGGCTGGTTAACTCCGGTTACGATTACCTGGCCCCGGATTTGACAAACCCCGCGGTTGGCTATCAGTTAACTCCGGGCGGGCCACGACCAGCCATCCTAACTGATTCCTCTTGGCCCACCGGGGCAGGAGCGCTTTACAGTACATTGGAGGATCTATACAGATGGGACCGGGCGCTTTACACAGATGCCATACTCAGCGAGGCCTCGCGCGAGGCGATGTTCACGCCATGGGCCGACACCAGACAAGGAGCAGATTACGGCTACGGCTGGGACATTGGCAATACAGCCGGACGGCCAAGTATTGTCCATGGTGGCGGCATCTTTGGATTCGCCAGTTTTATGGCCCGTTTTCCCCAAGATGATGCGGTTATTATCGTCTTGAGCAATGGTATACAAATGCCTCCGCGCCACGTAGCCGAAAGCCTGGCGCAAATACTGTTTTCAGTACAATAGATAGCCTCTATCTTGCCAATGACGGGACGCCCACGAGGGACTCCCTGTTCGTGTTTAAATCCATTCAAATTCCCCAATTTGGCGTGCGCTCCACGATTCGTCGCCGCCGAGTATGTGATCAGTAACGCTCCAGTCACGATCGCTTGTTAGGATATAGATAAATGACAAACGGATGGCTGAAGTGAAGTGGGGTGCATTATCATGACGAACTGGTTTTATAACGAAGTTGAAATGTGGGATAAACAGAAGCGGATTAACCGGGCGGCTGTAAATCATAAAAAGAGCTATTTGGCAAAAGAAAAGGAGCAGACGAGATTGTTCCAGCGAGCACTTGTCTATCTAGGCCGGCAGGTGATTGGTCTGGGTCGGAGCCTACGGGATCGCTATCAGTCACAGTCTGCTGAGGGAGCCTTCACTCCCCCAACTGTTTTCGATTAACACCCGTTGTTAAGTGGGTTCCAGCGATGAAGTTTCCCGGGAATTAGGCGTCTGGGGGTGAGAGCAACCTAATTAAAGCCAATTTCCGGGAAACTCTCTTGTTTCGCGCCTGGCCAAACGCGGTTGGCCAACTCCATCAGCAGAGAGTCGGCCGTTTCCCACAGATCTTTTTCCTGGCCTTTTGCCGTTCGGGTAGAACGACCCATAGCTGCCGCAGAATCTCCGCCACCAACTCAGCGCCTTCAAGAAGATGCTCGAAGCACTTCCTGGCGACGACCATCTCTTGCCAGGGCGATTATCAACTGCCGCAGTGCGCTCTCGCGCAGTTTATCTTGTGCAAGCTTCCGGACTGTAGTGACGTCAACCGACAGTGTGTAGTACTGTGGCTTTTCACTTGTTTACTATGAATGATTCACGCAATATTGCGATAATGAGGCTGTGACTGAGAAACAGAAGAACAAACTAAGCACAAAGAAATACCCAGGTACAACATTAATCCGCAATTACATCAAACTTATGCGATCTCTTAGAAACAAGATAAAAACGGCAGTAACCCTTCAACCTATGAACGGGCCGTACTTCTAGATGCCAACACGAAGGTTAAGTGGAATGTGACAGGATTGCTGAGGCGTCTACGGCCGCGACGGGTGGCAATTCGTCGCAGAGAGACTGGCAGCTCACAGAGTCTTATTCGTCTGTGACACACCCCACTGACGCCGACTTGACGTTTTTGATGTACTTATACAGGGTGCCTCGCTTTGCCTTGTAAGCCGGCGCTTCCCATGCCTGGCGACGGCCGTCCATTTCCTCATCACTGATATGCATATCTATCCTATGGTTCACCGTATCGATGGTTATCAGGTCGCCGTCCTGGACCAGCGCAACTGGGCCGCCTTCCTGCGCTTCCGGAGTGATATGGCCCACGATAAAGCCATGCGATCCTCCAGAGAAACGACCATCTGTCATCAGGGCCACATCATTTCCTAACCCGGCACCCATGATGGCGCTGGTTGGCGTCAGCATTTCCGGCATGCCCGGGCCTCCTTTTGGCCCTTCATAGCGAATGATAATCACATCCCCCTTCTTAATCTCGTCCCGCTCCAGGGCAGCCAGCATCTCCTCCTCAGCATCGAAAACATTAGCCCTGCCGGAGAATCGCTCTCCTTCTTTGCCTGTAATCTTGGCCACTGCTCCCTCTGGGGCGAGATTGCCGCGTAAGATTTGCAAGTGACCCGTCTCCTTGATCGGATTATCCAACGGCCGTACGATAGTTTGCCCTTCCATCAGGCCAGGGGCACCGGCCAGATTTTCGGCGACCGTCTTTCCCGTAACTGTCAAACAATCTCCATTTAATAGCCCCGCTTTCAACAGCATCTTCATCACCGCGGGTATACCACCGATAGTGTAGACATCCTCCATAACAAATTGGCCGCTTGGCTTCAAATCGGCCAGGTAGGGCACTCGGTCGCTGATTGTTTGAAAATCGTCAATCGTCAAATCTACATCCACGGCGCGGGCCATTGCAACGAGATGCAGAACAGCATTTGTTGATCCGCCTAAGGCCATGATCACCGTGATCGCATTCTCGAAAGCCTCACGTGTCATAATATCACGCGGCTTGATATCTCTTTCCAGCAAGATCTGGATCGCTTGCCCTGCGCGCAGGCACTCGTCACGCTTCTCCTGCGATTCGGCCGGATTTGACGAGCTGTAAGGCAGACTCATACCCAGTGCCTCAATAGCGCTGGCCATTGTATTCGCCGTATACATTCCCCCGCAAGCACCTGGTCCTGGGCAGCTATGACGCACTATATCTTGCCTTTCTTGCTCGTCAATGCTGCCTGCAAGATACTCGCCGTAACTCTGAAAAGCGGAGACTATATCCAGCTTATCATGTCGGGCAGTACAGCCGGCGCGGATCGTTCCGCCGTATACCATCAGCGAAGGGCGGTTGAGGCGGCCCATAGCCATAACGCAACCGGGCATATTCTTGTCGCAGCCGGGAACAGATATGTTGGCGTCGTACCAGTGGGCGCTCATGGTCGTTTCGATCGAATCGGCGATGATCTCGCGCGATTGCAAAGAATAGCTCATGCCGTCCGTGCCCATGGAGATGCCGTCGCTGACGCCGATCGTATTGAATCTCATCCCCACCAGTCCAGCCTCCTCGACGCCCTTCTTAACCTGGGCAGATAGATCGTTGAGGTGCATATTGCACGTGTTGCCTTCATACCACATGCTGGCTATGCCCACTTGTGGCTTCTGCATATCATCGGCCGTCAGGCCCGTACCATGAAGCATGGCCTGGGATCCGCCCTGTGATTTGGGTTGCGTGATGCTTGAGCTGTACTTATTAAGCTGCTTACTCATTATTCCTCCACTGTTAATCAATGAGGAGTGAGCACGCTCAGATGTGGACGCTTTCCAACGACTACATCGTGGGTGGCGTGCTACTCTATTATTTCTATCTCCATTCTAACTTCGCAAGGTTCGTCACTCTGCGCGGTCAGTACCAGTATGTCAAGCAAAACGCAGGGCTAACTTTTCGACGACGGTCTTGCCAATTGCCAGAGAAGAAGTAGCCGCCGGCGACGGGGCGTTGATCATGTTGATTACGCGCTCACTTTCACGAAAAGAAAAATCATCGACCATCGAACCATCTGGTTGTAGCGCCTGGGCGCGGATACCGGCCGGAGCCCTAACCAAATGCTTCTCGCGAATATCTGGGACTAGCTCTTGTAATGCCTTCACAAACGCCTTTTTGCTGGCCGAACGCCACATCTCGCCTAACCCATTGCGCCAATATTTTCCAGCCAACTTCCAGAAACCGGGATAGCGAATCGTCTCCCAAAAATCTGAAAATTCGAAGTCCGTCAAGTGGTAGCCCTCGCGGGCGAAGGCCAGGACTGCATTGGGACCGCACTCGACTTTACCTGAGATCTTCAGAGTGAAATGGACGCCCAGAAACGGGAATTTCGGATCGGGCACAGGATAAAGCAATCCCCGGCAAAGATGCTCAGCTTCCGCCATCAATTCATAATATTCGCCACGAAAGGGAATGATTTGAGCCGGAGCATCCATACCGCTCTTTTTAGTCATGCGGTCGGAATGCAATCCGGCACAGTTGATAAGATATTGGCCTGTGTGTTCACCTCGATAGGAGACGGCCGTTACCCCTCGCATTCCTTCTTCCATCGCCATCACCTTTGCGCCCATGACTACAGTGTGACCCTGCTCTTGTAGTAACGTGGCAAAGCGCATACAAACCTGTTTATAATCTACGATGCCCGCTTCCGGAACGTGTATCGCTTCTATTCCGGCCGCATAGGGTTCAATCTCCTGCAGCCGGGAGCGATCGATCAGGTTGCAAATAACGCCGTTTGCCTGGCCACGAGCATAGATATTATGCAAGGTCGGACGTTCTTCTTCACTGGTGGCTACTATGACTTTACCACATAGCTCGAATGGAATATCCTGCTCAAAGCAGAACTGCTCCATCATCGCCTTGCCTGCGCGACAATTTCGCGCCTTTAAGGAGCCAGGTGCGTAATAAATGCCAGAGTGCAACACGCCCGAATTGCGCCCCGACTGGTGAAAGCAAAGTTCAGCCTCCTTCTCCAAGATTGTGATGTGAAGACCAGGGTACTGTTGGGATAATTGGTATGCGGTCGACAGACCGACAATACCACCGCCAACAACAATGACATCCGTTTTGGTCATCGGCTTAGATATCCGGTTTCTATATGACGCGAGAATTACTTATTGCTAACATAAGAATTCCAGTTTCTCTTCTAAGACAATGCAGCCGCTACCAGGTCACCCATTTCCTGCGTTCCCACGGCCGTTTCCCCAGGGTTCACCAGATCCACTGTCCGATTTCCCGCATTCAGCACCTCCGAAACGGCCGTCTCTACCGCACCAGCTTCTTCGTGCAATCCGAGCCCCCAGCGTAACATCATGGCCGTGCTTAAAATAGTAGCCAGCGGGTTGGCGATCCCCTGCCCGGCGATATCGGGCGCGGAGCCATGAATAGGCTCAAACAAACCGGTTGCACCAGGAACGCCCAAGGCAGCCGAGGGCAACATGCCCAGCGATCCGGTGATCATTGATGCCTCATCAGAGAGAATGTCGCCAAACATATTTCCGGTCACGATCACGTCAAAGTCGGCGGGGCGGTTGATCAAATACATGGCGCAGGCGTCTACCAGAACATCTTCATATTCGATATCAGGATACTCCGCCGCCACCTCGTGCGCCACCTCACGCCAGACCCGCATCGTAGCAAGGACATTGGCTTTGTCTACAGAAGTTACCTTGCCCCGCCGTCCGCGGGCTAATTCAAATGCAACTTCAAGAACACGCCGGATTTCATGTTCATTGTAGCGCAGTGTATCATGACCGCTGCGCCCTTGCGGTGTTTCTTCCCGCCCTTGCGGCGTGCCGAAATAGATGCCACCAGTCAACTCGCGAACAAACATGATATCCACATCCTTGACCTTGTCTGGTCGCAGCGGACTGGCAGCAGCCAGGGCTTCGAAAACCTTCACAGGCCGCAGATTTGCAAATACGTTCAGTTCCTTACGCAAGCGCAACAAACCTTGTTCTGGTCGTACGGGAGCCGTCGGATCGCTCCATTTAGGTCCGCCAACGGCACCCAAGAGCACGGCGTCGCTTTCCAGGCACGCACCTAAACTCTCCTCTGGCAGCGCGGTCCCCATCTCGTCAATAGCGATACCGCCAACGATCGCTTCTTGATAACTGAATTGGTGATGATACCTGGTTGCTACCTCGGCTAGAATCTTGCGCGCTTCTGAAACAACCTCGGGCCCGATGCCATCGCCTGGTAGTAGTGTTATTTTTGCTTTCAATGATGATCCTCCAAATAAGAAATTCACGAGCAGTTATTTTATGGCCGACTACGGTACGCGAAATATCACAAAATCCTTGCCTTCCCAGCGCGAATTAAAAACTTCAATCTGCCCTCGAGGGAAGAGCCAGACCAATCGTCGCAGGCTTGCCACGTCATCTGGGAACAGGATATAAATTTGGGGGGCGTCACCCAATGCAAGGTCGCTCCGCCAACCGTCGCTGCCTATGGCGTTAGCCCAGCGCGGGAACCCGGCGCTGATCCCGATGTTTCGCGTGTCTACCCACCACGGATACGAGACGTGATAAGCATTGGCAGGATCGCCGCCCTCATCTACAAAGTCGCGCAGTACCGTGCCCATCTCAGTAGCGTTCCATAATGAACGACGAATATTCGCATCATAACGCACGAAGTACCATTCGAAATTGTATACAACAGCGATCGCCGCCAGAATTGCCAGCAGCAGCAGGGCCACAATTCGCCCACTGCGGGACGGCAATGTCCCCAATCGGGCGATGATGATTGCCAGCGGCAGGGCGGCGATCATCATCGCCCACGGTACAGCACCACCTGAACGTACAACGCTGGGATTCTCTCCGGGAAAGGTCAGACTCAAGATCGAGGGCAATATCAAAACAAAAAGTGTGACGAGAACATAAAGCGCGCGCCTGTCTCGATGCAGCACCAGGCGCCAAAGAAGGTAGGAAATGCCCAGGGCAAACATGGCCGCTGAGACGATACCCATGACTGGCGAGCCGGGAATCGTATTTACAGGAACCACATCGCCCCTGAGGTTAAACATCAACAGTGCATTCTCAATATTACCGAGCAACACGCCCCACAATTCAGCAGGCGTTGGCGTCGTCTCAGATTGAGTGCGGCTGAGCGTCCGCAGCCAGAAAGCTTTGGGATCGTCGATAATAATGCGCAGTAGGGGTGAAACGAGCAAAATTGAAAAGAGTCCCCCTAAGATAGCATTCAGGCAAAACAGATCGTTCCAAGAGCTTGTTCCGGATACCGATCGTTTGCGCAATACTTGCCATCCATCCATGCTTAGCTCTAGTCCGACGAGTACGACGAAGAGAAAGGGAACGATGCGCATGGCGGTATACGTGTGTAAGCCGATGCCCACGAAAAGTGCTGATAACAGCCAATCGTTGCGGTGATTTGTTCGGAATGCACGGAATAGGAAAAAGAGGGCCGGCGTTGCAAAAGCGGCCGTAAACGGAAAGCGCAAGCCAACGCGTGTGATCGCCACGTGCCAATGGGAGATTGCCAAGAAGAATGCAGCCAGCAATCCTACAACACGGCCGAAAAAGTCTCTGCTTACCAGGTATGTGAACGGAATGGCCAAGATCCCGAAAAGGGCCGTTCCTACCTTTAAGGCCAGGTGGTTCAACTGCAAGGGGGTGAACCTAACTAGAAAAGCAGTGACGTAAAACTGCAGCGCTTCACGTCCCGTGTTTCGTGGGAAGAAGATCGGCCGGGCGCCATCCAACACATCTCGTACGTCAAGCAGTTTCTCAGCATGATCGCTGGTCGTCTCCGCGGGCACAGTATTGAGGCGGTAAACCCGGAAAAAAATGGCCAGCAGCATGATCGCCAGCAAGATCACAAGAACCCGTTTGTCCAGATCATGCCACCAGCCAGCGGCTGCTTGTTTCCACCCACCTGGCTTAAAATCTGGCACTTCGACAAAGGCCAGGAGAAATAACAAAATGGCCCC
This sequence comes from Chloroflexota bacterium, assembly GCA_009937635.1. Lineage (GTDB taxonomy): Bacteria > Chloroflexota > Anaerolineae > Promineifilales > Promineifilaceae > JAACFF01. Next base: position 39,068 of record JAACFF010000008.1, read on the forward strand.
AAGCCATAGCCATAGCCCGCCCATAAGATGGTTTCCCTCGAAACCTAAAAATGCCGCACCGGCCAAGATAGCTGCACCTACGGCCAGGGAAACGCGCACCTCCCGGTTATTTATCACGGGGTGGCAGCGCCGCGAAACCGATTGGGCAGGTGGTGCCGGCAGTGCGGCACGAGGCCAACCGGCAAGAATCCAAAGGAAAAGAGCCAATGAAGACGCAAAGCAGGCGGCGCCGGCTATCAAACTGGCTTCTGGCTGTGTGATCAGCCACTGCCCTGCCATCGCCAAGATGGGGATCAACAGCGGCGCTGCCAGCCCTTTTAGCCAGTCCATTTGTTGTTGCGCTTCGGATCGGGAAGCATCTGTCACAGTCGTGTTCATATGACTGTTTTTACCCTAGCAATGCGTACTCCATGCTGTCGGCCAGTGCACGCCAGCTCGCTTCGATAATATTGGCGCTGGCGCCGACGGTGCTCCAACGGCGCGTCCCGCATTTTGTGTCAATGAGCACGCGAGTCGTAGCTGCTGTGGCGTTTTCACTATCCAGGATCCGCACCTTGTAATCTATCAGACTTACGCTGCTTAACTGCGGGTAAACATCAATTAGTGCTTTACGCAGTGCTGCATCCAACGCATTCACGGGGCCGTTCCCCTCTGCCACGGTGTGCATCAGTTTGGGACCGACACGTACTTTTACCGTCGCTTCGGCCGTCAGTCCTCGGCCACGCCGCCGTGAAGCCATCACCATAAAGTCGATCATCTCAAATGGGGGCACATACGCGGGGTGGGTTCGGCGCAACATCAATTCTACCGAAGCTTCGGCTCCTTCAAAAGTGAATCCTTGGGCTTCAAGTTCTTTAATTTGCTCCAGAACGCTGCGCACATCTAGACTTTCCACATCGAGATCAAATTGCCGCGCCTTATCGACAATATTACCACGGCCTGATAATTCGGATACCACGCTCCTTTGCTCATTGCCCACCAGAACTGGATCAACATGCTGATAGCTCTCGCTGTTCTTGAGCATAGCCGCGACGTGAATGCCGCCCTTGTGCGCAAAGGCACTCGCGCCTACAAAAGGAGAGTGTTCGTCATGAGCCAGATTAGCTACTTCGGCAACATAGCGAGATAGTTCGGTCAATTGCTGTAAGTTCTCCGCTGGTACGCAATCGTAATTCATCTTCAACTGCAAATCCGGAACCAGGGTACATAGATTGGCATTGGCAACACGTTCCCCATAGCCGTTTATCGTGCCCTGCACATGGACAGCGCCTGCACGCACCGCGGCCAGCGTATTGGCCACGCCACAGCCGGAATCGTCGTGAGTGTGAATGCCAAGCGGCGTTTTTTCCAGTCTCTCAGCTACTTCCTCGACAATTTCTCGCACTTCCCAAGGCAGCGCTCCGCCATTGGTGTCGCACAACACGACGCTGTCAGCGCCGTTGACGGCCGCGGTTTGGACGGTAGCCAGGGCATATTCCGGATTGGCCTTATAGCCGTCGAAGAAGTGCTCGGCATCATAGATTACCTCTTTGCCCTGCGCCTTACAATAGTCCACGCTTTCGCCGATCATGGCCAGATTTTCGTCCATGCTCGTTTCTAAAACGTCTATGACGTGTAGGTCCCAACTTTTGCCTACCAGTGTAACCACCTCGGTATTGGCGTCGATGAGCGCCTTGAGATTGGGGTCATCCTCAGGTAATGTGTCTTTACGCCTTGTGCTGCCAAAAGCGGTGATCTTGGCCTGTTTGAGACCAAGAGAAGCCGCGCGCCGAAAAAACCCAACATCTTTTGGATTGGACCCGGGCCATCCTCCTTCGATATAGTGGATGCCAAATTCATCTAGCTTGCGTGCAATTTTAAGTTTATCGTCCAGGGACAGGGAAATGCCTTCCCGCTGTGTGCCGTCCCTCAGGGTCGTGTCGTATAAGAAAAGTTGGGTCATGATCTCTCCAATTATTGAAGAAGCCAGGCTTCTTACAAGAAACCTGGCTTCTAATCACCCGTGTTAACGCGCGCCGGATGCGACATTTCATAGGCAAGCACTGCTTCTTCCTGCCTCAGTAAATATCCGAGCTGATCAACTCCTTCCAGCAAACACGTCTTGCTGAAAGCGTCGATGGGAAATGAAACAGATCGGCCGTCTGGTAGCGTTAGCGTTTGCTTCGACAGGTCAATGGTTACCGTTGTGTCCGGTTCTTCCTCGACCAAGCTCAACAACTGGCGGTGAGTTTCTAAGTCGACAACAATCGGCAACAAGCCATTCTTTAGCGCATTGTTGTTGAAAATATCAGCGAAGGATGTGCTAATGATGGCCTGGAAGCCATAGTCCATCAAGGCCCACGGAGCATGTTCGCGGCTGGAACCGCAGCCAAAGTTATCACCGGCTAATAGAATTCGCGCACCTTGGGTTTGATCTTGATTTAATACAAAATCCTCTCGCGGTCTTCCATTTTCATCATAGCGCCAGTCAGCGAAAAGGTTCTCTCCCAGACCGCTCTTGCTGATCGTTTTCAAGAACCGTGCCGGAATAATCTGGTCAGTGTCGATATTCTCTGTGGGAATGGCCAGCACCTTGTCGGTTAATATGTCCATTTTTTTCATAAATACACACCTTGTTATGGCCGGTCTCATGACCATGCCAGGAGGGCGCAGTCATAGAGACCTGCCCCAGCGAAATAGGAATAGCACTACTCCATGGTTCGCACATCTGTCACCACGCCGGCCACGGCCGAAGCAGCAGCGGTCAGCGGGCTTGCCAGGAAAGTGCGACCACCTTTGCCCTGGCGTCCTTCAAAATTGCGGTTACTCGTACTGACAGCATATTGGCCCGGCTGGAGCTGGTCCCCGTTCATGGCGATGCACATACTGCACCCTGATTCCCGCCATTCTGCGCCCGCCTGCTTGAACACGCGATCCAAACCTTCGGCCTCCGCCTGCTTCTTAACCATCTGCGAACCAGGTACGACCATCACACGCACGCCATCCTTCACCTGCCGATCTTTCAACAGCGACGCAGCCTGCCTCAGGTCTGAGATACGTGAGTTGGTGCAACTGCCGATGAAAACGACGTCGATGGGGTGGCCCAGCAACGGCCGTCCTGGCTGTAAGTCCATATAATTCAGCGCTTTCAACATAGTCCGTCGTTCGCTCACGTCGGCTATTTTATCCGGATCGGGGATTGCTTGGGTGATTGGCATCCCCATGCCTGGATTTGTTCCAAAGGTGATCATCGGCTCCAGCAAGGCGGCGTCAAGCGTGATGCTTTTATCAAAGTTTGCTCCATCGTCAGTCGCCAAAGTACGCCACTGCGCCACGGCCGTATCCCACGCCTGCCCGCGCGGCGCATGTTGTCGACCGGACAGGTACTCAAACGTTGTGTCATCGGGGGCTACGAGACCAGCCCGCGCACCCCCTTCTATGCTCATATTACAGATGGTCATGCGTTGTTCCATGCTCAAACTGCGGATGGCCGGACCTTTGTACTCAAACACGTGGCCAGTGCCGCCACTAACGCCGATTTCGGCCAGGAGGGCCAAAATGATGTCCTTTGCCGCTACGCCTGGCTGTAGCTGCCCTTCAACGTGAACCTCGTAGGTCTTCGGTTTATGCTGCAACAATGTCTGGGAAGCCAATACGTGTTCCACTTCGCTGGTGCCGATACCGAAAGCTAACGCGCCAAAAGCGCCATGTGTGGCGGTATGGCTGTCCCCGCAGACGATTGTCATGCCAGGCTGGGTCAATCCCAGCTCCGGGCCGATAACGTGTACGATGCCCCGGTTAGGGCTTTGCATGCCGAAGAGTCTGATACCAAAATCCCTGGCGTTTTTCTCCAGTGTGGCCATTTGTCGGGCAGCAATCTGATCCTGAATCGGCACGTCAAGCGGCGTCGTTGGGATGCCATGATCCATCGTGGCGATAGTTTGCGATGGTCGTCTGACGCTCAGGCCACGTTCTCGCAGCCCTTGGAATGCTTGCGGCGAAGTGACCTCATGGATCAGGTGCAAATCAATATATAACACAGCCGGACTGCCCGGCTCCTGGGTGACCACGTGATTTTCCCAGATCTTGTCAAGAGTTGTTTTAGCTTGGGTCATACATGCTCCAAATGCGTGTGACGTTTTCACAACCGTCACGATTTCTATGTTTTATTCAGCTAGCTTTACACCACCAAAAAGTGCCAATTCAAATATCTTCAAGTAACAATCTACGTGATTAAAGCCAATCTCTCGCAGCCAGTCACACTGTTCCTCAACTGGCGACAGAATATTGGCTGCCTTGTCGGGCCGGCTGTAAAATTCTGCGTCCACTTGCTGGCGTGACATGCCCGAACCGATTTGCTGTTGGTACGCAAAAAGCGCATCAATGAATAATTCTTCAAAACGGCGCTCCAACCATGGTGAGTGAGAGGCGACATGTTCCAGGTTAAGAAAGATGCCTCCCGGATTCAGGAGTTCGTAAAATTCCACATAGAGTTCTTTCTTACGCACATCTGGTTGGTGGTGGATAGAGAATCCGGAAACGATTACGTCGAAACTCGAAAGGTCAGGTGGCAATCCGTCTAGCCACGCTTTCTTCCCATAATCTAGATCGATAAAACGGCAGCGGCTGTAACCATCCAGGCGACTACGCGCGGCTTCTAGCATCGGGGCTGAGAAATCGGCGAAGACGCCAAATGCTTGCGTATGCTCATCGAGGATCGCTTGTCCCAAAATGCCATCTCCGCAACCCAAATCCAGTACGCTGCTAACGCTGGGGCAGGCAGCCCGAACAAGTCGCCGCATGACGTCGATTTGTTCTTGGGCCAAGGGGATGGCGCCCCGAATCCCCGTGAGATAAGTCTGGGTCAATTCGCTTGTCTGCCATACTACGTCTTGTGATTTCATTTTGACGGCCGTGGTCGCCTTAGGCAACCGCCTGCACGCTGCTACTGGTTTCGATTGCGCTGGCTTGCTCTTCTCGTGCGGCCAACAACTTGTTCAGTGCACTCAAATAAGCGCGTGCGCTGGCCACCACGATATCCGTGCTGGCCCCGTGACCGCTGAAGGTACGGATAAATGGCTGGTTGGTTTGCAGGTTAATTCCGTATTCCGTATCACCATTATGGGGCTGAATACGTACCGTGGCCTCGGCGATGGCGTCCATCCCTTCAGTAACCGCGTTGATGCTGAATTCAGTGAGCTCATTGGAAACACAGATAATGCGATTGATAGCCTGATACACCGCATCAACGGGGCCAGTTCCCAGTGCGGCATCCTGAATTTCCTGGTCATTAGGGCCAGTTAGGCTTACCGTGGCTGTGGGGATGCTGTGGTCGCCACACGATACCTGGATGTGGTTCAGTTTCCAGATCTCCGGGGGTTGGTAGATTTCATCGGCGATAATCGCTTCAAGATCGGCGTCGGCAACGATCTTCTTCTTATCGGCCAGCGACTTGAAGCGCTTGAAGGCAACGTT
>JAACFF010000430.1 GCA_009937635.1 Chloroflexota bacterium
GTCTTTTCCTGGTTGAAGACTGGCCGTTGACGCCTGATGCATCTGGTGGGGCAGGTCCATTGTGTTACGCCCACCTTGCCCTATTGGTTCGCTCCGGCTGGCAAGTTTGGCTTGTGGTCTTAGTTGGCGAAAAATCATCCAAAGGATTTGCCCGATTTGTAGAAGAGCAACCTGATATCTGGCTCGAGGTGCAAGGGTGGTGTCATCACCACACCTTAATACAGATTGCGCGTTGCCAAACCAGTCAGACGTTGTGGAAGCGGGTGGCCAATATTCTTCGGAAGCCGGATCGTTTGTTAATCGATCCGGCGCCGCGGATGGTTGATCAACTGCAAGAGCAAGTGAAATTAGCGCAACCAACCCTGATATGGGCTGAGCATTTGCTTCCGACAACAGTGGCTGTGCAAGCACTTAGACCCGAAAAGGTAGTGTATAGTCACCACGATTGGCACTGGCGGATCAAGTCGCTGCGGCACGATTCTTCCGATTGGCGGCGACGGATCCTAATGCGTGCGCGTCGCCGGCACGAGGAGAAATTGGTGAGGGTGGTCAAAGCTTGCATAACTGGCTCAGGATCGGAAGGGGAGGACATCGCACATATCAGTGGTAAACCGGTTGGCTACTTTCCCATCACCTACGAACCTGTCGACCAATCTTCTCAGGAATTTCATGACGATGTGCGCATCGTCCATCTTGGAGGTATGCAAACCACGGCAAACCGTTTAGGTCTTGCCCGTTTCTTAGAAATCAGTTGGCCTCTTATTTGTCTAGAGCTACCTGTGCCACCGCAATTATGGGTTGTAGGGAGTCTATCCGGTGCATCTGAAAATTTGCAGGACATGTTGCATGCGGCAGACGCCAGATGTACAGGTTATGTGGAAGATTTAGGGACCGTACTTCGCTCTTATGACCTGCACATTATTCCCTGGGAATATGATACAGGAACCCGTACCCGCATTCCTCTGGCAATGAACCGCAGCCAGGTAATTGTATCAACTCAGGCTGCCGCAGCTTGTCTGCCTGAATTGGAGCATGAGCACAATTGTATTTTGACGAGTGACCTGGTGGAAATGGCTTATGAAATTATCGCTCTATCTGCAAATAATCAGCGACGCCGGCGCCTGGCCCATGCCAGCCATGAGACATTTTTGCAGAACTTTACTGTTGAGGCTCTGCAGCCGCGCTTGGAAAAGTTTCTATCTTCGGAAGTAGAGTTGCCGGTTTGATGCTAGCGTGTGTAGCTGAACTTATACGGTCATGTTAGCCTACGGCAGATTTTCAGTAGTCGGCACGATAGTGAGAAAAGATCATGACAAGTAGTCTGCCCAATCTAATGATAATCGGCGCCTATAAATGTGGAACAAGCTTTCTCCACGATAATCTGGATCAACACCCAGATATCACGATGTCAATCCGCAAGGAACCGGCCTACTTCTCTAAAACCAGGAATTTTGACAAAGGCGTTCAATGGTATCAATCGCAATGGCCCAGACATAATAGAATTATGGGAGAGTCTTCTCCACAATATACCTACGCGTCAGATTGGGAGGAGGTGCCGGCAAGAATGCAAAAGTTGATCCCTGATGTCAAACTGATCTTAAGCATCCGCGATCCTATTGAGCGCATAGTCTCTCACTATCTGCATAGTTACAAGAAATACGACGAATTAAGATCGTTTGAAGAGGCCGTGTCCAGCCCTACATTGGCAAGCAGTTTTTATGTTCAGTGCAGCCGCTACTATGCTATCGCTTCAAGATACTTGGAAAAATTTGAGCGATCACAGATTCATATTATCGTTCTTGAACAACTGAAGAGCTCTCCGGCAGAGGAAATGAAATGCATTTTCCAATTCCTGGAGATTGATGACTCATTTTATTTACCCTCATTTACGAAACCGGTAAATCGAACCAGGGATCAGAAGAGAAAGACATTGGTCGGATTACAGGCGGAAAAATTGCGCAAGAAAATCAAGTTAGAGAAGGTTCCAGTTCCTTCACGCTTGAAGCAGTTATTTAAGGATTCAATTGCTACGCGCCCCCTTGTCAGGCCCGTATTTAGCGCAGAATTTAGAAACCGCCTGGTTGAGATATTGGAGCCAGATGTAAGCTGCCTCAAGAAGCAGCTTGATCTCAATCTCGATCTATGGAATATAGTATAATATCATTGTTTTTCGAAATTATTTGAGGATGCCCAAGATAACTGGCAAGCTCATTTTGTAGGCTCATGACGATATATTACTCCGTTACTTAATTTGCTAAATTGTCGAATAAAGCGCATGGGAATTGAGTAAAACTAGATCCGTATGAACAAAGACATGTTGTCAATAATTCCCGCCCGTGGCGGTTCAAAAGGTATTCCAGGAAAAAATATTCGACCGCTTTGCGGTAAGCCGTTGCTGGTGCACACAATTGAACACGCCCGTCAAACGCCGCAAATCACACGAATTATTGTTTCAACTGATGATCGGCAAATCGGTCAGATTGCAGTCGAAAATGGCGCTGAGGTAGTCTGGCGGCCAGCTGCAATTAGTGGGGATAGAGACAGTTCCGAATCAGCTTTGAAGCATACTCTGGAATTTTTGCGAGATCGTGATGGGTATGAACCAGACCTGGTTGTCTTCTTGCAAGCCACTTCTCCTATGCGTCGCCCTGATGATATAAAGCGTGCCATTGAAACGCTTTTAAGTGAAAATGCTGATTCTTTATTGTCCGTCTGTCCGGTTCATGGATTCGTCTGGCGCCGGAAGGGGGAAAATATTGAGTCATTTTCCTTTGACTACCGCCAGCGCCAGATGCGACAGGATGCGGCCAAGGATTATATTGAAAACGGGTCGATCTATGTCTTCAAACCGTGGGTCTTGCAACAGTTGAATAACCGGCTGGGAGGCAAGATTGCCATGCATGAGATGGCGTATTTGGACTCCTTCCAGGTGGATGAGCCCGACGATCTGATTTTGATTGAACAGTTAATGGCAGCTCGCCCTGTGGCAAACTTGCCTGACTTGGGCAGTATACAATTGTTGGTACTCGATTTTGATGGTGTGCTAACAGATAATCGCGTCATGGTGATGGAAACCGGTGAAGAGGCTGTGCTCGCCCACCGCGGGGATGGATGGGGAATCGCGCGCTTGCAGGAAGCTGGGGTTGAGGTGGTGGTGTTGTCCTCAGAAAAAAACCCCGTCGTTGCTGCGCGCTGTCGGAAATTAGGAGTTGACTACATTCAAGGCAGTGATGATAAATTGGTCGCGCTTCAGGAGCTGGCACGGAGAAAAGGATTGGCTGCGACACAGATTGCTTTTGTAGGGAATGATGTGAATGATCTCGAATGTCTGCAATGGGTTGGTAAGCCAATCGTGGTACAAGATGCCACCGCCGGGGTACGATCAGCGGCAAAGTGGATTGCCAACTTGCCAGGGGGATATGGGGCGGTGAGGGAGGTTTGTGACCTTATTTTGGAACAAAGAGGTTTATTAGGCCGCGATTTGGTAGAGGAAGAATATGGCTGAAATTATTGCGGTTGGCGAACGCCGCATTGGTGATGGGCAGCCAACTTTTATCATCGCCGAAATTGGCATTAATCATAATGGCGATCTGTTAACTGCTAAGAAGCTGATCGATGCCGCTTCCCTGGCCGGCTGTGATGCGGTGAAGTTTCAGAAACGAACCCCAGAGCTATGTGTGCCGCCGGAACAGCGGGAGGTCGAACGCGACACGCCGTGGGGACGGATGACCTATATGGAGTACCGTTATCGCTTGGAATTTGGGCTCGATGAGTACGCAGAAATTGACCACTATTGTCGTGAAAAAGGAATTCTCTGGTTTGCGTCTTGTTGGGATGAATCGGCGGTTGATTTTATCGTCCAGTTTGACCCAGTTTGCGTCAAGATGGCGTCGGCTTCATTGACGGATAGTCTCCTGCTAGAAAAGGTCAAAACCACAGGCGTACCGGTGATCTTGTCGACGGGTATGTCAACCATGATTCAGATCCGGTCGGCCGTGGCGCAGATGGACCCGGAGCATCTTTTAATCGCTCATAGTACCAGCTGTTACCCTTGCCATCCCGACGAACTCAATTTGCGGATGATTTCGACGTTGCAGATGGAATTTGACTGCCCGATTGGCTACTCCGGACATGAGGTTGGACTGCAAACGACTTACGCGGCGGTAACTCTGGGCGCCAGTTTTGTCGAACGTCATATCACATTGGATCGTACTTTATGGGGTAGTGATCAGGCAGCCTCGGTAGAACCATGGGGATTTATGCGCCTCGTGCGCGACATCCGTGTTATCGAAAAAGCCTTAGGAGATGGGGTAAAGCGAGTTTACGAGAGCGAGATGCCCAATATGCGTAGACTGCGACGTCAGCCGGCTATTAGCGAGGCGTCTTGATTTTTCAACCGGCGTTGTCGATCAATATCTTAGGGCAAGCGAGTGTGTGAGTGGCGGTCGTGTCGGAACGCATATTACGCTGATCGTGCCGCGCAGTGAAGCGGTGCGCAACTTCCTCATGTTCGGATCCGCACTAGATTATACACGGGAGGATGCGGGACACGGTTCTGTCTGTCGTTGGTGATGATCGATTTGCAAGCGAAATTGGGCCATTTTGAGTTATGTCTCGACTGTTCATTCGAAAGATGACATGATTGAATTCGAATTGTATCCATTGGATTAGATCGTAACTTACGAAGTTTCTACGCTGATTAAGATTGATGTAAATGGTTATGAAAACCAAATCCTAAGAGGTATGCAGCGGTTGCTATGCTCGCCTGTTCTCAAGGCTGTCATAGTTGAGTTCAACCTTAGCCTTCAATGCAGATGGTTGTTTGTGCATATGTCAAGGGAGTAAATGAAAATCGAACAATGCAACTTGACGAGATCTTTCGTGAGTTGAGTATTCTTGTGTCCACTTTTCGTGGATG
>JAACFF010000088.1 GCA_009937635.1 Chloroflexota bacterium
CTGGTATGGATTCGTCTGCAAGATCGTCGTCTGTGGCTACACTTTCAGGAGCGTCATTACGGGTCAAGGCGTAAATGACAAGTAAAGCCATGCCGAAGAACATGGGCAGGCAGCCAAGCAACAACCACGGGCCCAACATCATCGGGGAATCGGCATCTGCGACAAACCAGCCTACTGGCAATAAACCGAGAACCAGGGCCAAGCCGACAAAGGTGAGCACAATCCCCCAGCGCAGGGTGCCACGGCCGTTTCTGCTTGCCGATGGGCGCAATAAGCCTCTTTCGGCAAGGGTAATGGTTTCCTTATAGCGCAAATAACGAATATACGCGAAAAAAGCAAAAGGAATGCTAAATATCATGGTAATGGTAAAACCAACCGCCAGGGTTTCAATTGCGTCGTTCATTTCAAATTCCTCTTCAAAAACATCTGGTACCACTTACTTCTCGCCGTATTCCGCCAGAACGGCTTTTTCTTTGCGGTTGATATAACGCAGAATAAGTAGAAAGCCGATCAATGGCGTGAATATCAAGCCCACGGAAAAGCAAATGGCCAGACCTTCAATTAAATCGTGCATCCGAGCCTCCGCTTTGTGCGTAATGGTTTATGATGGCCGGTCATTAAGTTAGACCATCAAACGCAAAAAAAGTTTCATTTATCCCAATCTGTAACTTTTTTAGCATATTTTGGTCTAATGAATTGAGGAATTGTGACGATTGTGGATCACGACGAGCAAACGCTTATCAATAGTGCCCAAGTCGGAGATACTGATGCGTTTGCTACCCTGGTTATGATGCATGGGTCGCTGGTTTACAATCTGGCCTTACGGACCTTGGGCGATGCGCAAGAGGCAGAAGATGTGGCACAGGAAACGTTTGTACGTGCGTGGCAGGGATTGCCGCGCTTTCGGGCGCAGTCGCGCCTGAGCACCTGGCTGTACCGTATCACGACCAATCTTTGTTACAATCGCTTGCCACAAATAAAAAGGGATCTGGCGGCGCTTGATCCGGATACGGAGATTGATTTGCCCGATGAACGGCCGCACGTCGAAGCCGTTTTGCTGTCTTCTGAGTTGGTTGAGCAGGTGCATACGGCCGTTGACCAGATCCCTGAAAGTTATCGCTTGCTGATCACCTTGCGACACATGCAAGGCTTAAGCTATGCGGAAATTGCGGCCGTGGCTGATTTGCCATTAGGCAGCGTGAAAACGGGCATTTTCCGTGCGCGCCAACAATTGAAAAAGATTCTGGAGCGGGAATTAAGTAGTAAAAATGGATGAATTTAACCAACAACAAGATGTTTTATTGGATAGCGCCCTAAATGAGTTGCCCATTGCACCCTTGCCGCCTGATTTTGCCCATCAGGTCATGGTCAATGTTCGATCGACAAATGCTTATCCAGCACAGAGAACCGCGGAACAGATCTATTCAGCCACACCCATTCGTTTTCGACTGCAATTTCTGGATGTTTCGCTGGCCTTATTCTGGTCTCTAGCCTTGCTCCTTGTGTGGGCAATTGTCCTGTGGTGGACAGGCTTGTTGCGTTTAAATTGGCTGCCGCAGGTGCAACCAATTGTTTCTTCTATCGATCCAGTGGCTGTAGCAAATCCTGTTTACCTGTTTGCCGGCATCATAATCATCTTGCTGGAAATAAGCTTGTTGGGGCTGGTTGGTGTGAACTTGTTGGGGGAACGGCCAGCTTATGCAATTGATCCATAAGGTGTTCCGGAACTAATCGAACAAGATAATGTTGCGCAGAACAGTTCCGGATTCGGTGGCCTCAATTGCTTCGTTGATCTGGCCTAGCGCGTATCGAGCAGTGATCAACTCATCCAGTTTCAGGCGTTTATCCTGGTAGAGGGCCACAAGATGCGGTACATCTACGCTTAGCCGTGTACTGCCCATCAAGCTGCCTGTGATCGTTTTTTCACTGAGAATAGTCAGTCCGATGGGAACGGGTGTGGTAGTGACCCAATCGGGTATGCCGACGAGGACAATCGTGCCACGTATTCTCGTTAGGGAAAAGGCTTGCTCCGCAGCAGGCGCATTGCCAACCGTGACAAAAACGTAATCGGCAAGACGGCCGCCGGTAATTTCAGAAACAGCGATTTTGACATCATCGTTGCGGGCATTCAGGGTATGCGTAGCGCCAAAAGCGTATGAAGCCTCCAGCTTGCTGCCCAGGAGATCGACAGCAATGATAGGGTGTGCCCCTGCAAGGCGCGCCCCTTGAATAGAATTCAGCCCGACGCCACCGGCTCCTATGACGACCACGCTGCTGCCTGGCCCAACCTGAGCTTTGTTTACTACCGCGCCAACTCCTGTGATGACGCCACAGGCTAACAAGGCCCCTGACTGTAACGGCATTTCCTTGGGCAGGGGGACGAGCTGAGATTGGTCTACAATAGTGTACTCGGCAAAAGCGGCGGTGTTTAAGCCGTGGTGGATTGATTGGCCCAGCTGGTTGCGAAGACGACTCTCGTTCTGTAGGGCAAATTCGCCCTCGCAGAGATGGGGTAATCCTGTCGTGCAGGGCTCGCAGCGGCCACAGGAGCGTAAGAGGGAAACGACGACGTGGTCCCCTTCGTTAACGAGATTAACGCCGGGGCCTATCTCTTCGACGATGCCTGCGCCTTCATGACCGGCTACTACAGGCAGTTTGCCGCCCCAGTCGCCGCGGATAACATGTACGTCGCTATGGCATATTGCGGTAGCCGCCATGCGCACTTTCACCTCGCCAGCTTGTGGTGGATCGATTTCAAGCTCCTCGACAACTAAGGGCTGGCCATAGTCATAACATACCGCTGCTTTCATTGCTCACCTCTTACGCTGTATTTTCCCAGTTTTCTAGCGATCGACCAGCAACACGGCCGAACTGGATCCACGAAAACCTATCTGCTGAATTTTATAATTACCTCTATGTCTCTCTTTACCTCCGATCGTGAACGACGATTCTGGCTCTAGGTCCTGGTTGTCTTGATGACGATCTAAGCCACTCTGGGGCCGGCGAGATGCTGATCGAGGTGCTACGCGAGCGCAACCTGCTGCGCGTCTCGGTCGCTCTCGTCGTGCTCCTGGTGGTGGGGGCTATGGCCAGGCAATGGATAATGAGGCGTCCAAGCGGTGGCGAAATCGGGGTGGCGCTGGGTGTTACGGCCGTCTATCTGCTGGCCTGGATCAGGATACCAATTACAAAGGAGCGCACCCATCTGATCGAACACGGTACGATCTGCCAGTTCAATTTTTGCCATTTCAACTTCATAAGCGCCGTCTTCTCGCCACTCAAAGCAAATGCGCCATCGGTCATTGATTCGAACACTGTTTTTCGCTTTTAACCAAGACGTCTGAGTCCCATGGATTCTTTGGTCGACCTGAGGTGAAAGATGAATTTCAAGCTTGAACCAAATCCGACGGTTTAATCGGCAATTTGTTGATCCGCACGCCAACTGCTTCGTGCACTGCGGCTGCAATAGCCGGGGCAGTTGGTACCAGCGTGATTTCACCAACACCTTTCGCCCCATACGGCCCACTCTCTTCCGGTATCTCCAGGATAATGCGCTCGTAGTTCCTGGGCAAATCCTGCGACGTCGGTAGCAGGTACTCGCTGAAGCTGTCGACCCACTGACCATCTTCTTTCAACGTCATCTCTTCATATAAAGCATAACCTATACCTGTCAACACACCGCCATCAATCTGTCCCTCAACGGCCGATTTGCTGATCATTCTGCCAACGTCATGTATCGCAACTAGGTCGGTGATTTCTACGGTGCCCAATTCTGGATCAACTTCTACCCGTGCCACCTGGCAGGCAACAGTAAAGAGAATTTGATGGACACCAAGCGGCAAAAATTGGGGGATTATAGTCTTGGGATTGGGGAAACTGTAGGTTCCTTCAGCCTTGATAGGCCTGCCTTCTTCGGCAGCCCGGCTGACAAACTCTACCGCTCCCACCTTATCACCATTTGGCAAGATTACCATACCTTGTTCGTAGGTAAGCTGCTGGGGCGAGAGATCCATCATCCTGGCAGCCAGTTCCAGAAGTTGTTTCTTCAGCATCGAAGCGGCTTCGATCAGCGCATTACCCGTCATATAGGTCATGCGCGAGGCACAAGTAGGCCCTCCCATCGGGCTGATCGCGGTGTCCACAGCAACGGTTTCAATCTGTTCATATGGCAGTCCGAGTTCTTCGGCGGTGACTAGCTCAGCTGCGGTTGCCAATCCCTGTCCGATGTCGGGGGCACCGAGATATAACCTGACTTTGCCATCCGGCAGCCATTCGAGACGGTGTGAGGAGTCGTCCGGAAAACCCATCGGTTGCAGCCCCAGCGCCATCCCGACCCCACTGAGCTTGCCTGAGGCCGGCCCAATTTTCTGCAGCCGCTCCCGGGCCTCCCTGCCATTTTCAAGACAGGTCTTCAAGCTGTCGGCTGCCTCATGCAGCGGCATCCCCGTGTAACTCTTATCCCCAGGACGGAGTATGTTGGTCTCTCGCAGATCGATGGGATCTATCCCTAACCTTTCAGCTAACCTATCCATCATGCTCTCTACAGCAAAAACGGCCTGTGGGGTACCAAAACCACGCATTGCACCGCAGTATGGACTGTTTGTATAAACTACATGTACTTCAAGATCTACATTTGGTATCCGGTAGAGACCCCCCACTGTTTCTGTCACTATGGCGCCGACGGCCGAGCCAAAGGAATGATAAGCGCCGGTATCCAGATAGGCTTTAACCTGCAGCGCCAGCAGGGTTCCATCATTTTTTGCCCCCAAGCGATATCGAATTTTCACTGCGTGCCGCTTGGGGTGTGCCAGAAACGACTCTCGACGATTATTAACGATGCGCACCGCGCCTCTGACCGCCTGTGCCCCAAGCGCAGCCAGGATTGCCAGGCTTGAATCCTCCTTGCCGCCAAAACCACCTCCGATAACGGCGCTCTTGACCCGCACATTTTCTTCCGCCAACCCCAATACCTGGGCGATTTGCAATTGATCGGAAAAAGGCTGCTGGGAGCTTACAAACACCCTCACCGTCCCGTCATCGTTCCAGCGAGCCAGCGCGTTCTCTGGTTCGATATATCCAGGATGGATGCGGGGCACTGAAAACTGCTCATCGAGGATGGTTTCGGCAGCGGCAAATGCAGCTTCGACATCTCCCTCCTTGATGTCATAACTCGCAACAATATTGCCGTCTTCATGCACCAGAGGAGCGCCATCGGCGGCTGCCAGCTCGGGGTCGAACACAGGCGCTAATTTCTCATACTCGACTTCCACCAGCGTACACCCCAGGCGCGCTGCAGCCTTCGATTCGCCAATCACCAAAGCCACCGGTTCTCCCATATGGCGGGTAACCCCATCTGCCAGCGGCGGCTGATCCTGAATTTCCAGATAACCGAATGATTTGCTCCCTGGCACGTCATCGATGGTCAGAACTGCTGCCACACCGGGCACCTGGCGCGCCGGTTCACCATTAATTCGCCGGATGCGCGCGGCGTGGTACGGAGAACGCACTAACATGCCGTGATAAACGTCCACCATGGCGATGTCGGCTGCATATATGGCGGCGCCGGTCACCTTGTTCCAGGCATCTTTACGCGCTTTCGCTTTTCCTACAGTAGACGTTACACCGTTCATTTACGCATCTCTCTGGCAGCCAGCTGGACAGCATCGATCATCTTCACGTAGCCGGTGCAGCGGCATAAATTACCCGACATCGCTTCCCGGATATCCCCTTCTCCACATCGTGCACCGCGATCAAGAAGCGCTTTGGCGGACATAATCACCCCGGGAGTACAAAAACCACACTGCACCGCGCCTGCTTCCACAAATGCTTTTTGTAGCGGGTGCAATTTCCCGCCAGCCGAAAGGTTTTCAATGGTCTCAACCCAACACCCGGTAACTTGCCCAATCAGAACCAGACAGGCATTCACAGGGTTGTTGTTTAGGATAACGGTGCAGGCACCGCACTCACCCTCTCCCCCACAACCATCCTTGGCACCGGTTAGCGCTAGATCGTCACGCAAAACATCCAATAAGGACCGATTGGTATCACTGGTGACGGTTACTTTTTCGTCGTTGACCGTAAAGGTTACCGCAATCTGCTTCATACCGACTTTCTCCTCCTGGCCTGGACCACAGAAGTTTCCAAGACCCGACGTGCCAGAACGGTCGCTGCATGTTTGCGGTAATCTTTCGTGGCACGAACATCACTGATAGGGTCGATATCTGTTAGGCAAGCTTGTGCAGCGGATCTCATCAACTCGGGCGTAGGATCCTGACCTAAAAGCACGGCTTCAGCGCTTGCACTGACCACGACGGTAGGCGCAACCGAACCCAATGCGAGGCGCGCCGCCGCGATCTTGCCGCCAGCATCCAGCACAATCAACGCAGCCGCGTTAGCTACCGAGATCGCCATGCCACTCCGCAACCCCAGTTTTTGGAAAGCCGTCCCCCAGCTACCAGATAAAATAGAGTACGAAATACTATGAATAAATTCTCCACGCTTCAGGCTGGTTATTCCTGGCCCAACCAGGAACTCATCGAGCGCGATCGTTCTCTCTCCACAGCAATGCGCCAGATGGACTGAAGCACCAGCAGTCAACAGTGGGGGAATAGTATCGGCAGCCGGGGAGGCGTTAGCGATATTGCCGCCTAAAGTGCCCCGGCAGCGTGTCTGGCAGCATCCCACCGTTGCAGCGGCCTGCACCAGGGAAGGGAGGGTTACCTGCAACAGCGTAGAATCGACCAGTTCCTGGTGCGTAGTCAGTGCGCCGATAACAATCTGGCCATATTGCTCACGTATGAAATGCAAGTCTGAAATGCGACCGACATCAATCAGGTGGTCAGATGAAACAAGGCCCCGGCGCATCCGTGGGATGAGGTCAGTGCCCCCGGCCACCAACCGGCCACCGGTATCATCAAGGACTGCGATTAATTCTTCAAGTGTCCCAGGCGAATAGAAGTTAAATTCCTTCATTGCCAATTGACGTCCAATTCCTGAGGAAGCGCCTGTCAAGACAATAACATTTACATGAAATGTTTTCGATTCCGTCGCGTTCTCCCACTTCTGTCAGCATTATGCCATAGTGGGATGCCTGCTTGATGACTAGGATATTATGCATTTGTGGGTGCGGCGATAGTGGATGAGGATAAAGGTCAACTACGAAAGGAAGGAAAGTTAACAAGTTGTTTCCAGCATTTTGGATTTGAAAGATAGTCACTTTCTGACGAGTGAGCCCGCAGGCATACCTGCTACAGCGGCTGAAGGGAATGGAGAAAGAAGCAGGACGTGATGCCAATGGCGTATGGCGACTCATTCAGAAAATTCTAAAGCAAGTTGACGGTATCGTTTGGGGCGAGCAGCCAAATCCTGAGCCAGAGCAGCCGCTTTGCGGCGGCGATGGGTCTCAAGCCAACGTTTTATCCAGATGTAGCGACGCTCAGGCTCCCAGATTTCGGCCAATTCCATTGGTTAATACTCAAGGCATAAAATACAGTCGATTTTTGTGATAGACAGCCCTATTCGTTAGGCTGTGGCGAATACCTTAACTTCTTTATCCAGCCGTTCTGCCAGATCCATGAATCCACCGAAGAAGCAGACGAAAGAATCTTCCTATCCAATACATCATCATCTGTTGCTTTTAAATTGGTTTTCATCCGGTTCGCATAATGGTTCAATTTGGTACAATGCTCTCTCTTCACATGACAGATCGCGCACATAGCGGTTAGTGGCGATCCAAGCTTGCAACTCTTCCAAAGTAGGGATACCTAGCTGCCATTGAATGATCGTTGCGTCTGATCCACCAGAGAGAGCACTGTTTCCGTCTTCGCTGACGGCGATATCGAATATGAAATCACTATCATGGCCTCTGAACCGGTGAATCTCCTCTCCCGTCTCGAGGTTCCATAAGGCCAGGGTGCCATCCCATCCACTGGAAAGAGCAGTTCTCTCTCCCGATCCATCATCAGGATCAGAAAGATACTCCACGCGTGTCCGTCCTATCGTTCCAGAGCCTCCATGGGCGGCGATACGCTGTATTTGCTGCCCTGTCTCCAAGTCCCATTCGATTAAGTAGCCTTCTGAGTCGCCTGAGATCGCCCGTTGACCATCAGGGCTGTATGCAATGCCGGTGACTGTTTCTGTGTGTCCGACGAATCGTTGCATCTCTTCACCTGTTTCCAGATCCCATAAAAAAATCGTGCGGCCATCAGTATCTCTAGAAACTGCCGGTGAAGCGTTTCATCTGTACAGAGGGTATAAAGTTCTTCGAACTGATCGACTACCAAGAGAAAGCGATGGATGCCTGGCTTCGCTGCCAACAACTGCTGTGCAATAGCAGACAATGACGCATCGCCCTCTTGCAAAGCGATAGGCAATGTTTTTGGATCCAGGCGCCCGTTGTTGTCGATGATCTTTGCATCGAGGTGAGGAGCCAGAGCTGCTGACAGCGCGTGGACAGGATGATTTCCTGGTCGACGGGTACAGATCAACCAGTCTTCTTGCGCTCGCATTTCGGGGACCAACCCGGCGAAAATTGCCGATGACTTGCCGGAACCAGATGAGCCCACGATTACCACGACCCGCGCGCCAGTCCCAATTAATGCTGCCAGCCGCGCGCTGAATGCTTCACGGCCGTAAAAGATTGACGCATCATCTTCCTGGAACGCAGAGAGACCCCGATAAGGGCACGGCCCAACAAGATGAGGCTGGCGTCGCAACACCAGATTGGTTGCTGGCGTACCTGGTAGTTGGCCATCAAGCAGCAGGTCAGCCATCTCCTTTGTATCATCCAAGGGCGCGACACCCAGTTCATCGGCCAAAAGACGCTCCAACTGGTCGTAATGCACCAACGCTTCATTTCGTTGTCCATTAAGTGCAAGCGCCCACATCAACTGTTGGTGAGCAGCTTTTTGGAAAGGCTCTAGCTCTAACTGTCTCCTGGCCAGCAGTAAGGATTGTTCATAATCTTTGTTATCCAGGTATCACTTGGTTAACTGGTTCAGTGCCCACAATGCTTTTCTCTGCAAAGATTCGCGGGTGATAAGGGCCCACTCTTCGAGCAATGGCGCGTTGCGTAAATGGAAACCCGCCAGGACTTGTTTCGATCCTATTCATTCTGATCTTGGCCGCTTGCGGGCCAAAACCAGAGGAGGTTGCCTTAGAATTAGCCGAAGCGGTCAATGCGCAAGATGTTGATCAAGCATTGACTCTATTCTCCGAGGATGCAGTGGTCACCTCAGTCAGCCTCGAGCCCTTCAGGGGAAAAGCAGAGATTCAGGGCTGGCTGGAAGGGATGATCGCCGATGACTTTAAACTGGAAGCCGAGATTGCCGAGGTTTCAGGGAATAAGGTCATCGAGCATGACACAATGACCATGCAGGCCCTTGAGCCTGGGGTAGGCGAGGGGTATACCTGTACTCCTGATGAGGTTGGCGTCTATTTTGTCCGGTGGGAAGGAGATGATCTTGACAGGCTTAAGTTTGAGGTTATTAATGACCCCTGCGGCGCGCGTATGGGAGGTATGATGTGGGGTCTTTGGAAACCAGTAACGCTTGAAACATAACGATCGGTCAGAGCAAACTGAATAACATAAGATGCAGTGTAAACAGGTATGTGGACACCCAATGTAGAAATGGAGAGTCTGGATCTATTGGCCCATTAATATTTGGAGCACGTGTTATTATGTGCATGGTCTTTGCTACCATGCGAAAGGAGAATCAGCCATGAAGAAATCGGAAGCTATGGTTGCCGAGATAGTGGCGCAGTTGCTTGCCAATCTGCAAGAAATCGTGGCGGATGACACGCTGGATGCCATTACTAATGGCAAAGGGTTATTGAAGCTTCTAACAATCTGAAGAGAGAGAACAAAGATGATCGAATTTAGCCGTTTGTTGAGGTTGGACGAAAATGTTTTCCTTCGACGCAAGTTAAACAAGGCGACATGCAAAGTGGGGATTGGCGAAATGACAAAGATCATTGCCCAGGGCGTTAACGAAGGCGCTTTCGATGTGCAGATCATCCCCGAAACGGCCGAGATCTCGATGACCAACATTTCTAATTTCCGGGAAACGATGAATGAATTGATATTCAACTCAGGAAAATATGATGATCCGACAGCACTTGTTTTGCGCAAACATGCGGCTGTGCAAACGGCCGTTGAACGCCTCCTTGGCGCACCTGCTGGATCCATACCCATCGTAGATGAAGAATCCCTCATTGCCTGGTTTGTTGATTGATGATATATGAAGGGGCAAGAGAATGAATCCACAAAAGCGCAATCAGGATTTATGGTTGATTAAGATGAAGCGATTGAGCAACTTGTGACACGGGATGACGACAACCCATATCGAGATGCACTGGTGGGGCTTGAGATCGAGGATCCAGTCGCAGCCTTCTTCAATTGGTGCATCGAGAGGGAGCGCATACGGAGCAAACGGGAAGCTAGAGAACCGCCGCCGTAGACAAATGACCCGGTGTTTCAGAACGGCCGTTTCCTGAACATATTCCGCGAAGACGACAAAGGTACAAAAGCTGTCTTGCGTTTTGCCGACGCCGTTAAAGACATTGTCTCCGACCTGATTCATGCCCTGTTTTTTGCCCGCTGGTGCAACCAGCACACAACCCTTCTTACGCTAGAGCCACATCTATTAAAAATACCCAAGGAACTCCGTCACGCCCTGGTGAACGAGGTCCCCCAACCTTGGGCTTCTGAGGTATACCCGGTCGTCCCGGCTCGTTGGAAAGGCCATGCCTACGACCGCCTGGAGGCAAGGGTAAGAATCTGTTCACCCCGGGCACTGCAAAGCTCGCGCAGTAAAGACTACGGGCAAGATTTTTCAGTATTTCAGTTCTTCTTCTTGAAGCCCGATAGATACGAAAAAATTCAGAGCGGCGGGTTTAAGTACAGCAGCTATCTGATTCACAAAGGCATGGACGGCAGTGAAGAAGGGGCGATCAAGTTGTTCATGCAACTCAGAGATAAAATGATGCAGATCATGACATCGCTCACTTTCCGTCTGGTTGAGGAGGTCATCGAGATTATTCATAATGCTGGGGGGAAAATCATCATTGCCGGGGAATAGCTGCGCAACAGGGAACCTTCAAGGCGGATGCGGGCAAACTTGTAGTGTTGGGTGTCGTTGGTTTTGAAAGTTTCCGCCACAATAAACCAGAAATGACGGCGGCATTGCGGGGCTGTATCCGGCCTTGCGTGCGGCGCGGCTCTCGTATGCGTGGCAGCAAAGCATCGTGCGACACGATAATTAAACAGCTTAAAAGCAGCTCGAAAAAGGGCAACATCGATGAGTAGGATGTGCCTCGGGCTGCCAGTCCCGGTACTTTTCAGGTAAGGTTGGCTATGCTGGCCAATCCTCACCTTCGGTATACCGCGTACCACGATGTCCCTTCTTGGGAATTGGTGTCGCCAACCGTTCGCCCGGCGCGTCGACAATGATCAACGTGCGTGGTTTGCCCGACTTGGGGTTGACGGCGCCAGGGAGCAGTGCGCTGATGTGTAGTCGGCCGATCAATTGATTACGGAAGATTGTGTAAACGTAGTGGCCGACCTTCAGCTTTGAAGGTGAGCCGGCCATGTGAAACTCATACTCTGATAGCGAACCATCGTAGAGAGAATCGACCGTCTCTTGGCCTGCGCCGGTGGGGATCGTCTTCGTAATGCCAAAATTCATTGTTTCACCTCCGAAAATGATGTTATTTTACCTGATTTGAGGGAAATCCAGTGTAAAATATCATATGTGACGAATATCGATGTTTTACAAGCTGGCAAGTTCATAATATTTTGTGCGAGCAAAAGCAGGAACTTGAATATGCGATCAATGGGCTACTCCTTTGAAACCGTTGCCACCCATTTGCTTTGCCGAGGCTCCGCGTCCGCGAACGACTGATGAACGCAACCGGTAGACTGTTTCCAGCGGCATGGTCCAGAACATGATAATTGCTAATGGTTTTCATAGGAGATTGCCCAAGATATTGCTGGGGTTGGCCTTGTTGTCCGTCAGCCTGCTTCTAACATCTTGCACGCCTCCAAAATTGCCTGAAGATGCACAAGAGGCCCTCTTGGCTTACTGGGCTTCTCTCCCATCGCCCCCTGGATTTGAGCATCACATCATTCAAGCTTGGCCAGGTGCAACCATGACCCAGGGCACAATACCGCTAGCACCCGAATTGGAAATTTGGTGTGTTGAGACAAGAATATCAGCCCCAAGTGATCCCACCGTCGATGGAGAAAAGATGATTTGGATTGTCATCCGGGAGAACCAAGAAGCCCCTTGGAAAGCAGCCCTATTGGCGACGATGTCGTCCCTTTGGCCATATGAAGCTTGCGGAAGTGTACCCCAGTGACGGCTTAACAAGAAAACAAAAACCGCTTAATAATCATGTCAATCGGTCTATTTCTGCAATACGCTCCTTGATGACATACACAACTAAAGTACATGCCCCTATTGTGGGCAATTTCAAGATATTTTTAATGTTTAGCTTTACAATGCACTAGTTGCAATGGACGGCATTTATGCCAAGTTCGGTCTCATCCGGCGAGTGGTCATGTAAGATCCTGACCGATGGTTATTGGCCGCTTCGATTCCAAGATCACTTTCAAATTTTTGCCCTCTTCTGTCATGTGTTGGCGCATTGACTCGATCCGTTTCTTGAAAAACCAGGTAAATATGTAATCAAATAGTAGTCCGATGATAGGAGCTTCGGAACCGATGTCAAGCTCTGCCACAAACTTCAGGGTATCACCATTTACTTGGGTCTCAAATGCGCCTCGCCCCATCCCTATCACGTCGAACTCCACTCTTCTGTCTGGAACCACTTTCGAGATACGAAACCTCATAGTGTGCAATTTCCCGTGGAGATATTCTTCGCATTCAATCTCAGAGCCCACTATGAGCATCGATCCATGAAGAACGCGAAGGCTGACATGATCTGGATGCCATGACCTATACTCTTGCGGCAGTCGCCCCAACCAGGCGAAGAGCTCTTTTGGAGTGGTATGGATTTCAATACTGTCTACTAGAGCGATCATGTTTGACAGTCTCTTTCATTGAAAACGGGCTGCCCACCGGCAGTGATTCTACTGCTGGCCACCCTCCACCATCTCCTCAGTCCCCACTGTACTTTGATCCAACTGATCTAAATTATAGCATAATGTGCGACCAACATTCTATCAAATGGGCCCTTATGGAGCGGGTGTAGACTTCCAACCGCCAAGGCATGTTCAGCTGTAATCCTTGGCACTGTTTCTCCGTTTTTTATTAACACAATCGGATTCGTAATTCTCAAGAGCCGGTGCGAGTTCTAGCTTCGATCCATCGGCAGTGAGTACGCCAACTTTTTGTTTTGGTTCCAGGCTACGTGAACATGCCCATAAGAAAGCATCACCCTGTACGATTACCGAAAGGGCATATACAATAATTGTGGATAAACTGGACCAGCAAAGTCTTATGCGTTGACAGAGTCTTGGAATAAACGGATGTGTTGTTGCCACGCTTTTGTCTGACCTTAATGTCAATTATCCACCTTGCCTCATGGAGAGACTGATGAGCGAAAAACGCCCGAATATCGTTGTAATCATAGTTGACAATATGCCAGCCCAAGCTCTGAGCTGCTATGGCAATAAAGATGCCCAAACACCTAACTTGGACCGCCTCGCCTCTCAAGGATAATGGCTACAAAACCGGACTGGTGGGCAAATTCCACATGGGTTCACCCTATACACCGCAGCACGGCTTTGATGTCTGGGTACCCGACGAGCATGGACACACCACAGACTTCTCTGACATGCATTACGTAGAGAATGGCGAGGTCCACCATTATGATGGACATGCCACAGATTTTTGGACAGATAAAGCCATCGAATTCGTGAACATTGCTAGATTACATTGGCTTAAATGAGATCGAAATCGACGACTCCCCCGGCAGAAGTATGGCTCCATTGCTAAAAGGAGACCCATTGGTTGGCAATTTTGACGCCGTATTTTACGAACAGGAAGAGCTTCGTGCCGTACGCACTCAGCGCTATTCCTTCTTCAAATACTTTGCCGGCAGCGAGCATTATCAATTTGACGATGGACTTTACGATCTGGCCAGCGATCCCGGCGAAGATCACAACCTTGCGACCGATCCGGCATACGCTGATGTCATTGCCGAATTGAGTACACGTATCGATACTTTCTTCGCCAAATACGCCAATCCAAAATATGACCTCTGGAATGGTGGCACGGCCATAGCTTATTATTATCCACCCGTACAAGGTGCTGTTTGGCAAAATGCTTATGGTACTGATTGGAAACCGGAGTTCCCTAAGTAATGAATTGACTTTGAGGGGCAACCAATATTGAAAGAATATAGGTAACCATGTCGTAACGTGCTATGTAACAATAGCACTCGATAATATGGGAAGATGGAACCGTACCACCCAAGCAAATTCGAACTCTTTTTCGCCGTAGATTCAAGAATCCGGCCCCTATACTCCCACTTTCTGCTAAATTCGAGCCAAATAAACAAACAAACCACTTGACCGTGATGTCAAGCGGTTTATTTCTGCACAATGTCCCAAGGAGATCCGTTTCGAGCTTTATAGTATTATAAGTCTATGGGCGTAATAGTCTGATCATCACTGACTGGTTTAGGAACTAGGCCATTTTCCTATTTAAGCATATTGTTTACTTGGCCTCCTCGGAATCACGTTGCCAATTCCGATACCCCTCAAAGAGTAGGACAAAGCCAAATACAATTGAGAAAAATATACTCACTACGATGGCCGCGGTCGTTAACCTACCCGGTGATACCAATGCAGAAATGCCAAGTGCGATCTCGAGTATACCCAGGATCAAGCTTCCCCAATCTCTTTTGCGCCCAAGAATGGAACCCGCTGGGTATCCGCCAATTATGTGGAGCAGGCCCAATGTTAGAATCAGGGTACCTGCTAGAATGGTCATTGTTGACAAGTTGAATTGGCTGGTCAGTAACGGCCAACTAAGCGCTACCAAGCCCCCTAACATGGTTAGCACACCTAGTATCACCATCAAGGGCTTCAGCTTCTTGTCTTCTCTTGCATTAATGAAGTAGGTTACACCGATAATTAACCAAAATATACCCAGAAATTGGGTGAAGCGCTGGATGCTCTGCTGGCCATTTAACAGTAAAAGGATAGCCAGCAGTATTGCGCTGAGGCCGCGAATTAGATTTACCGACCAATGCTTGAGAATTCTCATTTAAACTTGCATCAATCGCTCGCGCATGCCACGGTCGTCACCAATTTCATCAACAATGAGTGCGTTTAACTTTTTGTTTATGCGCGCCAACAGTTCCTCATCGTAGCTCGGATTCTCAGGATCGGCCAGATTGTCCATCTCTTCCGGATCCTTATGCAGGTCGTAAACGGCCACGTCGTTCTTACCCAGCAGCTCTTCCACTGACTGTGGCAGATTGTAATGAGCCAGACCAAAATAACGAACCAGTTTGTAGCGACCGTCAAAGACACCGCGAAACACCTCCCGTTTATCCAGATCTGGCTTCTCGAGCTCATCCATTCTCGCCAGGAATTCTTTCCCTCTTTGGAACTCGAGACCAGCCTCAGCCGCAGCCGTATCTAACAACAACGGTGCATTCCGCTGCAGCCATTGGGCATCGACGGTGGCAATCATATCATACGTGTATAGCGCTCCTTTGCCCGGCTTGTCTTTGCTACCTCGTGGGCCATCGCTGTTGGGATCGGCTACGATGGCAGACAGGTCATGCCCTTTGAGGAAAGGATAGCGTTCTCGTTGTTCCTCCTCTGAAAGACCAGCCATGGCCAGAATGGTGGGGACCAGGTCAAGATGGGAACCTACAGCTTCCGTCCTGGTACCACCTTTATGCCGGGGGTCGACGATGACGAGAGGCACATTCACTGTCTCTCTGAAAGCCACGCTGCCCTTCTGACGGAGGTGATGCGCTCCGCCCATCTCGCCATGATCTGAGGTGAAGATGATGATTGTGTCTGTCTCTTGTCCGCTCTTTTCGAGTGCGTCCAAAACGGTGCCGATGTGCTGGTCGACATCCATCATGCAGTTGAGATAGTAGTTTACGTGGTTGTGCCACATATCCCGGCGCTCCATCGGGATCCTGCCGTAGGTGCCGTCGCTCATGACCTTGTAGTTTTGGACAGCCGGCGGGTGGTTGGAGAGATCGTCGAAGAAGGACGCCGGTAGTGCGGTTGGCCACTGCTGCCGGTAAAGTGGCGTGTCGGGTGCACTGAAAATGGGAAACATGCCCCGAACCTGCACCATCTCTTCGTCGTCCGTATCGAAATACATGATGTCGTGGGGGTTGATGAAGTTCACTGCTAGGAACCAGGGCTGAGAATCGGCTATTTTTGGGGCGCGAGTACGCAACCAATCAACAGCCTCCTCCGCAGTCAT
The DNA here is from genome assembly GCA_009937635.1 of Chloroflexota bacterium. Classification (GTDB taxonomy): domain Bacteria; phylum Chloroflexota; class Anaerolineae; order Promineifilales; family Promineifilaceae; genus JAACFF01. Next base: position 16,422 of record JAACFF010000088.1, read on the forward strand.
CGGGTCTTTGTTAAGACCGTCAAATGGCGCGCCATAGGCATCGTTCCACGCCTGGAAATCAGCAAAACCGAAAGGTTCCATGGCATCCTTGGTATCCCCTTCTGGGAACTCTGATAAGTGCCATTTACCCTTATAGGCCGTGTAGTAATCTAAATCGCGCAGCATATGACCAATGGTTGGTAGCGATTCCGGATCACTGCGCATATCTTCGATCCAGGCCAAATTGGTATTGTCGAACATACGGGTGAAGGGCGTATGTTGGCCGGTCCACATCACCGAGCGTGAGGGTGTGCAGACGGTTGTCGTGACCTGGTGGTTCTTAAACGTTAAGCCCCGAGAATGCAGTCGGTTCCGATTGGGCAGGGTCACACCCGTCGGCAATGGCTGATGAGCATACTCCTGGTCTGTCACTATCATTAAAATGTTTGGTTTACCCATCTTATGCCTCCGTTCTTCTCAATCCTCACCGTGTTAGGCTGTTAGCCCCACAGACAATCAAGCAATACCCGCATTATGCCCTATGTTGGGTCTTGGGCGCAAGTGTCTTCTGTCGCTATTTCTAGGGTCGGTTAAGTTCGTATAAAGATTCTTGTATTTTGGCCGCGATAGGAACCTGTTGTGAATTGGCCGTTACCACCTGAGGAGATCCGAATTATTTTAGCCGAATAAAATTAAGAATCTGGCCCTATTTCTTCCATATCTTCCTAGTTCTGAGCTGATGCAAACAAAAAACCGCTTGCTATGATTGTCAAGCGGTTCATTTCTACAGAAGCCCCTAAGGAGAATCGAACTGTTTCTATATTCGTGGTCACCGCAGTCGGGCGCGAGGGCTGCATTCCTTGCGCCGGGGCGCCTGTTCAGTGGTATAATCGCATTAGTGGAAAATCAGACGGCCGTTTTCTGGATATCGCCCAACCTCCTGTAACATTCGGCCCCGATGAAGCTTGTTTTAGGACCGTTGTTTGCACAGTCCAAATACGCGGTAGCTACCTGCGTCGAGGTGATCTTTGTCTGACTTAGCACATCGTACCATCACCATCATGTTCACGGATATCGTGGGCAGCACCCGCCTCTGGGAAGATCTGCCGCATGAAATGGAGAGTACGTTGGCTCGCCATGACGCCCTGCTGCGAACTTGTATTGAACAACACGGCGGCGAAGTGGTGAAAAGTACCGGCGATGGCTATATGGCTATCTTTAGAGACGCCTGGCAAGGCGTCTCCGCGGCTTTAGCTGCGCAGCGAGCACTCGCCAACGAACGTTGGGATGGTAAAATTGGCCGGCTGCAGGTGCGCATGGGCCTCAATACGGGAACGGCCGAAAGGCGCGCCGGCGACTATTATGGCCCGGCTGTCAATCGCGCCGCGCGGCTCGTGTCCGTCGCCAATGGCGGCCAAATCCTCATCTCCGAAACGATACACAAGCTGCTGCGCAATGCACTGTCCG
>JAACFF010000089.1 GCA_009937635.1 Chloroflexota bacterium
CTTTACCAACGCTGGTGTACCTGCCCTCGAATATATTTGTAGTAGACGGCCTGGGTCTGCTGCATGGTTTCCTGACTTAAAGGGGGCAAATCGGCCGTCCGGGCATTGTCTACCGCCTGCTGCCGGTTCTTCGCGCCGGGAATAGCGCAGCTAACCGCATCGAACATCAAAATCCAGCGCAACGCAAATTGAGCCATCGTAACCCCTACCGGCACCAAGGGACGCAAGCGCTCAACCGCTTCCAAACCACTCTCGTAATCGACGCCGGAGAAAGTCTCGCCAACGTCAAACGCCTCACCGTGCCGGTTGTAATTGCGGTGGTCGTCGGCCGTAAACACAGTTTGGCTTCTCATTTTACCGGCGAGCAAGCCGCTGGCCAGGGGCACACGGGCCAAAATGCCGACCTGGTTTTGTTTGGCCAACTCAAAAAACAGTTCGGCCGGACGCTGGCGGAAGATGTTGAAGATGATCTGCACGCTCTGCACGTTGGGAAACTCCATCGCCTTAATCGCTTCTTCGACCTTTTCCACCGAAACGCCATAATATTTTATCTTCCCCGCCTGCACCAAATCGTCCAACGCGCCAAATGTTTCCGGCATATAGTACACCTCGGTAGGCGGGCAATGAAGCTGCACCAGGTCCAGCGCATCTACATCGAGATTAACCAGGCTGCGCTCCACGAAAGCGGTCAGGTTCTTGCTATTATAGGCGGGGGCAACGTGAGGGTTCAGCCGCCGTCCCGCCTTGGTGGCCACGTAAACCTGCTCAGATCGCCCCTTCAACATCTGCGCAATCAGCCGTTCGCTACGGCCGTCACCATACACATCGGCCGTATCGATAAAATTAATCCCTTCGTCAAGGGCAGCGTTCAAGGCATCAAGCGCATCTTCCTCGCTCACGTAGCCCCAATCCGCCCCCAAAGCCCACGCTCCAAAACTAATTTCTGATACTTGCCAACCGGTTCGTCCAAAACTTCGATAGTCCATCCTAAATCTCCATAATATTTGTGGCGAAAGATGATTTCAATTGCTGCCGTTTAATATTCTGTCATTTTCCCAGAAACTGAATAGCCATTCCCCATTTGCAAGACACGATGAAGTTTCCGCGAAAACTGTGTAACGGCTCATTTAAAAGGTACCTATTACTGTAGGGATACTCCCCAACATTAACTGTATCCCAGGTCAGCAATACCAACAAATTAAGGAAATAACGGGCAGGATGGTTGTTATCTGCATACCGATCAAAGGAAGAGTCACGACCGGGCATCCGGGTCGCCAATTGTAAAGCAGTTAATAGACAACCTTGAGATAATATAATACAGTTTCCCCGAGTAGCTGGCTTCATAATTACCATGGCTTCGCGAAAACTACTTTCGCTGATAGCGTACAACCTGCTTCCTAAAGTTGAGCAACAGTCTTCATTTTAGATCAAATAGTTTGACCATTCTCTTCCACCCTATTGCTGTTTCCTCACTCTTTCAGTTGCTTGTAGCCAAATGCTGCCAACAGAACCGCCAGTCGAACCAAGTGATGCGCAAGCTGACACATCAGCGATGATCTGTGAGGAATTTTTCAGTGTGAGCGAAATGGAAGCATTTGAAACAACCTTAGCTGAAGGGGCAAGCGATGCTAACTCGCTATCCGAGTTTGAATTATGGCTGCAATCACTGCCATGTCTCGAAACGGTTGAATTGGAGAGTTACGTCGTTAAGACCTTTCCTCCACGACGAGAATTCATAATCGGTTTAAAACTGAAAGGAGGTGATACTGTAGAAAAAGTGATAACGATCGAAATTGTACATGATGATCAGTTGAAGTTTCTGGAAATGCGCGAGTTAAATTAGCGAAAAGTTGCCACCCTTAGATAGTCAAAAACTGCATTTGTCTGGTGATAATAAGAGAAGTTGTCGATTTTCATGCGCTAAAAGATCTATTTAACGGTGTACTGGTTTTGCTCGTATAGGGACACTGAATAGTTATAATGGAGACCTAAAAATGGCAGATGCACACCCTCTCGAAGATTTCGATATTGAGGAACTCGTACAAGAATTAAAGGCACGGGAAAATCAAGATCCCGGCGCCAAATTTCTTGAATCTAGTAAACCGCTTGACAATTTTGATACCATCGACATTTTAGATCACGTTCTATTTAAACAAAAAGTAGTCTATGGTGTTGATGATAGACAAGATTTATTTAACGTATTTGATCAGACCATTCTAGATAGTGCTGATTCCGTCGTCAGCCTGTGGGATGCCGCAGACGTGACCGATAACGGAGATGGCACATCGACCCTTAGCACTGTGAATTTTGGTACAAGCCGGAATCTATGTGAAAGCGAGCGGTTCCGAAGCCAGCCAATCGGCGCTTTTTGTTCCGGGTTTCTCGTTGCTCCCGATCTTGTTGCCACCGCAGGCCACTGTATTAATGCAGGCAATGTAACCGATAAGCGATTTGTTTTCGGCTATCGCATGACAGATTCCAATCATGCTCAAACTGTTATCAATAATGGTGAGATATACCGGGGACAAAGAATCATTGATCGGAAATTATCAAATTCGAGCCGCGCAGATTGGGCCCTTGTACGCTTAGATAGACGCGTCAAGAATCACAAAATTGTCTCGATTCGCAGAAAAGGGACCGTAAGTGATGATCAGGCCATTTATGTAATCGGTCATCCAGTTGGCTTACCGGCTAAATATGCACCCGGGGCGAGTGTGCGCGATGAGACGCCAACGGAATTTTTCGTGGCTAATCTAGACACTTATGGAGGAAACTCAGGTTCACCGGTTTTCAATGCCAGCACCCATGAGGTAGAAGGAATATTAGTCCGGGGAGAAACAGACTTTGTCTCCAATGGCAATTGTATGGTTTCTATGGTCTGTCCTGACAATGGGTGTGATGGTGAAGAGTGTTCAAAAACCACACGCTTCGACCATTTAGTTCCCAGTTTGCTGCAAGGAACTTACTCGATACAGCAAGCGAGTAATCTCCGCTTCATAGACGCCTATCAAAGTTCGGCGAATGATTTTTCTGCTGTCACTCGCGCTGCGCAGCACAACAACTCACAAGGATGGTCTCTAGAGCCCTTGGGCGGTGTTTATACGATTCAGCAAGAGAGCAACAAGCGCTTTCTGGATGCCCATGAGAACTCGTCGAACGATTTCTCTGCTGTCACCCGCACCGCGCAGAACAACGATACGCAAAGATGGGTGATCATGTACTTGGGGAATGGTAGGTACACCATCCAACAAATGAGCAATGGCCGCTTCCTGGATGCTTATGAGAATGCGGCGAACGATTTCTCTGTCGTTACGCGCACTGCACAAAACAACAACTCCCAGCGCTGGTCGCTAACCCCCTTGGGCAACAATAGATACACCATCCGGCAATTGGGCGGCGGCCGTTTCTTGGATGCCCACCAAAATACGAGCAATGATTTCTCGGCCGTTACCCGCACCGCACAAAATAATGACACACAGAGGTGGATTGTAAAACCGGTGGCCGGAATTTATACGATCCGACAAAAGAGTAATAATCGATACCTGGATGCCTATCAAAGTTCGGGGAAAGATTTCTCGGCCGTCACCCGCGGTGCACAAAATAATGACACACAAAGATGGGTTGTGCGGCCAGCAGGCAACAACAAGTACACCATGCAGCAGATGAGCAGCGGACGCTTCCTCGATGCCCACGTAGCTTCAGCGAATGACTTCTCAGTCGTCACGCGTACAGCACAGAACAACGATACGCAGCGGTGGCTGTTTAATGCTGTGCCTGAGTTCTTGCAGGGTTCATACACGATACAGCAGGAAGTCAACAATCGCTTCATGGATGCCCATGAGAATTCCGCGAACGATTTCTCTGCCGTCACCCGTGCAGCGCAGAATAACAATTCACAAAGATGGGTGCTAAAACCCCTGGGAGGCGTTTACACGATCCGGCAAGAGAGCGGTGATCGCTTCATGGATGCCCATGAAAACCAGGCCAACGATTTCTCTGTCGTCACCCGTACAGCGCAGAACAACGATACCCAAAGATGGGTGTTCATGTACCTGGGCAACAACAGGTACACCATCCAGCAATTGAGCAGCGGCCGTTTCCTGGATGCCCATGAAAACTCGGCCAATGATTTCTCCGTCGTCACACGCGCGGCACAGAACAATAATACCCAAAGATGGAAGCTAACCTCCTTGGGCGACAGTAGGTTCACCATTCACCAAGTGAGCAGCAGTCGATTCCTAGATGCCTATGAAAACTCGGCCAACGACTTCTCTGCGGTCACTCGTCCAGCACAAATCAACAACACGCAGAGATGGATTCTGACGCCCGTGGCCGGAATATATACAATCAAACAAAGGAACACTGGCCGCTTCCTGGATGCCTATGAAAGCTCGGGGAATGATTTCTCAGCCGTCACGCGCACCGCACAAAACAACGACACACAGAGATGGGTCGTAACGCCCGCAGGCGGTAGAAAGTACACCATTCAGCAGATGAGCAGCAGCCGCTTCCTGGATGCCCACGAGGTTTCAGCGAACGATTTCTCCGTCGTTACGCGTACAGCTCAAAATAACGCCACGCAACGTTGGATAATCACGTCAGTATAACTGTTGGCCGCTAGGACCACGGTCATAGTAAGAGAACCCCGGTTTTTGCAATTTGGGTCACATTGCCCATAGGACAAAAACCAGGGTTCTTAAATCAGGAACTTGGATCCACTTAGAGCATTGCCGGATTTGCGAAGGAACTTATCCAGAGGCAAGCCAGGAGATTTCGGACGGTTCAACCACGGCCGTAACCAGCGCCACCCAGCCATTATTCCTCCTAGCGGCAAATTAGCATCGGATCGGGGAACTCGAGTAGGATGCGCTCCGCTGAACTGCCCAAGGTCAATTGCCGTAGGGAGCGGAAGCTAAAGCCACCCATGAAGAGAAAGTTGCAATCATATGATGCAGCAGTATCCAACACCATGTCAGCAATAGGGCCCTTCCTTAATACATAGTTGACATCGGTTAACCCGTGTTCGGTGAGATAGTGCCGGGCCTGCTCCATGGCCGTCACATTGGTATGCGCAGTTTCCACTGTCACGACTGTCAACGACATTGGCCACCTTGAGGTTAAATAAGTGGCTATAAACAAGGCTTCATCCGCTTTTGGACTGCCATCATAAGCCAATATGGCTCTTCCGTAATCCGATTGAGAACCATCCGGTCTCACTTGAATAGGGCGCGGGCATTGTTGAACAAGTAATTTCAGTTCAGGACTTGCTTGCGCAAGCGGCTGATCACCTGGGGGGCGGGTTCCACGCACAACCACAACATCGACCCAGGCCGCCCGCTTGTTGACGACCTGGACCGGGTTACTGCCTACCTCAACTGCGAATTCTCCTTGGAGTCCTACACTTTCAATACCGTCAATAAATCTCCCGTGCATCTGGCGCACATATTCGCTGTCCAACGTAGATTTATCGCGAACAACGTGTAATCCGAGTATATGGTCCTGGTCAAAGAATGAAGCCTGCAAGAAATTATCAAACACGTGCCAGTTTTCATCAGTGCCGTCCAGGGGTATCAAGATATACTTAAATAAGTGATGGTAACGCCGGCGCGCCAGTTGTTGCTGCCGCCACAGACCGGCCGCCGGCTCATCGGCCGGTAAGGGGGAAATCGATTGCACAACCCGCTCAATTCTACTACGCGGTTCTTTGTGGGCGGTAATCAGGCCGGAAACGCCAGTTTCCATATCCACCTGCCAACCCAAATCCTCTTCTAACTCAGCGCGCCGTTCAGAAAGCAAAAGGTACATATCCGCCTCTGTCCTGTCGGGGAAGCGGTGTAGGACGCCTAATTCACGGATGATGTGAATGATGGGAAGGTATGTCTGGTCGTACCAACTGACCACCGCCTGGTCCCAATTATCAGTGCCGTCTGGCAAGTCCTGGCCGCTTGCAAGCGTACTAAATTCGGCCTCGATCTGTTCAAGAAAAATCTGGTATTGGCCGCAAAAGGTCATCTGCAAGTCAACATCAGGGCGCAATTTGTCCAGATTACTCTTTTCCAGAAAATCAGCATAATGCGCCTTGCAAATGATTTCATTGGGATCATCATCAGCCGCAAAGGGCACTCTCGTCTTCACCTCGATCACGTAGGCGGTGATCGTCTTGCTGTTCAGACGGCGTGCAATGGAGACACGATGGTTGCCATCCTGAACAAAATAAGCATCCCCAACTTGATAAACATCAATCGGTGCGATGCCGACCATATCGTTAACGGCCGCTCTCACCCCAGCCCATCGCTCTTCATCAATGTCCCGTTTAGGCAGAAAATCCCGTGTGAAATCCTCGTAACGAGCGACGCTGCCCACAATTTTATCCAGTGGAATCTCTTGTATGCCATGCTTAATCATTTCACCCGTTGGGCGGAGTTTTTGCTTGATGTCGTCAAAAGGAAGCAGTACCGCGCCATCACCGCGGAAGCGTGCCAGAAGTTGTTGCATCACTGCTTGCTGCCTGGCACGGTGAAAATCGCGCAGAGCTACCTGGTAGCTGGCCTGGGAATGTTTGCTCATGTACCCTCACTCGAAAACGTGCGGTCAAAGAATTCAAGCATTGCCTGGTATAACGTCTTTTTGTTGTTGACCTTAGAGATCCCATGCCCTTCATCGTCAAAGGTCAAGATTTCATACGAGACATTGGCATCCTCCAGGGCCTTCTTGACCACATGCACATTATCTGGGGTGACGTTGGGGTCCCGATTACCCTGCACAATTAACAAGCGGCCCTTAATGTTAGTCACAAAGTTGATCGGCGATCGCTCGTGGTACTTTTCTGGGATCTCCTCCGGACTGCCGCCCATCATCTCCTCGCTGTACGGGCGCAGGTCCGGACGCGTTGTCTCATAGTCGACCACCAGATCCGTCATACCGCAGATAGGTACAGCGGCCGCGGCCACATCCACCGGGTACCGCGTAATCGCACACCAGGATGAGTAACCGCCATAGGAGGTTCCCGTTATGCCAACTTTTCCCGCCTGCGCAATGCCCTCCTCGATCAAGGCTTCGATTCCGCTGCGGATATCAGCTTGTTCCAACCCGCCCCAACCTTCTTCTTTGATCGCTTCTCGAAAAGACAAACCAAAGCCGGTACTGCCGCGGTAATTCGGATCCAGCACGACAAAACCCGCGCGAGCGAAAAACTGCAATTGCGCATTGATCCTGTCCATACTGTGACTGGTCGGACCACCGTGCACATAGACAACCATACCCTGAGCTTTTCCCTGGGGACGATAAAGCCAGCCTTGAATCTCGAGGCCGTCCACGCTCCGCCAGCAGTAAACTTCTGCCTGAGTCAAATCTCCCACTCTTAGCGAGGTTTGTTCCCACACAAAGGAAATGCTGCGCATACCTGCAAGGCCTGAGTCTTCAACGGTAAAGTTGACAATGTCGTCAGGCTGGCGCGAGCTGTATATAAGGCCAACCCATTTGCCATCCGCCGCAGGAGCTATGGGAATGAGGCTCCCGGTTGGCACGGTCAGTTCAGTTTCCGAACGGCTTTCTAGATCGAAAAGGGACGATCGCAATTTTGCTTCGAGAACGTCGATGATCACGAGTTTGTCACTGCCATGAGGCGCATAGACTTCTTCGATAGATCGCTGGGGATCGTCAATAATCCATTGCAACGACTCGTCAGCCAAGGTCCAAACGCCAACGCGCTTATGGGTTTCCGTTTCAGACATGACAAGCAGCCTCTGGCCATCAGGAAACCAAAATGCGGAGGTCTTCACCGCTGCGCCGAAATTGAGGATCTCACGGTCCTCTCGGCCGTCTACATCGACTAGCCATACCTGTTGGCCGGCAGGGTGACGATCTCCTCTCGTGTATAAGACGAAACGGCCGTCCGGACTCAACTTAGGCCGCAGATAGGAACCTTTTTCGGGTCTCGCCAGAAGCTTTCGCTCCCCGCTCTCCAAATCGTGCCGGTAAACCCAGGTCGCTTCGATCTGCTTACCGTCAATAAAATCATAATTGGCACCATACATTAACCATCGCCCATTGGCATGAAGATCCCCGCCGCGCAGGAAATAGGCGGGATCAGCCTCGGTCAGGGGTGTCATTTGCAACGGCCGTTCGACGTCGATACGCAGAAGTTGAAATCGCTCATCGCCCCCTTTGTCTTGAGCTACAATAAGAGACCTGCCATCCGGTGTCCACGATACCAGGAGCGTGCGCTCTGCACCATCTGACAACCTTACCGGCTCCGTCGAGCCGTCGGTCGCCGCGACGTAAACGTCCCCTACCGGTGCCATTCCAAACCACGTCCAGGCCACCCATTTTCCATCTCTGGACACCTTGGGCCGCAGCCAGGGCGATATCCAGGGCAGCGTCAATAATTCATCAAGATATTTCTCTGGGGTCACTCTGGCCTCCAAAATGGTCTTCTATCATAACCGGCTTATTCTATATGCTCTGTCCCCCAGGTCAACCGCTTGGTGCGGCTGTTGGATACGAATCAGTAATAGCCTCATTGTTAAACCCTTTCAGCGTATAAGAAAACCAGAGTGGAGCCGACGCCTACCAGATCGCCGAGATGCGACGCTGGGTGCGCATGATCGAGATTTTCGTACTTCGCAACGATACAGGCGGTATCGCCACGGCCGATGTGGAGTTCCACCGCCAGATCATTATCGCCACCGGCAAAAACACCTTAGCCGAACCGATGGACAGCATGGAGCGACTTTTGTCGTACCTGACGCCGACGTGGCCGGACTGGGTGTCTTCCAGGCGGTTACTGAAACCGGTCCCGATATCGGCACCTTCGGTGCTTTTGGTAACTTCACCGAAAATGCGCCCGACAACATCTATAGCAACTACTTCGCCAACTATGGCCAGGGTATTGTCAACATCGCCAAGGAAGTGCGCAATGGCACTTTTGAGCCAACGGGCAATATTGAGTTTGGTTTGGCGGATGAAGATGTAATGTGGATTGAATACAGCGAGTCCTCTCTTAATTTGAGGCCGGAAATGTCCTATTAATTTTGACGACGGGCATACGTGCGCCAGCAGATTCTCTTGCAGCGGGATGCGGGAACGGCCGTGCTGCTCATCTCCACCGAACTGGAAGAGATCTTCCACCTTAGCGATCGTATCCTGGTCATGTATGAAGGAAAGATCGCCGGCGAACTACCACCAGATCGGGAACTGATAAACGAAATCGGTTTGATGATGGCTGGTAATAAAGTTGATCTTTGATCAGCGGCAATAAGTGAGAATGACCGGTGACCTGCATGAGCCTATCTACTCTTTATTTAGCCGTCCATCCGCCATCGATCAGGATCCCGGCTCCGGTAACGAAGCTGGAGGCATCGCTGGCCAAGAAGACGGCTAATCCACCGATTTCATCAAGTTCGCCCCACCTGCCCAAGGGGATGCGAGAAACGAATGATTGATATTTTTGGGGATCATCCAAAAGCGATCGGTTCATTTCTGTGCCAAACGGCCCCGGCATAATAGCATTAACTGTGATTCCAAATGAAGCCCACTCCAGCGCCAGGGCGCGAGTCAATTGCAATACCGCGCCTTTGCTGGCAGCATACGCCGTACGTTCAGCCATCGACACTACAGACAGTATCGAACCCAGGTTGATAATCCGCCCGTAACGCCGCTGCTTAAAGTGCGGAGCAACCGCCCGGCACATCAGCCAAACGCCGGTCACATTTGTCTCTTGCACGACCTTGAAATCTTCAAGCGATAATTCGTCAATAGCTCCACGGATGTTGATCCCAGCGTTGTTAACCAAGATATCCACTTGCCCAAAATCTGCTACTACTTGCGATACAACAGCTTCCACCTGATCGGGGTCAGTCACATCGCAGCCGTAACCGCGACATCTCTGCCCTGTGGAATCTTCTATCTCAACGGCAACAATGCGGGCGCGTTCCGCGTTCCTACTGGTGAGGGCCACACGCCCACCGGCTTCGGCCAGCGCCAGAGCCATCGCCTTACCCAATCCTCTGTTACCACCAGTTACCAAAGCTACGCGATTACTAAGCCCAAATTTTTCTAGAACTCCCATACGAACTCTCCTCTCAAATTCTGCCTCGAGTATTTTACTCTACATCCTTACGAAAAAAAGGTCCACAGTGGATGGTTATGACCGGGACTGAAATGATGATCGCGCGTGCTCCGGAGAAGCCGGAAGGAACGGCCGTTGCCCGCAAGCGAATAATCTTCTAAACTGGTGGAACAGTTTACGCTAATGGTAGTAAATGAGCGTCCTTCTCTAGATAAAATAGCCTCCTGGTACCAAAATCGCACAGTCTATGAGTGATGAAAATCTATTGCTCAAAAAGACTTCCCAAGACTGGGCGCTCGACAGGAATTATAAACCAGATTATCCGTAAAATCAGCGCCCAAACCAGCGCCGCCACAATGATGATCAGGTAGTGCGATGGGCCTTGCAGAGGATCCAACTGCAAGAGTTCCTGGGTAAATGGGATTTGTGTCGCCAGGAAAAACAGCACGGCGCTGATGACGACGATCACGGTAACCGGCAAGTTGCCAAGCGCGGGCTTATTGCCCCAGGAGAAAATTACAGGAGGTTGGATAAACAATACCAGCAGTAATCCTATCGCCACCAGCATATGCGTAAGGGCGATCTGCGCGTACTGGACTTCCCCACTGAGCTCTAAGAAATAAGTGTATATGATCACTCCCGCCGCAGCCATAGTCACGGACGCAGGCACGACGAAGCGCGCGAGCACCTGCCCTAAAGTGGAAGTGCGGAATTGCCCCGCCGGCGCCCAAAGCGACAGACCAACCGCGGGCAAAGTGAGCGTAAAGATTGCTATCATGCCGCCCTGGGCCGACGTATAAGGAAATCCGCCAATGAATAAGGGAATGAGAATCAGTAACGCAAGCAGGTAAAAAGACTGGGTGAGATAAAGCTTTAGTACATCAAGTAGACCGTTGACAATACGCTGCCCTTTATCCACGACCCGAGACAATACTGCCGGTGAATCGCCTATCAAAATAATATCAGCCTGGCTCAGCGCCGCCGGGCTGCTGCTGCCTCGCGTAATTGCCAGATCACCCTGTCGCAACGAGCTGACGTCACCCGCGCTGTCAGCCACAACGCCGACTGCCCGCTGCGCCTCGTGTAAGACGCGTACGATTTGTTCCGTTTGCCGCGGCGACACCTGGCCAAACACGCGGTTATCCAGTGCGGCCTGCGTCAACTCGCTCGTATCCAGCGAAGCCAACTCCGGACCGCTGATCGTCGGAACCTGATCGTCCGCAGCCTCCTCCAAGCCCGCTTCCAGGAGCATGTCTACCGTTTTTTGCGCCGCTCCGGGTGTGAAAATATTGGTGGACACCTCTCTGTCGGCGAACTGCCGCAGCGCCGGCACAGCATCAGGGTGAACCCTCTCTTCAAAAATGAGGTGACCAAGTAGAACCAGATCGGAAGGTAGACGAGGCTCGCCTGCGGCATTGTAGAGTGCAGAAACCTCAGGTGAATAGGCAAAGGTTAGATGCAAGCTGTCGTCCGGTAGTTCCTCCTCTTCTTCCTGTTCCTCTGGCTGCGCTTCCCTGCGCTGTATCAGGCTGCTCATACTGTGGCGAACCCGCCCAAATAAGCCACCTGACGTCTCGGCTTTCTCGTGGTCTTTCTCTTCCTCCGGCTCTGCTGCTAGCGCATCAACCTCAAGCTCTTGCTCCTCATCTTCCTGCTCTTCTTCCTTGCCACGTCCCAGCAATCGACCAAACGGCCGTACCAGCGATGCAGCACCGCGGCGAACGACCGACTCCTTTTCATCTTCGTCCCCCTTCTGCTCTTCCTGTGCTTGACGAGCCTCCAGCACCTCGGGTACAGCCAGCGCATAGACGCCTCGCAAATCCTCATCGTCAAAAACAAGCGCGCTCCAGCCATAAAGCGACAAGAATGTCGCTTCCTCCACCACTTCCCGTCGATCTCCACCGAAAGTGGCCGCCAATGCCTTAACGATCGGGTTATTGGCTGATCCGCTGTGCGCACAAAAGCCCAAAATCTGCCTTATGCGCGATTCAGCCAGTGGTGGCGCGCCGGCCGTTTCCTCCGACGCTTTGAACTCGACCTGTGTGCCGGTGAGAATACCCTCTTTGGCGAAGCAGACCGTGTCGACGTGCGCCAGAGACTCAACAGAACGGGAGTCTTGCACGAGCGCTCCGATTTTTCCCAGATCGGCCGTCGCGGCCACGTAAGTAAGCACCACCATGAAAAACAGGCTGGCCGGCGCCACGTTGAAAATGACACTGGCCGCGTCGACGTACTGTTCGCTGAAAGCTTGTGCGTCAAGGCGATAATACCTCAGTAGAAGCAAGGCTCCCAGGAGCAGGACAACCAGCAATAGAATACGCATGACATGACCCAAAATCTTTTCGATAGGCGTGTTTTTAATTGCAGCCGCCTCCGTTTCCTGCATCTGCTGCACAATCTGGCGCGCTTCGCCCACTGCTTCGACCTGGTAAGTCGCATGACCGCTGGTGCAGATGCTGCCGGCATAAAGCGCATCCCCCTCTCGTTTGCGTAGACGACATGGTTCAGCGCCATACCGGCGCTCTTCCACCACGATCTCTCCCTCGCCCACGATAACACCATCGACCATAATTTGGTCACCAGGCCCACCTGCCAGTACGTCCCCGACCACAATTTCGCTCGGGTCGATGCTGCGTACCTTGCCCTCCCGAATGACTGTGGCCTGCGGGCGTGCCGCCGCCAGCAAATCACGCAGCCGGTAGCGAGCGAACTCCTCCTGGAAGACATTTAAGCCGACGTTCAACAGTAGCACACCCAGCGTAATCAGCGCGCCCCAGACAGTGCCCATCAGAAACTGTACCAACGCGAGCGCAATCAAATTCAGATTAAAAATCGTAAGCGTACTCGCACGAATGATCTGCCGCCGGGTACGACGAGGATGATGGGTTATGACGTTGTCCTGATCCGGCTGGCGTCGAGCCTCCGCTTCAGCCTCGCTCAGACCGGTGGCCTCCGTGATCACCGGCATCCGCAGCTTACCGTCCGGCCTAGCTTGCTGCCTTGCTCGCAGCCGCCACAGACGAGCGAAAAGAACGGTAAGCCCTCCTACAACGAGCAAGGCCAGTGAAAACAGCACAAAATTCCGCCGATCAGGCTTATTGGTTTGTTGGGAATCGGCCGTCATAATCTTCTAACACTCCAGTGCGAAATGAATTGCTTCAACCATTGTCATCGCCCGCGCGTCCACCTTCAAAGATGCGAACGCCGCCTCTCCAAGCTGCGTTCTGATTGTCTGGACAACCTGTTCCATATCGCATCATGATCGGCCAGCATCTCTTGCATCGCCAGAAGACACGCTTCCCACAGCCGAGTGCTGGCCTAAATGCCGGTGAAGAGTAATGTGACGGTTCCTGATGGCAGCAATTTAGTCTCCTCAATCAATTACTCGAAGGATTATATTGTATTAGGTCATTCCGCAGCAATTCTGGTCCACAATAAGCTAAACAACTCAATCAACAAAAGTTACTCACTCTCCCTCCTATTCGCTTGAGTCAATTCCCCCCAAGGACAGTGGCAAGAACAAAGATTTATGATTTTCGTCACGTGACAAGACCGCATTGAATATGCTATGATGTCCCCTATGGAGCACGCATAAAGCAATCCAGGCGGTGCATATTCAGCAATCAAGTCCATGTCTTTCACTATCGCAGAAAAATCGGCTGCAGAAAATCAACCCTCTACAGACACTGAACCAACCCTGCACATTTTTTTGCTGGGCGAATTCGCATTGCGCCTAAACGAACACTCTTTATCTCTGGAAACGCGCACTCATCAAGCGCTTCTTGCCTATCTGGTCATTCAAAGCCAGCACGTTCATTCTCGCCAGCAACTCGCTTTCCAGTTCTGGCCTGACTCCAACGAATCGCAGGCTCGCACCAATCTACGCAAAGCAGTTTACAACTTGCGTAATATCTTGCCCAATGCCGATTGTCTTATAGCTGTCGAACGGCAAACTGTGCAGTGGCGGCCAGATGCTCCTTGTCTGGTCGATGTTTGGCGATTTCAAACGGCCGTTGCCCAATCCCAAAAATCCAACTCCCCCAGCGAGCAACAGACCTATCTCGAGCATGCCATCACTGCCTACCATGGCGATTTCCTACCCGGTTTTTACGATGACTGGATCCTGGCCAACCGTGAAAAACTGCGCCAACAATACCTGGACGCCCTGGAAAAACTGCTTCTGCTGCATGAAAACCAACGACATTATTCCGCGGCCATTACTCTAGCCCGCAAACTGCTGCATGAGGAGCCCCTCCATGAAGTCACTTACCGCCGTCTGATGCGCCTGCAATCATTGGACGGCAACGTAGCCGGCGCTCTGCGCACCTATCACGCTTGTTCAGCCCGTTTGCAGCGGGAACTAGGCGTGGATCCCAGCCCGGCCACTCAGGAAGCATACGAAAGGCTGCTTCACGTACCGGCGCCGCCCACGCCCCAGCTGGCCCCGTCCCGTTTGCCCCTTGTCGCCCGTGATCAATCCTGGAAAAAGCTGCAAACGGCCTGGAAACAAAGTGCTTCTGGGAAGCCTGTTGTCGTTTTACTCGCTGGAGAAGCCGGCATTGGCAAGACGCGCCTGGCCGAGGAAATGCTCGATTGGACCGAGCGGCAGGGGATTATCGCGCTAACGGCTGTTTGCTACCCCTCCGAAAAGCAACTCGCCTACGCCCCAGTAGCCAAATGGTTGCGCAGCGAAAGCATGCAGCCACTTTTCCGCCGCCTAGATAAACGATATCTCGTAGAGTGCAGCCGCCTGCTGCCTGAAATAAACAGCCAATATCCCGAACTGCCCCAGCCTAGCCCTCTCACCGAAAGCTGGCAGCGCCAGCACATGTTCAGTGCTCTGGCCCAGACCTTTTTGCATTTGCGCCAACCTTTTCTCCTGTTCATAGACGATTTGCCCTGGTGTGATCAAGACACCCTTGATTTCCTCCTCTTCTTCCTGCATTATGATCAGCAGGCACGATTCCTTCTATTAACCACGGCTAGGTCTGAGGAGATCACGCCGGACCATGATTTGATTCCCTGGCAGCAGCAGCTTGACCGCGACAATCGTCTCGTAAAAATCATGCTTCAGCGACTGGATGTTGAGAACGCCGCGCAATTGGCAGAACATGTGCTCAAACAGGCCCTAGACTCAGGGCAGGCGAGCCGCTTGTATGTCGAAACGGAAGGCAATCCCCTGTTTGTGGTGGAAATGGCCCGGGCCAGCTTATCAGCGCAACTGCCAGTCTCTCATTTGGCCCAATTGCCACAGAAAGTGCAGGCGGTCATCGAAAACCGTCTGGCGACGCTTTCCCATCCTGCCTCTGAACTGGCTCAACTGGCGTCAGTTATCGGCCACTCTTTTACCTTCAACCTGCTCAATCATGCTTGCAACGATGACGAAGACTTGGTAATCCGCAGCCTGGACGAATTATGGCAGCGCCGTATCCTCCTCGAACGCGGAGTCGATGCCTATGATTTCAGCCATGACAAATTACGCCAGGTGGCCTATGAATCGTTGAGCCAGACACGCCGCCGATATTTCCACGAACGCGTATCGCAGGCACTTGAAGCGATCCACGCGGAAAATCTTGATCCCATAAGCGGGCAGATCGCTGCTCATTTTGAAGCGGCCGGAAACTACCAGTCCGCCATAGCCTATTATCACCAGGCAGCGCGTGTGGCGCAGGCTGTCTTTGCCAACCGGGATACGCTGCAATATCTCCAGCGAGCCATCAACCTGTTCTCTCAAACCGGGGTGAATCCGCCGCCGCAGGTCAAGATTTACGAGCAGATGGGCGATGTTCTGACCCTAATAGGCCAAATTAAGGAAGCGGAAATATCATACAAGCAAGCTGCCTCCCAAATAAAGGATACTATTGAGCTATCTCGCATACAGCGAAAAATAGCCGGGCTACAGCAGCTTCAGAATCAATACGACAAGGCATTCCATACGTTGAATAAGACTGAACTGTTGTTTGAAGATTTGTCACTCTCAACTGAACCTGTGCGGTCGCAAGAATGGCTGCAATTGCAACTCGAACGCTTATGGCTGCATTACTGGGTCAACGATGAC
Organism: Chloroflexota bacterium; assembly: GCA_009937635.1. Classification (GTDB taxonomy): domain Bacteria; phylum Chloroflexota; class Anaerolineae; order Promineifilales; family Promineifilaceae; genus JAACFF01. Next base: position 16,128 of record JAACFF010000089.1, read on the forward strand.
GAAGCGATGGCGCAGCTGGCCCAGAAGTTGAAGCCAATCATCAAATTACATGGTACCAAAATACAACAGGGGATATTCTTCCAGCGGTTGGTGTTGCTTTCTCTCCGACGTGACCGCTACGTTGTACCGTATGAAACGGTTCAGAATGCCCAAGTTTCCCTAGACGCTATTAAGGAATCAGACGAGTTAAGCAAGATTGCCTTGGCACACTTCATCCTGGGTTTTGCTTATCTTTGGCACGGCTTTCAGGGTGAACTGGAACCAGCAGAACACCATCTTCAAGCGGCGCTGAAGCAGGCCGAGCAAGTTGGCGATGTTGTCCTGCAATGCCGCTGCTTGGGTTATTTGCCTCTCATCTACCGCAAGATGGGATGCATCGATAAGGTTAGCGATCTCCTACCACGCGCGCTGGAGATGGCCGAACAGTGTGAAATGCCGGAATACATCTTAATTGCCAGGGGAAACTTGGCCTGGGTCGCCTGGCGTGATGGCAATCTGGCCAAGGCACAGGAGCAAGGCCATGCTGCATTGGCAGCAATACAGCAAATACAATTCCCGATGCCCATGAAATGGATAGGGCTGTGGCCCTTGCTGGGGGTATGCCTGGCGAATGATGAGATAGCGCCTGCGGTTACGTATGCTCAGACAATGCTTGGGCCAAATGAACTGCGTTTGCCCGATGAAATCACGGCCGTTTTACTACAGACCATCACGACTTGGGAAAACAACCAACCAGACAGTGCCCGATCCAACCTTAAGCAAGCCCTCCGCCTGGCCCAAATCTACCACTATCTCTAGTTGACCTGCCATTCGAACTCAACTTAACGCCCGGGATCGCTTTATCTCGAAGCCGGGATTCTTCTACCTGTTCTTCTCAGTCCACTCTTGACTTGAAAAACCCACATTTTTATTCAATTCCGTCTGCCCAGGAACGCTTTGGGAACGCTTCATTTGGCACAATGGGTCCAAGTACAAAGATTTATCGTCCATACGTGCAGCGAAAAGTTTTTCCCTACCGAAAAGGAGAGTCAGTTATCAATTATCGTGGAACATTGGATGAGCGTTGATCAGATGACATTGATGCAGCAACTGGGCGCCCTGCCGGAACCAGCATAGCAAAATTACACGGCAAGAAATCCAACTCTGTCGGGGGTCGCCAGCAAGGGTATGTAATAGGCATCCTGGGATTATTCCCAGATGCCTATTACCTTTGGGAAGATCGACCTAAAGAAAAAGCAACTCAATGACCATGTACACGGAAGAGCATCCAGTTCAGTCACACTTATTTACCCTGCGGCTATGGGTAGAGGAAGTGGGAGACGGCCGTTGCGAAGCTCGTGGCAAGATCCACCACATTCTCACAGGGGAGACCATCTACTTCCGCGAGTGGTCTTCCCTGTTGGATTTTTTGGAGAAAAAGCTCGAAGCGGAAGCTTCCACTTAATTGCGTTGAGTTGAGCTCGAGCTAGGTATGTACACATAAACGCTTCAGACAGTCGTCCCAATCCAGTGACAAATCCC
>JAACFF010000431.1 GCA_009937635.1 Chloroflexota bacterium
GTGACGGCCGTATAAACCAACCCCATAATCAAATACAACGGTATCACCAGCATACCCGCAAAGAAAGCAACCGCAGCCAACCCCCGGCTCTTCTAATGCGCGTCTCCATAACCGCAGCCCCCTGAGTAAGATGCAGCCTCATCCAACTCCCCAGGCCGCATTTCTATGCACATTATCGCATACGCCTTAAACCCGGATTTGACATTTGGCCTATATTGGTTAGAATTTAGGCCAGTCTAATTCTAAATTTTGGAGATGCTCACATGGTAACCAGCAAACAGTAACGATCAGCCAAAGCTGCGTCAGGCTCAAGCCAGTTTTTCAGAAGCTGCATAATCTGCTGATTGTTATTGTTAGCCAATCAAATTCTTAAATTTGGAATCCCTGATTACCCGCCAATCAACCAACTACCAAAGCATCTAGCTGTCAGCTGTCCGCTGACTACTATTTAAGAGGAACCTATGCCCAAAAATAAACAACCAAGACTCTCCCGCCGCCAATTCCTAGGAGCCGGCAGCGCGGGCCTGGCCGGAATCGCCGGTCTGCTCGGCCTGCGCAGCGCCACGCCCCAACCCGCCCTCGCACAGGACGAAGACAGCCACGTCGACGCCCATGCCGGTGCGGGCGCTGTTGGATCAGTCAACTACGAAGCCAACGGTTTTAACCCGCATGAAATCCTGACCGATTTTGACTATGGCGAAGTGAGCCAGGAAGACGGCCGTACGATCCGCACCTGGAATATGGTCGCCGTCGATCTCGAATTCGAGATCGCCCCCGGCCTCTATTTCCCCGGCTGGGTTTACGGCAGCAGCACCTCGGCCGCCTCCAAACGGGCCGGGCATATCGCCGGCCAATGCCCGGGCCCCACGCTGCGCTGCGTCGAAGGTGAGCTGCTGCGCGTCAACTTCACCAATGCCAGCAGCCACCCGCACACGATCCACTTCCACGGCATCCATTCCGCCTTCATGGATGGCATCCCCGGCGTCGGCCGTGGCAACATCATGCCCGGCGAGAGCTTTACCTACGAATTCGAAGCACGGCCGTTTGGCTGCCATCTCTATCACTGCCACGCATTGCCGCTCAAAAGACATATACACAAAGGGCTCTACGGCGCATTTATCGTCGATCCCGATCCCGAAAATTACAGGGGCGAAGAAAAGGAGATCGCCAAGACGCGCAACCACCAATACCCGGAAAACGCGGACTACAATGAAATGGTCATGGTCATGAACGGTTTCGACACCAACTTCGACGGCGATAATGAAGTCTACGCCGCCAACTCCATCGCCTTCGCTTATATGAAAGAGCCGATCCAAATCACAGGCGATAAACGGCAGCGACTGTACCTGATCAACATGACTGAATTCGATCCCATCAATTCGCTGCACATCCACGCCAATTTCTTCGACTACTACGATCACGGCACCACGCTCAAACCAACCTTGACCACCATTGACACGATCATGCAATGCCAGGCCCAGCGCGGCATCGTCGAATTCTCATTCGCCGGATTTGAACCGGGCCGCTACATGTTCCACGCCCACCAGAGCGAATTCGCCGAATTGGGCTGGATGAGTTTCTTTGAGCTGGTCGATGCTAACGGCTGACAGCTGACAGCTGTCAGCTATCACTCGAAAACTGAAACCTGATTACTTCTTTTGAGGAACATTTAATGGAACAATCAATAACCCCCACCAAAAAACGAACGCCCAAATGGCTTCTGGCCATATTTCCCCTGCTGATTTTGATACTTCTGATCGCCCTCTTCGGCCTTTTAAATCCGCTGGCTTTCTTCAGCGATGCTTTTCCGCCGCTGGAAGAGTTATCCGTTCAGCGCATCACTTTTCCGCAGGAAGGGCAAATTGAACTGCAACTGATCAACGGCGGTCCCGATCCGGTGACTATCGCCCAGGTGCTTGTCGACGACGCTTACTGGCAGTTTACCATCGATCCCGACAATACCCTTTCCCGCCTGGAACGGGCTACTATCCACCTGTCCTACCCCTGGGTCTACGACGAACCGCTGGCGTTCCGGCTCATCACCGCCACCGGGATCACTTTTGATGCCGAGGTAGATGTCGCGGTGCTCGCGCCCCAGACCGGCGCTCCCACCTTCATCGCTTACGGTTTGCTGGGCATCTACGTCGGCGTCATTCCCGTGGCCCTGGGTATGCTCTGGTACCCTTTCATGCGCCGCGTGGACCGCAAGTGGATCAATGTCCTTCTGGCGCTCACGGTGGGTTTGCTGCTATTCCTGCTGGTCGATACGCTGCTGGAAGCTTTGGAAATTTCGGCCGTTTTACCGGGCGCGTTTCAGGGTGTGCCCCTGGTCGCCTTTGGCGTGTTGTTCAGCTTTGGCATCCTGATGGCCATCAGCCAGCGGCGAGGCCACGGCTCGCCCATGGCCATCGCCACTTTCATCGCCCTGGGGATTGGTCTGCACAACCTGGGTGAAGGCCTGGCCATCGGCGCTGCCTTCGCCACCGGCGCGGCCGCCCTGGGATCGTTCCTGGTTATCGGCTTCACGCTGCATAATATCACCGAAGGCGTGGCCATCGCCGCGCCATTGACCACCCAGGACGAACGGCCTAAAATCAGCGCCTTCATTTTCCTTGCTTTCTTAGCCGGAGCGCCGGCCATGCTGGGCACCTGGATCGGCGGCTTCGCCTTCAATCCACTGCTGGCTGTGCTCTTTCTCAGCTTCGGCGCCGGAGCCATACTGCAAGTGACTTGGGAAGTGAGCAGATTCTTGCTCAGAGATGCGCAGCGCCAAGGAACAACGGTCGTCTCCTGGCTAAACTTCGCCGGCCTCACCGCCGGTATCCTGATCATGTACCTGACGGCTATACTGGTAAAGTTCTAGACCTTGACAATGATGAAAGTTGGAATCTTAAACGCCATCAATCCCCACGAGAGCAAGGTCAATTGGGGCGGTTCTCCCGTCGACGCCTACATTCGCTTCTTGCAAAGCGTCGACGCTCCCTTTGAGTATGAAGGGTACGAGGCAGCGCTGGGCCAGCTTCCCGCCTCCCCTTTTGAATGCGAGGCCTACGTCATCACCGGCAGCCCCCGCGGCGCTTACGACGCCGACCCCTGGATCGCCGATCTGATGCAGTTCATCCCCGAGGGCATAGAGGCCGGTCAGAAATTCGCGGGCATCTGTTTCGGGCACCAGGTTCTGGCCCAAGCCTTGGGCGGCCGTGTGCAAAAGTCAGAAAAAGGGTGGGGCCTGGGCCTAAAAAGCCTCGAAATTAATGAAACAAAACCATGGATGAACGGCCAGGCCAACGGGGGTTCGCTCTCCCTCTACTTCGCCCACCAGGACCAGGTCCAGGAACTGCCGCCCGGCGCGGAGCTTCTCGGCGGCAGCGAATTTTGCCCCATTGGCCTTTACAGCATTGCCGATCAAGTCTTTGCCGTGCAGGGCCACCCGGAGTTTACGCTGGAGATTATGCAGGACATCCTGGCGCGCAAGGATAGTGACGACGACGTCCTGGAAGCGGCCGCATCTTCACTAAACAATGGCACCCCAGACGGCCGTTTGGTGGCCCAATGGATCGTCAATTTTCTAGCAGCTGACAGCTGACAGCCGTCAGCTGTCAGCTTGGTCATTGTCCCCATCGGTTGTTCCTACCACGCATAAGCCTCCGGAGCCGCCCCACCAGGTTATGTATATTCCATTTCAATACCTCTCAAAATCAGACTCCCCCATTAATAATTCAGCCATTCACCATTCACCAATTAATTGTTGTTACTCCTTGTACCACTCCTTGGCGACTTTACTGGCCGTGTAAAAATTCGTCCACGGCCGTCCGTACTTATTCACCAATCCCGTCAACGCCTGCAAGCGCGCCACGGCCGTTTCCCGCAAAAACGCCTCCTGCCCTTGCCCATCGAGCATCATCCCGTCCTTCCAGATGGCCCTGCCCGCCAGATACCCGGAAGCGCCGCCTTTGCAAGCGGCGCGCAGTTGTCGCTCAAAGGTCTCAAAGTCGACACCGGCGCTGAGCAGCACCCAGGGGATTGCGATCGCCTCGCTCAGCTCGCGACACGCCTGCTCCCAAAGCGCTTCATCCTGCTCCGCCTGAATATCCAGCGGAAACTCCGCCTTCAAAACGTCAGCGCCCATCTGGCTGAAACGACGGCCTGATTCCAGCACCACACGCCTACGCTCCGCTCCCGACACGCCATAGCTGATCGGTTCCGCGAACAAGGGCAAATCAAAATGGCGACACTCCTCCACCAGCTCCGCCACAAACGCCTCCTGCGCCTGCGCCAGATTCCTGTCATCAGGATGGTAATGAAAATACACCTTGACCGCCGCCCCGCCGGCCTTCTTGATCTGGCCAACGCTCCAGCCGTCGACAGTGCGCGACGGCCGTTGCGGTGACGCAAAATTCCCATCCTCAATACACAACATCAGGCCCGTGCTGCCCGGCAGCGCATCTTGCAAAACGGCCGGCGCCAGCCCGTAAACGGGATCCACCAAGACAGCGCTTACTATGGGAGCAAGCTGCCGCATCAGACGTGCCTTTACGGCCACAACCTCTTCATGGGTTACCGACTCAAAATCATCAGGCCGGATCGTCACTCGCATATCATCCGCATGATCGATCGCTAATATCGTGAACAGCGCCTCATCATTTGCAGTAACCTGCAACCCGCGTCTCTTACCTGCCGATAGTTCTCTAGATTGGTTCAATTTAGACTCCTGTGTATATCAAGCTTTCCAGCTTGATCGCAACCTGGAAAGGTTGCGTTACGGTCATCGTGGTGCGCCGCGGTGCGTGTGGTCTCCTGTGTATATCAAGCTTTCCAGCTTGATTGCAACCTG
>JAACFF010000090.1 GCA_009937635.1 Chloroflexota bacterium
GGGGGGGGGGGGGAATCCTTAGTGGGAAATCCCATCTTAAAGAGCAATTGCCCGACTAGCCGGCCCCCTAACAAACCCAAATGAACATCGGCAAAGGGTCGAGTGTAATCGCCAACAAATGGAGCCAATTGTTCTGCGGATGCCTCCAGCGGTTCAGGATCGACAATCTCAATCCCCAGGTAGGCTTTTAGCGCCTGGCGCGTGACTTCTTGAGTCACGCGCCCGCCTTCACCGGAATTCGTAAAAACGGCGACTGCGAAGTCGTGCTGTGGCGCGAAAATGAGTTGGGAGACCTGTCCTGTGGTGCCGCCACCATGTGAAACCAGCCGGGTATTGTACGTGTCGTCAACAGCCCAGGTCAGCCCCCAATGTTCTTGTTTCCAGACATTGACCGTGGGTGTTTGCATCTTGAGCAGCGACTCTTTTTGCAACAAACACTCACCCCCGGCCAATGACCCATCGCCCATGTGAAATTTAGCGTACGCCAGCAGATCGTGGACGCTACAGGTAATCCCGCCTGCCGGGTAGACTGCGCGCGGTAAAGGCCAGGGACGGGCCACCTGATCGCCATTATGTCCTGTGGCGAAACGGTAGGTGATTACATCGCCAGGGTCGAAGAAGGTGTTATTTAATCCAAGTGGTTCTAGAATCTTTTCTTGCAGTGTTCCCTGGTAACTTTGGCCACGGATCTGCTCGATGATATAACCCAAGAGAACGAAGCCGGCATTGTTGTACGACCAAACTTGCCCGATGGGGGCAAGCTGCTCTAAATCGGCCATCTCGCTGACATACTTGGAGGCAGCATCATCTCCGGGTCCAGTATCGAGGAATAGATCGCCGAACCACCCGCTGGTGTGGGTGAGTAGATGGCGGATGGTGACCTTTTCAGATACTTGGACATCGGCCACTTTGAATTCGGGCACATATGTGTGTACAGTGGCGTCGAGATCGATCTTGCCTTCTTCTACCATTTTCATGATTAAGGTGCCACTGAAGGTTTTACTGATCGAGCCAATCTGGAAGAAGGTTTGATCGTTAACCCCCAGAGGGTGATCGAGGTTAGTGACCCCAAAGCCGGCAGCTTTGACATCTCCTTCATGCAAAATGCCGAGCACGATCCCTGGAACGCCATACTTCAGGCGAGAATCCTCCGCAAATTCGCATAGTAGATCCCATTTTGAAATCTCATATTCTGACATCACTAATCCTCATTTTAGTTATTTGATACGACGCAATCTTAGGCACAGTATATGCTGAATTCAAAAAACATGTCAACAAATCCATGCCTGGCAACTCAACGAATTCATTGACTTACAAGCTCGACTCTTGTACCCTCTAAACACAGCCTTTGTCATAGGTGATCACTGGTGAAACTTCACCAGCAGCGAGGGACATTATGGGACAAGGAGATCTGCAACTACACGATGGTTCTCGTGTGGCGGTGATAGGCGGTGGGCCGGCCGGTTCGTTTTTCAGTTTTTTCCTCTTGGACACGGCAAAAAGAATCGATTTGGATATCCACGTGGACATCTTCGAGCCACGTGATTTTACGCAGCCGGGTCCTATCGGCTGCAACATGTGTGGGGGGATCATTTCCGAATCTCTAGTGCAGATGCTGGCTACGGAAGGAATCCTGCTTCCTCCCACGGTAGTGCAAAGGGGGATTGACTCCTACACGCTGCATATGGATGTAGGGAGTGTGGTCATTAATACCCCCACCCAGGAGAAAAGAATTGGCGCCATTTCCAGAGGCCCCGGACCGCGCGATCTTAAGGAAATTAAATGGGATAGTTTCGATGGATATCTGCAAAAACTGGCCCTGGATAAAGGCGCATCAGTGATCAACAAACGTGTGCGCGAGATCAACTGGGTCGACGGCCGTCCACAGCTAAAAACCGGTAAGGATTTTTCCGAGTCCTACGATCTGCTGGCCTTTGCCGTGGGAGTAAATTCGGCCTCGCGTAAGCTTTTAGCCAATATGGATTCTGAATATGAATCTCCGCAAACGACCAAAACGTTTATCCAGGAATATTACTTGGGAGCAGAGAGAATTGCGGAGGTTCTCGGATCATCCATGCATGTCTTTTTGTTGGACATCCCGCGTCTGGAATTCGCCGCGATTATTCCTAAAGGAGACTACGTGTCGGTATGTCTGCTTGGAGAAGAAGTTGATAACGAGCTCATCCAATCCTTCATGAACGCTTCTGAGGTAAGGGCATGCTTTCCACCTGATTGGAATCCGGATGCCCGATCATGTTTCTGTTCGCCGAGGATAAGTGTTTCTGGAGCCAGCCATCCTTACGGAGATCGTTTTGTATTTGTCGGTGATTGCGGCGTAACGCGGCTGTATAAAGATGGCATTGGCGCCGCCTACCGCACGGCCAAAGCAGCGGCTACGACGGCCGCTTTACAGGGGATCTCTGCTGATAACTTCGCCGATCATTATCGCCCGGCATGTCAAAGAATTGAGACCGACAACCTGATCGGAAAATTCGTCTTCTTCGTAACCCGACAGATTCAAAAGCGGCGTTTTACGCGCCGTGCTGTGTTGCGCATGACAAGCGACGAACAGGCGCAAGCTGAAGCAAAACGCCAGATGAGTATGGTACTTTGGGATACATTTACAGGGAGCGCCCCCTATAGAGAAATCCTTTTGCGCACATTGAGCCCACGGTTTTTACTTCGACTATGTGGGGATATGGCCATATCGTTGACTACGCGTCGCTAAATTCTTGGCATACCATAAAATCAATGTGTGTAAATCGTTGATCGTCACAGGGAGAAAGGGTAATGAGTTCAGGGGAATTAGGTAAAGTTTACGCCGATGGGGAGCTAATCGTCCACGAGGGTGAGGTTGGCGATTGTATGTATGTCATTCAAGAGGGTCAGGCCGAAGCGTTTGTCGGAGAAGGCGCGAACGAGATTCGCCTGAATATACTTGATCCCGGTGACTTCTTTGGCGAAATGGCCCTTTTCGATCGGGATGACCGTTCTGCTTCGGTGCGAGCCCTGGGTGCAGCGCGTGTGCTCACTGTGGATAAAAAAAACTTCATGCGCAGAGTTCATGAAGATCCCGCCCTGGCATTTCGCTTGGTTGAGACGATGTCTTTACGAATTAGAAATTTGTTGGACAAGCTCTCTGAACTTGAAAGCAAGCAGTAGACAATTTGAGCCCTAAGTTGCTAGGCACTTTCGCCAACTGTGGCCTGCCAAGTGCCTGGCAACCGGCTCACGACAAAATCAATTTACCCTGCCAAAATCGTCTCAATCGCTTGCAGCTCTTCTGCACTTAAAGCTAGGTTGTCGAGAGCGCCAACCGCGTCCTCGATTTGCTCTGGACGGCTGGCTCCGATCAACGCCGAGGTCACGGTTTTTAGTCTTAGCACCCAGGCTATGGCCAGTTGGGCCATATTCTGTCCCCGCGCCTGGGCGATTTCATTAAGCTTCACTACCTTGGCCACTCGCTGCTCTGAGACACTGTCTCCCCAGAACAATTCTCCATCATACTTGCCCGCGCGTGACTCCTCCGGAATCTTGTCGATGTACTTGTTGGTCAAGATCCCCTGGCACAGCGGCGAAAAAGGAATGCAACCAATCCCTTCATCCTCTAAGACATCAAGAAGGCCATCTTCGATCCAGCGGTCGAACATGTTGTAACGCGGCTGGTGAATCAGGCAGGGTGTACCCATCTCTTTCAAAATACGGGCAGCCTCGCGTGTCTGCTGCGGACTATACGTGGAAATGCCTGCATATAGCGCGCGACCACTGCGCACGATAAAATCAAGGGCGCCCATCGTCTCTTCTAATGGTGTGTCAGGGTCGGGCCGGTGACTGTAGAAAATGTCGAAATATTCCAGCCCGGTGCGCTTCAAGCTTTGATCGCAACTGGCAATCAAGTATTTGCGCGATCCCCACTCCCCGTATGGACCGGGCCACATCAGGTAACCTGCCTTGTTGGAAATAACCAACTCGTCGCGGTAGGGGGTCAGGTCCTCACGGAAGATACGGCCGAATGTCTCCTCGGCTGATCCCGGCGGTGGACCATAATTGTTGGCGATATCGATGTGTGTAATCCCCAAGTCAAAGGCTTTGCGAATCATCGCACGGCCGTTTTCTAGGGGATCAACACCGCCAAAGTTGTACCAAATCCCCAGCGAAATGGCGGGGAGCAGCAGACCGCTGTGGCCGCTGCGGCGGTAGCTCATGGATTCATATCGTGTTTCGTTGGCTGAGTAAGGCATCATTTTCTCCTTCGTAAATCAAGCTTTGCAGCTTGATCGCAACCTGGAAAGCTTGCTTTACATCTATGGCGGTGCGCCGCGGCGCGTGCAAACTCCTCAAAGAATAGGCTCACGTAAAGGCGCAAAGTTGCAAAGAGGCAAAGGAAACTTGGCGGGCGCTAGCTCGTAAAACCCCTTTGAATTCGAATTATAATTGACGGCACCAATTATAGCTCAGGTTGTGGTGCCCTCACACTAAAGTGACCCCCTGCCCTGCCAGATTAAGAGCGTATCTTGGCGAAGATCAAGGTGTCACGCAGCTCTTTTGTGAGGTGGTGCCGGTCTTCATGTCGCAGCGTAGCCTCGTGCGTAAATCTCAGCCGTTTGGGAATGGCTGCACTGCGCTCATTGAGGGCGTCGCAGCGGATTTCTACGCGCTTGGCCCCAAGTGTATCAAAGGCAAAGTCGGTGAGCCCGGCTACTGCTTCGGTGATATACCCCTGGCGGGCATAGCTTGTACGCACCCAATACCCGATTTCAAATCTAGGCACATCCCAGTTGATGCGGTGTAGGCCAGTTCCGCCAATGATGGTATGGGTCCCTTTGAGCAGGAGCATCATCCATAGATCTTCGCGAGAGAGAAACTTCAACTGCCCTTCCCGTATTCTGACTTCATATTCCTCTTCGTTGAGAATCTTGCCCACAGCCCAGGGCATCCACGGCCGTAGCTCATTCAAGGACTCCATGACGGCCGTGTGTACCTCCTTGCCATCTCCTGGTAGGGGGCCACGGATCGTCAGCCGTTCCGTCTCAAAGTTGTATGGGAAATCAAGCAGAATGGGATTGTCCATATTCATTACTCCGCTATCTTGTTCTCATTTTAGCAAATTGGTTAGTAGTCGCATTATAGTTCGTTAATCGAATTCGCCAACCGGTGCAGCGGCAGGATTACAGGTCATATGGCCTTCGCTAGATGGGCAGTGCTATAGTGAACACTTTATCGAATTTTTGTTTTCAGAAAGTGTGTTTCAGATGAGATGGAGCAATTGCCGGCGTAGCTCGTTTGCCAAATCGAGCCGCTATCCTTGACAGAAAAGAAACAGACCCGTTTGCAGATCGTGTAATATCAAGGCCCAGAGTAGGGGACAGGCGTTGGCGTGGGTGGAACGATTACAAAATCCTGATCATAGGCGGATGGCGGAAGGATAACCTCACGCGTCTGGGGTGAGAAAACTGTGCCGGCTTTCTCTGGCCTAATGATATAGGTCCCAGAGTCTAGAGGAACCAATGCGTACCAGCCATCAGGCTCACTAACCGTCGATTGCCCCTTATCCGTCCTGATAGTTACATTGCCAATGCCCTGGCCCTGCAAATCCACGATTTGGCCGGTGATGCCGAGAGGATACTCCTTGCTTATCTTCGGCGCGAATACAAAGGAAAGTTGATTGGGAGCTGGAGTCTCCGCTGGAGTCGAGGTTGGTGTAGCAGACGGCGTGGCGGTGGGCGTTATTGCAGAGCAAGAGCTGAGAGAGACATCGTCGACGTGCATGCTGGAGATGCCACCAGTTCCGTTATTATAGACGCCGAAGTAAATCTGTATGGTTTTGTCCGCGTAGTGCGAAAGGTCAAAGGAATACTCCCGCCACTGCGGGTCATTGCGCCGTTCATACAACAACTGTTCCACTATTGTGCCGCCGCTATCGAGGATGAGAACCATCTGCGCATCGCCTGTGGTGGCGGCGCTTTTCTCGGTCATGCCCAAGGGATTGGAGGGAAGGGTGAGCGAAGCCGGCTCCGAGCTCAAGGAGTAAAGCCAAAAATGCAGGTCAGCATCCGTAGTTGCCTTGGGTAGTGTGACCGTTTGTAATGCGGTTGAGTAGCTGTAAAGATTATCCTGAGTGTCGATGATGCCGGCGCGCATAGACCGGCTACCTGAGCGGAGCAACTCCTTACTATAGCTGGCTGGGTTGGTCGTCAAGGGAATTCTCCAGCCGCTATCGCTTTCGAAGCCACCGTTGAGGACGCCTTGCCAGCAGGTTGACGTCGCCCTAGGCGTATGAGTAGGCGTTGACGTCGGTGGCTCCTCGCGCGTATCCGTTTCGATGAGGATGACTGGCCGCCCTCCAATTGGATAAATGGGATTGATGATTTGCCCGGGACTAGGGTTGCGATTGGTGGCCGCGGGTAGGGTGATGGAGTAGAAGCCGCCGCTGGCGGTGATCTCCTGCACGCTGCCGTCGGGAGCTACCAATTGGGCTTTGCCGTCTGGATTGGTCGCTTCAATGACGGCCGTTTCCGTATAGCCGCAGCGCGCCCAGAGTCCAACAATGCGTTTCTCAGTCGCCGGTTGGTAGAGAGCGATCCACTCCTGTGGACCATCTGAACCGGGACAGGTACTGCTACTGACAGGCGTTCCGGCGCGCATACGCCAGTAGGGTTGCACATCGCGTACATGGGCTGCCAACGTTTTATAAGCGAAAAATACGGGACGCGGCGACTCGGGATGTGGGTGCTGGGTAAAACAAGTGGCGTCGGCGGGGTTGCGGTACAGGCCATTGGCGTCTCCGGCGCATGGCTTCCCATCATAATTGTTGTTGTCGTCGCAGAGCTCGCCAATGTGGGGCGGAAAATCGGTCCCTTGCGGCTGGTTGCCACAGCCGTCATACAGCTGAAAATGGAATATGGCATCCGCCCCGGCGGAGATGGCATAAAACGCACTTTGTATGGCGAAATCCGCCTGTTCTTGTTGCTTGGCGCGTAAAGGACTCAACGGCTCCCACACCGGTCCCGGATAGTCATCCCAGGCGGGAACGCCGGATTCATTGAGCCATATAGGTTTCTCCAGGCCATGCTGGGTCATGGCCTCGCCTACGGTCAAGACAAAGTCGGAGGAGCGTTCAGACCTGGAGTAGTTGTGTACGGCCATAATATCGTGAAAGAAGCCGTGATCAGCGGCAATAGGATCATTATCAAAGACATCCAAGACCAGATCATAATAGTCCGGCTGTTGCCACATGGCCAGGCCGGCGAACATGACCTGAGCCTGCGGATCGGCGTGTTTAGCGGCCAGGTAGCCCACTTTTAGTAATCTGGCGTAATCTTGCAGGCTGGCATCCCAAAAGAAAGAGAGATCAGGTTCATTCCACATTTCCCAAACGGTCACCCCCACACCTTCCGGCCATCCGTTGCTTTTAGCCAGCAGACCGCCTGGTTTATAGCGGTTTACGGCCGCTTCGACAAAGAAAACCCATTTATTTTGGGGATTGATGACTTTGTCCGGGCCAGGATTATCACCATCAATAAAGACAGGTTCGTAGAGCCCTTGCGGTCTGGCCGTTTCGACAGAGTCTAGTGCCAGCGTGCCCCGGCGCGGAGTATGCTGGTAAGGTAGAAGAGGCTGCCGCAAGAAATTACTGGTGTAAAACGCTGGTGTGCCCAAAAGGATAGCGTTTAGTTGTAAACCGTGATCCAGGTCTGCTTGCACGGCCGTATCCTGGCGCGACCAGTCAAAGACGCCCTCGCTGGTCTCAATGTAGAACCAATACACAGGCCAGCGATCCCAGCCGGCCCCCGTGGCCAGACCATTAGCAAACTGTTGTTCGTCGGCGTGGTGCTCGGCCGACGTGATAAAATCTACACCGTAATGCGGCCCCTGGCTATTGGTGACGGCCGATCGTTGCCCAGGCCTGTCGTCTTGGCCGGCTATGTCCGACTGCGCTACAGATAACACAGCCATAGTCAGGATCAACGCCAAGAAGATGAAATAGATATTCCTGGAATTGCCACGCGGGAACTCGCTGTTCAAAATGCTGGGAACGCCATTCTTGTCCTGGTGATTTTGCCCCTCGATTCCGTTATCGCTCCCTTCCATGCGGGTCCTCCCATACGTTAAGATGCCAACCGAGTGCCACCTAGTTCACAGGCAGCTGCCAAGATCATCCTAGCATGAGGATCTGGCTCCTTCCAGCAACAGGACGTGAACTTCCTGATAAATCGATTATGGATAATCTAGGGTTGTGTTGACGAGTACAGCTATTTTTCGCTCACCGGGCAGTGTCCTCTCATGAGTATAACCGGCGCGCAGGGCCACGGCGATCCCCTTCCTATTGGCAGGATCACAGCGAGCCTCGATGCGTTTGGCCCCCAATTTCTCCACGCCAAATTGGGTCACGGAGGTAACCGCTTCGGTCATATAGCCGTGCCCTTCATAGCCGGTGCGTAACCAGTAACAGATTTCGAAACTGGGAATGGACCAATCCGGGTTGGCCAGCCCACAGATGCCCAACAATGTCTTCCCATCACTGGGGAAAATATAAAATTGTAATTCTGCGCCTGTGAGGAAACGCTCGCGGGCATATGCAGCATTCAGAACGCTGTTGCTCTCCGCCAGATCGATATCGGCCGTCCAACAAAACCAGGGGCGCAAGCGGGCTAAGGACTCGGAAATGGCCGCGAATAGCTCTGGGCCATCTTGCTCTTGCGGACAGCGCAAGAGCAGCCGGTTCGTTTTGATTTCAGGAGGGGTAGAGCGCCAGACTTTGGGCAACATAAATCATAGGTGCGCTTCCAGGCAGACAACCCCTTGCGGGCCGACGACCGCGTTATGCAGTACTCCTTGCGACAAGTCTAATCGATCCCCGGCGACCAATTCCACCTCCTTGCCCTGCTCCGGCAGGCCAAAAGTAATGGAGCCCTGGACGACGTAAATGACCTTGTTGAAGGGGTGCGTGTGCGCGCTGTAGACGTCATAAGGTCCATTGGACCAACGATACGGCCGTAAACCTTCCTCCGCCAACATCTGTCTCAACTGCTTTTCGCCTGGCTGCTTGTCACTCTCCCAAGGGGTAACGATCACTTTGCTTTGCAAAATCTTGCACCTCCCTGTGTTATGCTCTCCATCCCATATTTATAGTCTACATACCGTTCCGCCTGTGTCAACTGAGAAAACCTCGTTTTTATGGGCTTAAACGCAACTGTCTTTTATGATACCCAAAAACCGGGTTCCTGAATCAAGCGAGAAATCCATCAGTCTGACAAGAAACCCGGTTTTTGATGTGCGCCATTTGTTGCCAGGTAGGTCCTGCAAATATAATATCGGTGGATCGGCGTTCTGAGAGCAAACGCCGGTCACAAAGCTGTATTTTGTAGTCAAGCGAGCGTAGATAATAAGCACACGAGGAAAAAAGCATGGAACCCATGATTGTAGATTATGCTGAACTCACTTATTTATTGGACCAAGCAGGGGTTGATTCTCCTATGGGGGTGGCGCGTGAACAGTTCCCCTTGCCTGTCGATAGCGTTGAACGCCAAAAGACGCTTGTTGCCGGTCAGGCCCAGTTAGAGGTCCGCGACGACGCTTCACAGTTGTCACGCTTGGTGACGGCGTTGGCCAACCCAGCGCGAGTTATTCAAACCCAACGCAGCGACGTGGACGGACCGCTTCAATTCCTCTGGCACTTTGTGGATGAATCAACCATTGTCTCAGTCTCTCTGCCTGAAGAAGGTAAGTATGAACTGGCCAGTGTAACTGACGGCGACGCCGCGTTGGATCAGATTGAGGCGCTTCTTCCCTTGGAGAGCTCGCCCGATACATACCGTCTGACGATAGATCGGGAAGATTTCATCACTGTTCGTGATCTCGCCGCGAGTTGGGCAGAAGTGCCTGCCTTGGAGATCCTGGAAGCGGATGGCCTGGACAATATCGGGGCTGAAGCGCTGTTTGATTGTGCGGCCGACCCGCAATGGCGCGGCGTGATCGACTTTATGCATAGCCGGGGTGATACGGTAGCGAACCAGGTGTCGCTTCGCGTAGCGCAAGGCCAGGAAATCTCATTGATGGGACGGCCGTATGCTGTCGAGGAGGACGTCTTGCTGATTGAAACAGTTCAACCTGGCGCTTTCAGGAGCGCTCTTGAAGATGCCTGGTTCAATCTCGCGGATTAGACAGCTTACACTTACCAAAATAGCACACTAATTGGCACGACTTCGAATCTCAAGCCGTGCCAATCCCATACCTTAATGAATCCTTGCGGTGCTTGCTAAGTGATCGCTGCTTTCTTCACTACACCACAATATTTACCAGCTTCCCCTTCACCACAATTACCTTGCGCGGTTCCTTGCCGTCTAAATGGCGCTTGACCTTATCGGACGCCAGGGCCGCTTTTTGTAATTCCTCATCCGGCGTCACGGCCGGCACAGACAGGCGGTCACGTACCCGGCCATTGATCTGCACGATCAGCGTGATCGTTTCTTCTTTAGCG
The DNA here is from genome assembly GCA_009937635.1 of Chloroflexota bacterium. Classification (GTDB taxonomy): domain Bacteria; phylum Chloroflexota; class Anaerolineae; order Promineifilales; family Promineifilaceae; genus JAACFF01. The sequence goes on from JAACFF010000090.1 coordinate 10,481, forward strand.
ATTTCCGGATCCCAGGTTGGCCACGCTTGCTGGTGAATACTATAAGGTTTGCCATGTCGCGACCACAGCTCTTCTGTGATGTGGGGTGCCATTGGAGCCAGGACCAGTAGCAAGTTTTGCACCGCTTCATCCCAAACGGAACGGCTGACATTCTGCTCTCGCTGAGCCGCTTGCAAGGCATTGCGTTGTTCCATGATCGCCGCCACGGCCGTATTAAAAGAAAAGCTCTCCAGGTCTTCCGACACCTTGCGAATTACCTGGTGAGTCTTGCGTCGCAGCGCGCGATCAGCCTGACTGTCTACCCCAGCTTCTTCATAATCCAGCAGGGCAATCTCCCAGATATCGCTCAGCAAGCGCTGCGGACCCTTTATGCCGTCGTAATTCCAGGGACCGCCCTGGTCCCACTTGGCAAAGAACATTAAATAGACACGCACCGCGTCAGCCCCATAGCGCTGCACCAACTCGTCAGGAGCTATCACGTTCCCACGCGACTTGGACATCTTTTCACCATCTTCGCCCAAGACCATGCCCTGATTGTACAGTGCCAGCATCGGTTCATCGAAATCCACCAGGCCCATGTCGCGCATCGTCTTGGTGAAAAAGCGCGTGTAGATCAGGTGCATTGTGGCGTGTTCAATACCGCCAGTGTATTGATCGACCGGTAACCAATATGCTCCTTCTTCGGGGTCAAAGGGGCCCTCATCGTAACGGGGACTGAGATAGCGATATTGGTACCAGGATGAACACATAAACGTATCCATGGTATCTGTCTCTCGTAACGCCGGCTGGCCGCAAATAGGGCACTCGGTATGCAGAAACCCTTCGTGCAGCTTCAACGGGCTTTCTCCGGTGGGTAAGAATTCGACATCCTCCGGCAGCAGTACAGGCAGATCTTCATCGGGTACGGGAACCGCGCCATGTTGCGCACAATAAACCACCGGGATCGGAGTGCCCCAATAACGTTGGCGGCTGATCAGCCAATCTCGTAAACGGTAGTGTATCGCCGCTATGCCCATGTTGTTCTCTTCCAGCCAGACAGTGACCGTCTCTACCGCTTCTGAGACGGGGGTGCCGTCGAATTGGTCGGAATTGATCATCACTCCCTCCGTCTTGGAGGTGAATGCCTCAGCCAATGGGCCATCTTCTGCAGTGCGACCAGGCATGCGGATGACCTCGATGATCTCCAGGCCGTATTTGGTAGCGAACTCAAAATCGCGTTCGTCGTGTGCAGGCACGGCCATAATAGCTCCGGAGCCATAGGTCATGAGTACATAATCTGCGATCCAGATGGGCACGCGCGCCTTGTTAACCGGGTTAATCGCGTATGCCCCAGTGAAGACGCCCGTTTTCTCGCGATCAGCCGTTTCCCGGTCGATATCGCTCAGACGCTGGGCTTGTTCACGATAAGTCAACACTGCATCCGCCTGTTGCGGCGTGGTTAACTTGTCCACCAGAGGATGCTCCGGAGCCAGGACCATGAAGGTAGCCCCCCAGAGTGTATCGGGTCTCGTGGTGAAGATTTCGATAGGATCGCCTAATTCACTGTGAAAGGTCACATCCGCACCGGTGGAACGGCCGATCCAATTTGTCTGCATCACTTTGACCCGCTCAGGCCAATCAATGCTGCTAAAATCGAGTAATTCTTCCGCATAATCCGTGATCTTGAAGAACCATTGCTCCAGATCCTTTTTGATCACCGGCGTGCCGCATCGTTCACAATGATGATCATCACCCCACACCTGTTCGCGAGCCAGGGTCGTATTGCAGTTGGGGCAGAAATCCACGGCAGCCATCTTGCGATATGCCAGGCCCATTTCCATCAGCTTTTTAAAAAACCATTGGCTCCAGCGAAAATAGGAAGGGTCTGCGGAGACCGCTTCGCGCTCCCAGTCAAACATAGTGCCCATTGTATGTAACTGTTCGCGCATGCGCGCGATATTAGCAAAGGTCCACTTGGCGGGGTGGACGCCGTGCTTGATGGCTGCATTTTCCGCTGGCAGACCAAAGGCATCGAAGCCCATGGGGAATAAAACATTAAAGCCCTTCATACGCATGTAGCGCGCACGGGCATCACTGGGTGACATCGCGTACCAGTGTCCAATGTGCAATTCTCCTGAAGGATAGGGCAGCATGGTCATGGCATAATATTTTGTCTGGTTGTGATCAATGCGTTGCCGGTATAGTTCCGTTTCTTTCCACGTTTGCTGCCATTTCGATTCTATTACTTGTGGGTTGTAAACGTCGTTCATACGATTTTCTCCAGGCTGGCAGCTACCGGCTGCCAGCCATTAGATCAATTATGGTGTTTGTAGATCGCGCAGAAATTGAATGGCCTCTGGCGCGAATTTCCCTGCGTTTTTTTGTGCTGCGCTATGCCCACCTGTCGGGTAGGTTATCAGTTTGACGTCAGCGATTGCCTTAACATATCTTTCAGCTACGGCAACTGGGATGACTGGATCATCTTCAGCCCAGGCCAATAGGACCGGTTGCCGTAGCCCGCTAAGTTGATCGAAGTTGCGAAGTGCTGGTGCGGTAAGGATCAGGCTCGATACCCTTTCGGGGTAATCCAGCGCTGTCTTGATGGCCACGCCGCCACCCCAACTTTTACCCATCAGCACGGCCGTTTCCTTCTGCAATCCGTCCAATATATCGATCACCACGGATACAGCACGGGACCCAGCCAGAGGCGCTGCATCCAAGGCGGGACTGTCGCCCCAACCGGGCATATCGACACTTACAACGCAGTAGCCAGCTCCGGCCAACGGTTCCATCAAGGGTTCCCATGTGTGCCAACCATTGCGCTGGCTCCAACCATGCAGCCCTAAAAGCAACGGGCGGCTAGGATCGCCAGCAAGTTTTCCATAAACCGTATTCAATTCTAGCTTGATAAAAACGTCATCCATTGTCGTCATACCAAAACCTGCCAGTCCGCGAGATCTGGCAGGCCCCAAAACAAAAAACCCCTTTCGTTCAGAGACGAAAGGGGTTCCGCGGTACCACTCTGATTGACAGCATACATCCGGGAATTCCCGGATGCGTTAGTGGACCCAAAGGGACTCGAACCCTTGACCTCCACAATGCCATTGTGGCGCTCTCCCAACTGAGCTATGGGCCCATAAACCATCCACTTAGACGCGTAACGTGCGCTATCCGGTCTTGGCTACTTAACGGATTCACCAAAACAGCTCCCAGGCGAGTTCAGTACGGATTTGTTGCCCTTACAGCCGGTGAAGCAACTCTCTTAGGGTTTGTACCTACTACTCCTGATCTAAGCCTGTTAACTATTCGTTTCTTGCCACAGGTTCGCGGCTTTCTGCTCCGTACCTGCGCTGCAATGGACCTGAGGAGACTCGAACTCCTGACCTCTACAGTGCGATTGTAGCGCTCTCCCAACTGAGCTACAGGCCCCAGAGCGACGTGTATCGTAACTTAGCCGGTACTGCTTGTCAAGAAAAATTACGCTCCTGTCAGGAAGCTGGTTCCTTGAGCCGATCATGATACGCGAAAAGTCAGCAAAGGAATCAGGTTGCTCGCTTACATGATCAACCTGGCAAGTTGTGCTAAAGTTTGTCTGCTTAGCCAAAAATAGCTCTGGGTTTTCACCAAATGGCAGGGCTAAATAGATAGTGAAAAATCTACTATGAAAGTGCGAGGAGAATTTCAAGATGGAAAAGAAATATGTGGTCACGCTTGAATACTGCGTGCCTTGAAACTACTGGGAACGCGCTGCCCGTGTGGCAGATGACATACTCAGAAACTATCAACATGTAATCAAAACATTCACGTTCATTTCGGGCACCAAAGGCGCGTTTGAACTAGAGGTGAATGGTGAGCGCCTTTATTCCAAGAATGCCCTAGGCAGGCATGCCGAATCAGGCGAGGTCTTGGCACTGTTCAAGGATCTCGTCGGTCCTGATATTCCGGTTTATCCGCAGGATTGATGATAAGCTCATAGGTTTTGTATTTACTGTTTCCCGTGCTAGACTTGACATATTATGGAGCTGCAAGCAGTCATCGGCCAGTTATATATCGTTGATGGCGTGGAGCAGGATCAACAACCGGTACCTGGCATACTTGCGCAACCAGCGCCTGGCCGCGCCGCGCACGGCCGTCAACGGGAGGTCTTGTTCGCCCATCTCACGTTAACTGCGCCGCTTGCAGACAATGCAAATTTGCTGCAGGCTCTGTTACAGGGCATCAGCGAACAGTATTTCACGAGCAGTGGGAGCGTTACTGCTGCCTTACGTCAGGTTGTCCAGGATACAAATAACCGCTTGCTGCAGCTTAATTTGAGTGGCAGCAACGCGCCGCGTGAAGGAGCCATCACGTGTGCTGTTTTGCGTGATGGCGAACTTTACATTGTTCAAACTGGTGAGTCCCTGGCTCTCGTAGGCCACAACTTCGGGGTGGAAAGGCTACCCGCCACGACTCCAGAGCACATAACGCCGCTGGGGCGCAGCGCTGGATTAGATTTTCGCTATTATCACCAACGATTGCTGCCGGGTGATATGCTGCTTCTGGCAGACCCGCGAATCACCCATTTGCCTAGCCATGCCCTATCGCCAGCCTTGGTCGATACTGAACTTGAACTGGGTCTGGATGAATTACGGGATGCCGTAGGCTCCGATTCCGGTCGCCTTCTTCTCGTTGAATTCACGGATGAATCGCCCGGGGGCCTACCCATTGTTGCCAAGCCTGTGATCAAAAGCGGGCGCATTACCTTGCCCAAAAAAGGGGCGCGGGAGACTGCCGTGGCCGCCGTGGCGGCCCAACCTATTCGCGAGGGGCAGACGCGATCTCCAGCGCCAGCTACGCCTGATGCAGATACGCTCCAGCTTGGCGATATGGTAGAAACGACCGCGCGCCTGGCTGCGGCTCGTTCGGCGCTTGGCTTGTCTCGCTCCACTGGCTGGTTCGCGGACCTGATGCTTCGTTTGCGCCCGCCGTTGGCCGGTAGTGAAACGGGCACACATTGGGCGCTTCCGGCAGTGCTTGCTATCGTTATTCCTCTCATTGTAGCCGCCATCGTCACTGGTGTTTACTTGCAAAGGGGGCGCGTGCGGCAGGTCGCGGAACTACGACAAGAGATGTCACAGAGTCTCGTATTCGCGCAAGAAGCCGGAGACGATGGCGAAGCGGCACGCGAACATTACAGCCGCCTTTTGCAATTAGCCGCCGAGGCAGAGGAACTGCGCCCCGGCGATCCGGGTGTGAGCGAGATGCGCCGGCAGGCGTTGATCGCCATGGACGAACTAGACGGTGTGACTCGCTTGACGGCCGTTCCTTTCTATAACTATGGCAGGTCCGCAGACCTGGCAGCCGTTGCGCTTAGTGGTGGCTTCGAAGGGGGCCTATATACACTTGATGCGGACAGTGGATCTGTATATGCCCTTGACACGGATGAATCATTTACCACGCTGTTGTCAGAAGATCCTCAGAGGCTTGGATTCAGCGGACAAGCCGTGGGCAGTCATGTGGTAAACAAACTCGTCGATATTGCGTGGCGACCAAGTGGCGCCCAGATTGAGCGTGATGCTCTGGCTATGCTGGATGCAGGGGGGGCAGTGGTATCTTATTATCCAGACTCGGCTGAGACACGGGCGGCAACGTTAGGATTGAGCAGCGAATGGCTAAGCCCGGTGGATATGACCCAATATCTAGAAAGGATATATGTGCTCGATCCGGCAAGCGTGGCCATCTGGAAATACTTCCCACAGGAAGAAGGTTTTGTTGTCGATCCGGCAGAGCGAATTTTGGCCATGAACGCCGATGCCGACCTGGCGAATGCTGTTGATATTGACTTGTATAGTGAAGATGGCAGTCTGTTAGTGGCTTATGGAGACGGCCGTCTACGCTACTATGACACGCGATCCGGGCGCATCCTGTGGGATGAGTCTGACTTGCTGCAAAGTGGGTTATCCACACCATTAGTCGATCCCGTAGCGGCCAAACTGGTGGGCAAGGGCTTGAATGCGTCAATCTATGTGCTCGATGCCGGAAATGGCCGTATCATTCAAATTAGCCGACTGGGGAATGTCCTGGCCCAGTACCGCGCTACCAATGATCGCGGAGAGGATGCTCTTATAGGAGGAAGCGACCTGGCGATAGGAGAAACACCGCTACGACTATTTGTGACTGTTGGCAATACGCTCTATCTGGCCAACCCATAAAACTGGCCTATCAAAAAACGAGACGCGAAGAGATACAAACTCTTCGCGTCTCGCGTCATTCTAAGCGACGCAAAAGTTAATCTGTGAAAAAAGCCCCGTCGTCTTCCTCGTCGCTTTCTTCTTCAACGGGCATGTAGGGTACAGCAACCCAAATAGTGAGCAACTGCCCTTCCTCAACCTCCGAGAGTCGTAAGGCCACCACGTCCAATTGCTGTCGCATGCCCCACTCATCGGGAAAATCAAGGCGGACGGGCCGCCCCTCCTCCCAGGCAATTTCACAGCGCTCCTTGATGTCACCCCCGGTAGCCGTGCGCAGCTGGCACATGGCTACTTCTGTAACTTCGGGACCTTCATACAGTGACTGGAGCCAGTTTTGCATGGTGGGCTGAAATTCCGGAGGAGGCCCTTCTATTATTTCAATAAGTTCTGGTTCTATCACTTTAACGCTCCATTCTGCTAATCTACCGGAAAGTGCACGTGGAGAATTTTATCCAACCATAGAGCGAACTCTATCGTTTTCCGGCGCAAAAAGTGCTTACACCAATATTACTTCTTGAACATGCGATTGGCAACCTATCTAACACATAGCATACGGATCCATTATTGCGATATTGGATTGGTCAAAGCTTCCAGGGCGGCTAGTTGGTCTCGTTTGCCGAGGACTATCAGTTCGTCCCTGGCTTCCAAGCGGGTGTTTGCATCTGGTACGATATTGGCCTCGGCCTTCCGGCGATAAAGGGCGACCAGGGTCACTCCCGTTTGCCGGCGTATGTTCGCCTCGCCAACAGTTCTGCCATCCAAAGGGCACCCGGCCGAAATAACAAATTCTTCAATCCATAATTCTTCGCCGCCCTTCAAGGTGACTACGTCAAAGAAGTCTGTTACATGAGGGCGAACCACGATATTGGCCATATGCTGTCCCCCTATTTGATAAGGTGAAACAACGCGATTGGCACCAGCTCG
>JAACFF010000432.1 GCA_009937635.1 Chloroflexota bacterium
GGAAGCCGAGAAAAGCGAGAAGTACAATTGGCCCTCGACGTGCTTGGTGAAAGCATTGCCAAGCTAAAAACGGCCGAAAACGAACTAACGCCGCAAGAGCAAGAGTTGGCCCGTTATTACCTTGAACGCATCGCCGAATTACAATCCTTCTTCCAGGTGGCCCAATTAGCGCTCACGGCCGTTCTGGGTGGCGACGACTCGCTGGATTTCGAAGCCGTTACCAAGATCGAAATCGGTTGAAATCATGACCCTAGAATTTGAAAAACTGACCTCCTCTGTCGAGGACATGGTCCAACAAACAAGCCAGCGCTGGAGCCAACAACAAGACCAATTGCGGGAAGCGCGCAAGCGACTGCGCGCCCATGCCACATCCTGGAAAGAAATCGACGAGGCTCTTGACCGAGCAATTAATAAAAGCGACGAGAAATATTATCGTTCGGCTCGGCCGTTGCACAAGAACCACCGCCTTGATGTCGGAATTCCACCTGCTGAACTCCTGCCGCAGGCCACTATCGTCGCCTGTGACGGATCGCAGATTGTGCCAGATCGGCATGCCCCGTTTCTTTACTACCTGATCAATGTTGGAACCATCACCTATTATCAAGGCAGCGGCGAACCGCCAGATGTCCTAACTAGCCCAATCCTTCAATATCCCCGTGGTGCAGATATAGATGAGGATGATGCCTTTACGCTCAATTCCGCGTTAGTCAATCTCTGGCGCGATCGTCACGAAATCGAAACCTTAGCCGAAGCCGTCCGCCAAGCCCGCGACTTTTTGGGCCCCCAATTAGCCATCATGGATCAGCGACTCCTCTACTGGCCGGCTGGCGGCCTTCCCGGACGAGAAAGCCATAAAGTAGTGGAAGCATGGCAGGACAGCATGACAGACATGCGTCATGCCGGAGCCCTGCTAGCCGGGTATATAGACCGTCCCGGCAAACGATCGGTGCTCACGATGTTACATTCACTTGACATCAACCGGCCAGGTTTCAAAGTTAGCGAACTGTATAACTCTCCCTTGTTCAATCGTTTGACTGACATTGATCTGTATGAGCTGTTTCTGCAACCAGGGGATCGGAGTGCCGTCTTTGCCGAAATCTCGCAGCACAATAGCGCATTTCGCCGGCGCGATCCTGAAAATGAAGTCTGTTTTTTCTATCTCAGAACTGGGGAAGGCAAGGGACAGCTTGCCCGTGTCGATATTCCGATGTGGGTAGCTCGCGATGAAACAACGGTATCGGCCGTCCACGCGCTCATTTATGACCAGTGCCAAATCCTGGGCAACTATCCATATGTCATCACCCGCGCCGATGAAATCGCTGTCGTTGGCAAAAGGGATCAGGAAGAACTAGAAAATCGCATTGCTCTGCGCTTGGCTGAGCAAGGAATCGATACGACCATGACCTCAAAACAGCAATCAAAAGATTATGCGCGCGCCAGCAAGACGCGACATGAAGGAATCTAGTTGATGGATGAACATTCTATAGAAATCGGCCGTGTATTGCGCGCCTCCACAATTGGGTTCGCCGTAGGTTGTCGAGTCAACCAGCTTTCTTCACCCGCTTTTGGCAGTCTTGTTAAAGCGCGACCAGTAGAATCACGCGAGGCAATCTATGGGCTTATTTACGACATCAACATCGACGATGACCAGCTGATACGTCGTTTGGTTATGATCGAGAATCCTCGTCAGGAGGTCATTGAGGATCAACGACGCAATAGGCTTCTGCCCATCGAAATGAGCGTTCTGGCCATCGGCTACCGCCAGCAAGATCAAATTCACCATGGTCTGCCCCCGCGCCCGCCCCTGAATCTAGATCCCGTGCACTTGTGCCAGGATCATGAGGAAGTGACCCGCTTCACTGGCGATCTCGGCTACCTTCGTCTCATCCTACGCGCCGCTGGCAGCCGAATTCCAGTGGACCAATTACTAGTAGCCCATATCAACGATGTTTACCTGATTCGCGGCAAAGATGTGGCATGGGCTACCGCGGCTGTTCATGAACTGATCGAGCTCTTGCGCAGTAACTACGAAGTCCTTATTCCAACTTTGGAAGCTCTCAGTGAGACCCTTCCTATTCTGGAGATAGACGCATGAGCAACAAACCCATTGGCTACATTATCGGAGGCGGCCTAAAAGAAGGCTTTCGCATTCGCTTGACAGTACCCGCCGACCAGGTGCAAGAGGGCAGCTTCGTAGTCAGTGATAGCGGTCGTTTTCGCTACTATGGCCTCGTAACTGATCTCCGGCTCGGCTCCACCGATCCTCGTTTCGCTGACGAAAAAAGCGACCGCCTTCAGCCTACAATCCAACAGGCTTTGCTAGGCAAGACACTGTTCACCACGCTGGATATGTATCCCACCCTGCTTCTGGATAGAGGTCCCGAGCTAGGGTCAGAAGCCCGAGAGACGTGGGAGACGCAAGTTGAACGCGGTCTCGAAAATCCCGGTCCCAAACCTGTTAAAACGGTACCTGCCCACCACGCGCCCGTGCGTCAGGCCGGGGAAGCTGATGTGGCAGAAATATTTGGCAAAGAGGGATTCACAGCAGGTCATACCATCGAGCAAGGTTACCCAGTTCGTCTCGATCTTGAACGTTTCGTACAGCGTTCCAGTGGCATCTTCGGCGCCACCGGAACGGGCAAAAGCTTCCTGACGCGCATGGTCCTGGCCGGATTGATGTGTGAAAATGTAGCGGCGGCCCTTGTCTTCGATATGCACAATGAATATGCCTTCGACGATACTGATACCGATCGGCAGGTGCGCGTTCGCGGCCTCAAGTCCATCTTTGGACAGCGCGTGCAGGTAGCAGCGCTTGGCAAAGGGGCTACTGTAGGCACCCATACCCCCGACTTCACCCTGGAGTTGCCCCTAAGTGACTTTAGAACTGCGGATATTACCCTACTCTCCAGCGCACTAAATTTGACGGATACGGCTGCGGTCACGCTAAATGCTCTTGTGCGCGCTTATACGGAAGGAGATTGGTTTGCCCAATTCATGAAATTGGTTCCTGGGGCGGTAGAAACAGATCTGGAAACGGGCAAGACTACACCTGCGCCCAATTCGGTGGCCTATTGGGCCCGTCGCAATAATGTGCATGACTCCGCGGCCGAAGCGCTTCATCGCAAACTGAAGCTTATCTACGACAAACCTTACGTCGTGGAGACGCCAGCTTCGGATGCGGTCCGTGCAATCGTAGACAAGCTCGAAAACGGCCGTCACGTCATCCTCAGCTTCGGTGGCTTTGAGAGCGACCTGGACTATTTATTGGTCTCCAATATCCTCACCCGCCGTATCCGCGAACATTGGGTGCGTAAAACGGAACAGTATAAATCCTTAAGCGAGCAGCCTGCTCCCCGTCCATTGCTTATCGCCGTTGAGGAAGCGCATAAGCTGCTTAACCCGCAAATGTCCGGGCAGACAGCCTTTGGCACCATTGCTCGTGAAATGCGTAAATACTTTGTGACCTTGCTAGTCGTTGACCAACGGCCGTCCGGCATTGATGACGAAGTCATGTCACAGCTAGGCACGCGTATTACCGGTTGGCTGGGAGATGAGGATGACATCCGCGCTGTTCTCACGGGCCTGGCAGGTCGGGAGCAGTTGCGTGGTATGTTGGCCCGTTTACAAGAAAAAGAGGAAGTGCTCCTTCTAGGTTGGGGCGTTAAAATGCCCATTCCCGTTCGTTCTCGCCGCTACGATGAGCGTTTTTATGCCGACATGAAAAATTGCTCATCAGACCGCAAGGGGTTCACCACCGTATCGGAGAACTATGGCATGGAGGACGCAAATGACGACCTGTTCTGATAAATAAATGGAAGGGTACGATCTAGACACTTTAACAGGCTTTCTAGCCGCTGTCTGGCAGCTGATCTCAGGAGTGCTGCGTTTGAACCCTCAAGCGTATCGTGTCGCATTAGCTCTACCTGAAGGATGGCAGCTTGCTTTGATCATCCTCTTCTTAGCCGGTCTCTCGTATACCCTTGGCCATAGCGTGGTCTTGTTTGCCAATCGCGTTAACCGCCGTCATTTCATCTTCGCACTCTCGGTCTCCTCCTTGACCTTGGTTGCTAGCGTCTTCTTCTGGGGGGTTACCATCTGGCTCATCGCCGGGATTCTGGTCGATCACCAGCAACCTTTTACAAACGTGCTCGCAGTCATAGCCCTTAGTTTTGCACCTTACCTGTTCGGCTTTCTGATTTTGATACCTTATTTGGGTAACATCATTTCCAAAATCCTACGAATTTGGGTATTTCTGGCCGTCACGGTGGGCGTTACTGTCACGTTCCAATTCAGCATCTGGCAGGCATTGTTGTGCAGCGTAATTGGCTGGTTAATATTGGAACTAATCACACGCATCCCCTTCTTACACATCAAACAATTGGATAACTGGCTCTGGCACATTTCTACTGGGAAGTCAAAGCAGCAAGAAACCGAAGAAATCGTCGCCCAATTTGTGGATGAGGCAAGTTCATTGTTTTCCGAAGGGGAAAAAGAATGAGTCTTATCCTAGAGCCCCTGTTTTGCCTGATCTCCATCGGCGTCCTACTCCTATTCGTCATGGCCATTCTTTCTCCATTTGAGGCGCTGGGTTGGTGGGCTGGCTGGACCCACAAGGAGATGGAATCTTCTCCGCCAACGCCGGTCAGCAAGAAAAACCAAAAACCGGCAGATTTCTACGTCGTCTATCTTACAGCCATCGGCGGTATATCCGCCACAGATATTTCCAGCCGGGAACGACGCTTCTTGCACCGCCTGAACGAGGCGCTGCCTGGTGATGTCGTTCTAGTTGATGATGTATTTCCCTTTTCGGTGACCAACA
>JAACFF010000433.1 GCA_009937635.1 Chloroflexota bacterium
AAGTACAGGCTTACTTGTTTTGATGGTTGATGCTATGGTCGGTCTCCTGACCGCGCCACAATTCACCCCGCAGAACATTATTGACTGCACTTAGCTCAACGAGCTTACCTATTTGTGCAAGAAAAGTTGGCAACTTTCATGTATGTCCCAAAGATGCCTGCTCTTCAAATAACAGCCCAATTCTTGCGAAGCAGAAAGTTGCCATCTTTTCACCATTGCCTAATCAATGCAATTGATTGACAATCAGGTCCATGAGTTACACGATTTCATTCTCACAGCTAGGAAAAAAGGACATCCCGGCCGCGGGAGGCAAAGGGGCCAATCTTGGCGAGATGACGGCGGCGGGTTTCCCCGTTCCGCCAGGGTTCGTCCTGACGACGGAAGCGTACGATTCTTTTGTGAAAGAAAATGGACTGCAAGAGCAGATCGTCGATCTCGCGTCCAAAGTTTCAGCCGGCGATGCGCTGTCGGGTGAAGCAGCTTCTAAAGCGATCAGTAGGCTCTTTCTGACGGCCGGCATGCCAGAGGCGATACGGGCTGATTTATTAGCAGCCTACGCGGATCTGGTCGCAGAAGGAGAAACGGCCGTCGCCGTTCGTTCCTCGGCCACGGCCGAAGACTTGCCTACAGCCAGTTTCGCCGGTCAGTATGACAGTTTCCTCAACATTCAGGGAGAAAGTGCACTCTTAGAAGCGGTGATGAACTGTTGGGCGAGTTTGTGGACGGCTCGCGCACTCTCTTACCGCATGCGCCAGGGCATTGGCCCGGCCGCTGTCAGCCTGGCCGTCGTGGTGCAACAACTGGTTCCCGCCAGTTATGCCGGCATTCTTTTTACCGCCAACCCGCTTGACGGCGAGCGCGAACAGATCGTCATAAACGGTACCTGGGGCCTGGGCGAGGCGATTGCCGGCGGGCAAGTGACACCGGACACGGTGATCGTCGATAAGCCAAACCAGCAAATTTTGTCCCGCGAGACATCCATCAAGAGGATGATGACGGTGCGTGCTGCCACCGGCACGGAGGCGCAACCTGTGCCGCAAGCACAGCAAAATCAACAAGTTTTGGACGATAGTACGGCTCTTGAACTGGCGCGTTATGGCGTGCAGATCGAGGCGCATTATGGGCTGCCCGTGGACGTCGAATGGGCGATATCGGGCGGCAAAATCAACATCCTGCAAGCGCGGCCGATCACCCATTTGCCGCCGGCTCCCTTGCGCGACGTGCGCTGGGAACCGCTCCGTCCGGGCAGCGTCTGGATGCGACGACAAGTGGTCGAGCACATGCCCGAACCGCTTTCGCCCCTGTTCGACGAGCTGTATTTGCAAGAGGGTCTGGACCAATCGATGCAAGCGTTTGCTGATTTTATGAGCGAACTGAGCGGCCTCAAGATTGATATATGGGAGATTATCCAGCCGCCTTTCGCTACCACGGTGAACGGCTACGCTTACAGTCTGGCCAGTTTCGAAATTAGCCCGAAGCTGATTCCATTTGTATTGCAAATTTATATTGTGGTGCTGCCGAAGATGATCCGCCACCTTTATCCGCGCTGGCGGGACGAGTCGCTTCCTTCTTACCGGGCCAGGATCGATCATTGGAAAAACATCGATTTGGCCAATGCGCCAGACGAGGATCTGCTGCGGGGTGTGCGCGAGCTGGCCCACGAGGATGCCGCTTACTGGTTTGCGGCAGCCGTGCCGCTGGGATTGGCGCGAATCACGGACAGTGTACTCGACGCTTTTTTGAAACGCGTGGCGGCCCGGCGGGGATGGTCGAACGGCCGGCTCCCGACCAGTGGGGCTTATTTGTGGGGCTTTCCCTCAAAGACGGTGGAAGCCCAGGTGCAACTGGAGGCTATTGCCAGCAAGATTAATGGCTCCGAAACGCTGCGAGAGCAGGTTCTCAACACGCCTGCTGCACAGTTGCTGCAATTGTTGGCCGGGCATCCCGAGGGGCATAGCGCGATGGGGGATCTGCGGCAGTATCTGGATACGTACGGCCACCAGGTCTACAATCTGGACTTCGCCGTGCCCACCCTTGCCGGCGATCCCATCCCCGTTTTGTTAAGCTTGAAAACGGCCGTGGCGCATCCGGAGCAGGACGCACGCGCCCGCCAGGCGGAGCTGGCGCAAGAAAGAGAAATGCTGGTTAGGCGCACTGAACTATCATTGAGTCCAATTCTGCGCCCGGTTTTCCGGCGGCTGCTGAGCTGGGCACAACGTTATGCGCCTGTCCGTGAGGAGGCGCTCTTCTACGTGGGTGCGGCCTGGCCTGCCTTGCGGCAATTGGCCCTCGAACTGGGTCAGCGACTCACGGAGGCCGGTTCCCTGAATGCGGCGGACGACGTTTTTTATTTGCGCAGCGCCGAGCTAATGTCGGCCAGCCGCGCGCGAGCAGACGGCCTGGGCCGGCCAGAGTTGGCCACGTTGGCCCAGGAGCGTTCCGCCAGACGGCCGTATGAAATTTGGGCCGATCGACATGGCCATGTTTGAACCCAAGCCCCGCGCAGCCAGCAGTGGCCCGACGCTCGAAGGCTTTGCCGTCAGCCCTGGCCAGGCCACCGCCCCGGCGAGCGTCATCCGCTCCCCAGAAGATTTTGACAAGATGGCGCCAGATACGATCCTCGTCTGCACAAGCACGACCCCGGCCTGGACGCCGCTCTTTGCCCGGGCCAAGGGGCTGGTCACCGACATCGGCGGCACGCTGGCGCACGGCTCTATTGTGGCCCGGGAGTACGGTATCCCGGCGGTGATGGGCACAGGCGCGGCCACACAGCGTATTGAAAACGGCCAGCTTATCCGGGTTGATGGTGACGCCGGCGCGGTGACGCTGGTGGATGAAGTCGATGCGGTGCAGGACGTGGTGATGCGCGTTCAACAGTTAGCTGAGAAACAAGCCGCCGCTGCCCGTCATCGCAAGGCAATTCTTGCCCTATCTGCGGCAATTGGTGTTGCCCTGGCTGTGTGGTGGAGAAAGCGGCGGCGAGGACAAGGCTAATTAATTTGATCTCATTACGCCCCTGGCTGAACTCGCGGCAAGGGCTTGTTTCTAATGAAGACGGCTCACGCCGGCTTGTCCGTACCACCCGGACCTGGTGCTATGTATAATTACCAAGAGCAGCTTTTTATCCAATACTTGAGCGTATATGTGAACTTGTAAGAAGTAGACCCCGGTATCGGCTACCCGGCGGTGAGGATCGCGCTATAATGATGATGCATTGCGTTATCGGTCAGCCTGTGCTGATGATTGACCTTTGGACCGGCGTATACGTATTTTACCGGCAGCGAACTGCTTGACCGATTTTTAATGGGCGTATTTCATGCCTTTGAAGAAGAGGGAGAGAAGGATGCAGATAGTATGCTGAAATTTATCAAACTGGCATGGCGAAATATGTGGCGCAATTGGCGGCGAACGCTCATCGCCACGGTGGCCATCGTGCTGAGCATGATCTTGCTCATCTTTTTTCAAGCCTTTATGGACGGCACCGACCAGGCGATCTACGGCAACACCGTCCGGCTATATGGCGGCAATGTGCTGATTCACGCGCCTGGCTACCGTGAAAAATCGACCAGGCTGCCCATGCTGCCCGTAGCCGATACCGATGCTGTCCTTGCCGCGGTTAGCTCCCAGCCCAATGTCCGTGCCGTATCCAGAAGGATCAATACCGGCGGCTTGATCAGCAACCGTGACGCCTCGCATGCAGTGAACATCACGGCGATTGAACCTGAAATCGAAGCGCCGATCAGTCTCGCCGCGGAGAACATCACCGCAGGGCGATTCTTAACGCCGGAGGATGGGGACAACATCTTGATCGGGCAAGCATTAGCCGATCACTTAAATGTAACGGTCGGCGACCGCGTTTCTTTACTGGGACGGCGCAAAGATGAATCGATGCGCCAACGCTCGATGACCGTCGTTGGTATCTTTAACTTGGGGCTTGGGGAAGCTGAAAAAAGCCTGCTCTTTATGAATCTGCCCACGGCGCAAACGTTGTATAACCTACGTAACCAGGAGACGGAGGTCGCCGTGGTCCTGGAGGAGATCGGCCAGGAAGACACGTTAATAGACGCCATCGCGCCAGGTTTTCCCAACCACGAGGTCGATTCCATTTACACGCTGCGACCGGAATTTGCGGAAGCGCTGAACACCGATAGGATTTTCGGGTTGTTGTTTGGGGGTATTTTGCTCTTAATGGGCGGCATCGGCATCCTCAATTTGATGCTCATGGCCGTCTTCGAACGCACACGAGAAATGGGCGTTTTAGCCGCCATGGGCTTGAAAGGGCGTCAGATAATGGGTTTGTTTGTATTAGAAGGGTCCTTCATTGGCCTGATTGGCGCCGTCATTGGCTGCATCTTCAGTTGGCTGCTGGTCATGTGGGTCGGCCAGAATGGGATTGATTTTTCTGCTTATTACGAAGATATCGAGAGCGCTGGAGAAATTTACGCCTTAATGGGCACGGTTCTATACCCTGCCATCTCCGCCACAACAATCATACTGTATGGCTTGGCGGCCGTGGTCGTTGCCGCGTTGGCCGCACTGTTTCCGGCCTGGCAAGCAGCCAGGCGGGAGCCGGCGGAATCGCTGCACTTCGTTTAAGGAGCAATTTGATGGCAATCAGTAAATTCTTTTCCATCGCTTTCCGCAATTTGGTCCGCAACGGCCGTAGAACGGCATTGACGGCCCTGGCTGTCGCCCTGGGTCTCGTCGTCGTCATGGGTATGAGCAGCCTGATAGATGGTATGGTAAAGACCATGGTGGCCGACAACATCCGTCTGCGTTCAGGCCATCTGCAAGTACGCGGCGCGAGCTACGACGCGGACAAGGGAAGCCTGCTCTCCAAGGATTTGCTGCGGGATGGAGAGACATTGGCCGCACAGGTTGAGACCGTGGCTGAAGTCCAATCGGCCACGCCGGTGTTGTGGAACGGCGGCCTGCTCAGTACCGCGCAAGAATCTGCCGGTATACAACTGGTGGGTATTGATACGGACGATATCTATCACGAGGTAATCCGCGAAGGGATCGTCGCCGGTGAGTTCCTAAACAATGATGACCGGGGTCAAATTTTGGTGGGCAAGTTGCTTGCGGATCAGATGGGCATTACCGTGGGCCAGCGCGTCAGCCTGGCCGCCAGTAATGCCAGCGGCGCAGGCCAAGAAGGGATTTTCACGGTGGCCGGGCTGGTGGATACGGGGTTTCCCAGCATCGACCATCATAGAGTAATTTTGCCTATGGCGCAGGCGCAATCCTTCAGCGGCGTAGGTGACCGCTTTAGCAGCTTGATTGTGATGTTGAATGATCAAGAGGATGCCGCCGAAGTAGCCGCGCTGTTTGAGGGGCCGGACACCCAGGTTCTTACCTGGAGAGAGTTAAACAAGCTTATATTGGAAAGTGTGGAAAACGGACTTATCTTTTATTACGTCCTTTACGGGATTGTGTTCCTGGCTGTCGCCGTGCTCATCGCCAATACGCTGCTCATGTCCGTTTTTGCCCGGGCGCGTGAAATTGGAATCCTGGGATCCTTAGGCATGAACGGCCGCCAGATTATTTTGCTGTTTCTTATTGAAGGAATCCTGTTAGCCCTGCTGGGCATTGCGCTTGGATTGCTGCTTGGCCTGGGACTCGTCGCCTATATAACATTTGTAGGCATTTCCATCCCCGCGGAGACGGCCACTTTGGTTGAGGGATTTGCCTTTGGCACCACCCTGTACGGTGGATTCGCGCCCAGGCAATATGTTGTCCTATCCTTGATGCTGCTGGCCATCGTCGCCCTGGTATCTCTTTATCCGGCGTGGTTCGCCGCAAGATTGGAACCGGTGGAAGCATTGCATTCAATCTAAAGGAATCATGGACGAAGAGTTGTTTTAGTTCATAGCATGTTCGGTCTGTCTTTTTTGGGGTGAAGAGGATCAACTGGCTCTTTACGAAACAAGCGAGCTATCTAAAAAGCAACATCCCGCGATTCGTTTTCATTCGATTGCTAAGGCGTGACATGCGTCCCATTATGAACGGCCGGATCTGGTCAATCTATTGCTGTTAGACTTCCTTAATAGCTAGCGAACGGCCTGTTTTTCGGTGCGCTTGCTCATAGTGACGAGGATGACGCCCAGGATAACGGCCGTTCCTCCCAACAACCCTTGCAGCGACGGCCGTTCATCAAACAAGGCCATCGACCACAGAATCGTGATGACCGGGCTGAGCGTCAAGATGATCGTCAGAATGCTCAATTTAAAACGGCGCAGCACGATGTAATACAACGAGCGGCTTATGGTCACATTCACCGTGGCCGTTAGCAGAAGAATCAGCCATACCTCTCGCCCTTCAGGCCACACCAACTCGCCGCGCCCGGCGGCAAAGATCAACAAGAACAGGCTGGAAGATGCCATACGAAACAAGAAAAAGTTGGTGAAGTCCATTTCTCCACCAAATTTCTTAACGATGGCGGCGTGCAGCGCGTAGCAAAACGTGGAAACCAACACCAGCATCGTGCCCAGCCACAAGAGATCACTCCTACCGCCCGGCTGAAAGCTGATGATAAACACGCCGCCGACGGCGATAGCAGCGCCGATCTTTTCCCCGCGCACAAATCGCTCTTTCAGCCAAAAGATGCCGAACCCCAGGGCGAAAATCGTACTCATACGCGCAATCAAGGAAGCGGTGCCGGGATCGATATAGACGACGGCCGTATAACTCGTCGCCGTCGCCGTGGCGATTAAAAAGCCAATGACCAGAAAAAATTTGGCATTGTCTCGGAAGACATGCCAATCAATCTGACGCCGTACAGCGGCATACAAGGCTATCTGAACTGTCGCTATCGTCATGTAATAGAAAGAGGAGGAGGTCGGTGGCAGGTAGGGCAGTAACAAGCGGGCAAAAATCAGGTGCAGACTATCGACAAGCAGCAGGGCAATGACGACGGCTGTTGATTTGTTCATGGTCTATTTACAGTTGCCTGACTGCCGTAGGAAATATCATCGGGTTTCTAAAGTTTTTAGATTCAAGATGGGGAGTGTAGTCAATGAAGCGATCCCCGTCAACTTGTTGTCAGATTGAAACGGCATTGCCTTTCACTAAGTCTGCATACACCCAGGCGAATCATTAAGATCGGGTAATAATGAAAGTCTGTTTGCGATTTGAAATAATAATAATGATTTGCTATTTTTTAG
>JAACFF010000434.1 GCA_009937635.1 Chloroflexota bacterium
CTTTTGGCCACAGTAACTTACTTGCTCCGGATCATTATCCCGATAGGCAAAGAAATGCTCGGCATTCCTACGCTTTCCTACCTCCCGCAGTACCTCAGTTTCTTCATTGCCGGCGCCGTCGCCTACCGCCGCGACTGGTTCCTAACGGTGACCGACCGAATGGGCAAAGTAGGCTTTGTGACCGCGACGGTGGTCACACTCGTATTGTTTCCCATTATATTAATGGGCATATTGGGCGGCACATTCCGTTTTCTGGGTAATGGGAGCTGGCCGTCGGCTGTTTATGCGCTCTGGGACTCTACCTTCGCCGTCGGCATGGTTCTGGCCGCGATCACATTTTTCCGCCACTATTTCAATGGACAGAGCAAGTTGGGCAGCTACCTGGCTCAACAGAGCTATGCGGTTTATGTTATCCACATGCCAATTGTAGTTTTTATGGCGTATGCGCTGCGGGGAATCGCTCTTGGAGGAGTCCATTTCGGTCCCATGCTCAAATTCGGTCTAATGGCGGTTATCGTGGTCCCGATCTGCTTCGTCGTCGCCTGGGTCATTCGCCAAATACCTGGTGTATCGAGGGTTCTATAAACAGAAGCCTTAACGAGCAGGCAAATCGGCCCAACTGTTAGTGCGTAAATTTTGAATGGCGTGGAGAGTCACATGGGAAACATTAGGAATGGTTGGTTGGTTGCCGGTGGACTAGCGGCAGTGATTGCTGTAGCCGGAGCACCATTCTACGCGCGCTATCGACGTGATATTCGTGCCGCTCGAGAGCGTTTGAACAGTGGCGGCAGCCAAGTCATTGAAACAGACTGTGGCCCCATTGAATATACAACCATGGGCGATGGCTATCCTGTGCTTGTAGTGCATGGCATCTTTGGCGGGTTTGACCAGGGGCTCATCATAGCACAAGGAAATGTTGGGGAGCAATTCCGTTCGATTGTCCCCTCACGTTTTGGTTATCTGCGCACCCCGCTTCCAGAAAATGCCTCTCCCGCTGGACAGGCTGACGCCTATGCCTGTTTGCTCGACGCTTTGGGCATTGAACAAGCGGCGATTATCGGAACTTCCGCTGGAGGAACTTCTACGATTCAATTTGCCTTACGACATCCCGAGCGGTGTACGGCGTTGGTGCTATTCTCCTCTAACCTCCCAGGCGAGGTGGAGGTAACTCTGCTGCCTGAACCCATGGCCAATATGTTGTTTAGATCTGATTTCATCTTCTGGCTGGTAACGACTTTTTTCAGTTCCAGCATACAGTCAACAATGGGTGTGCCGGAAGGTTTCGAATTGACTCCTGAGTACGAGGCCGATGTGGCGGAGGTGATGAAAACGATTCTGCCCGTCAATCCCCGCTCTGGTGGGGCGCTGTTCGATATGTACTTTTCAAACCTCGACGTCAACAGTGGCTATCCGCTGGAAAAAATCAGTGTACCGGTCCTGATTGTCAACGCCGTAGACGATCCGCTAACGCTTTATGAAAACGCAAAGTCTGCGGCGTTGAGAATTCCTGATGCTGAGTTGGTCACGATTGAAAACGGGGGCCACATGATGCTGGGGCATGAGGAGAGAATCAAGTCGGAAATTGAGTCATTCTTGGAGGAATGCGCTTCGTCTCAGACGGCAAATAGGAAGCTCGATGAAACAGCTTGACAGACGGCAGATCGTAGGATGGCTTGCCGTGGTTCTTTCTACCGCCATCACCTGCCTCTGGGCGTTTTGGGGCATTATCGAGAACTTCCACGAAGGATGGTATTTTGAGTCCTGGCTATCTAACGTGGGATTGATGTTTGTACAATATCTTAGCCCGATGCTCATCTTTATGGGTGTCACGCTGATTTCAATTCTCTGGCCCCGGTTTGGCGGTATTCTACATATAATCTTCGCCTTGCTCGCGGCTTGGTTCTTTCAAGCACTTACCAACCCAGTCATGCTTCTGATCATCGCGCCGCTAGTTGGGCTTGGTGTGCTTTACTGGTTTGGTCGTCCACAACCACGAAAGTTAGCTATTGCTTTGGCTGTTGGATTTCCCATTCTGACCCTCATCATTTCTGGCATTGAACCTGTCCTCCGCGTGTCTCAACGTATTGATGAGGGCAATCTTCAGGCCCAATTGGTGCATGGAAACGGGGTAAAACTCATCTGGGCGCCTGATGGGCCGGGATGGCCGCGTGTAGGAACAAGCTGGAATGAAGCGCAGCGGGTGTGCCAATATCTCAGTGAAGATGGCAAAACCCCGGCGCCTGTCCCACAGAATATTTGGCGCTTGCCAACTGTGGATGAAGCCGTGCGCTCAATGGCCCGTCACGGCCAGAACAGTGGTGGCGTATGGGATGAAGAAATTGCTGAAGCTATTTATAAAACGACTCCTGACAAAGAGTCCCCGCTATGGAATGTATCTTCCCAGGTGATCTACTGGTGGATGGCGACAGAAGTAGATGAAGAACACGCCTATATTATCGTTTATGATGGAAAGATATGGACGAGAACGAAACAACTCAGTCAGGATTATTTAGGGTTTCGATGTGTAAGACAACCATAGATTTGAGAGAAGCTGATGGCAATCATATCCGATCGATGATAGCGAAGACACAATCTTGTGCCCGGACAGCCTTTTTTGCAACATCCAGAGCAACGTAGAGCATACTTAAGCTATATGAATTCACTTAAGTGTGCGTTGCTCGGAGCGCACCATGGACAATCGTTCAATGCGTAAAAAAGCGACCCTTTGAAACCCTGTACAATTCAAATACTTTTCTATCCAGCAAAAGACCACCTGTTTACAGGCCCTCTGCCCGCGGCTTATCCAGCGCGTACAATTCGTAGGGAAGTGGTCTGCCAATAGCAAGGTATCCGACCAGCCATTATGCTACCTAAAAGGCATACTGTGCTCATAATACTTGCACTTATGGCTATCGGAGAATCGTGATGTCTATCTATTTCCAACAGAACAATACTCTATCAACTAAATCTCAGGTACGGTCGCCCCGCGTGACTCCCGTAGCTTTTTCCTGCGGACTGATCTTGGCCTTTCTTCTGATATTCTTCCAGTTGCCTTGGCTGGTTTCTGCCGGCCTCTGGCTGCTAGGAATGGCACTGGTTTTGATCCTCTACGCTTTTGTCTCCTACCACCGTTTTGCCATACCTGTCTGGGACACCGCTATTGTCGGGCAGGTGGCAGGTCTGCTGGGTACAGCCCTGTTGTTGGTTGCCTCGCTTATTTCCTTCTGACAAGCTGCGTTTCCCATACTCCTGGCTCCTCCCTCTCTGCGCTTTCTGAGTCTTTCCAGCGCTCTTAACGCCTTTATAATTGTGCTTTCTTCTCCACCACCACGGATGCTCTCCCAAACCCTACCATCCTGCATAAAAACCCAACACACATCGCTACTATTTGAGTGCTAGACTATTAACTACTCGACCCTCAGACAAACTCGTCCCTCGCCACGCGCCATTCTCAGTATGAGAAAGGGCTTGACAAACATGACGCGATGCGTTATATTATGCGCGTGACTTAACGCAGTGCGTCATAAAATTGAGAAACTTAAGCGAACAATCGCTGTGATAAATAACTGAGGTAAATAAAATGGCTGAACAGACACAAGAATTGCAGGAGAATGGAGAAAACATTGTCAACCGCGTATTTGGTGTGGCTCACAAGACGCTCATCGTCGGCTTGGGCGCCGTGGGCATGGCCCAGGATGGGTTGAAAAAGAGTTGGGAAGGCGGCAATGAGTTTGCCGGTAAGCTAGTAGAGCGTGGCGAAACCATATCCAAAGAACGTCGCCAGCAGATCGATAATCGCGTTGAAAAGCGGCAAGAGCAGGTGAAGGATTTGAGAAGCGATCTCAATCAGAAGGTCGGGGACAGCTACAACCAGGCCACCAACGCCGCCTTGAACCGCATGAACGTCCCCTCCCGTACCGACATTCAGGACCTAAGCAAGCAGATCAATGCTCTCAACCGCAAGGTGGACAAGGTCCGTAAAGAACAGCAAGAAAGAGCTGTGGCATAGAACTATCTGCGTACAATTTTTAGACCTCGCCAAGTTACCGGTGAGGTCTTTTTTATTGGCAAGAGCTTCTTGCCTGGCTGTTCTCTTACCCCCGGTTGATGGAAATCAATGTTCCGGCGTCCAGATATTCCACTATTGTAGTTTTGCCATCTGGCCAGTGAACTTCCAACCAATGCAAATCCGTGTCTTGGGGAAAACCAAAATGGATGCGGGCCGGATCGCCGGATAGGTATCCGCTGGCAGCGTTGACAGAACGATAAAACGCCCCTTGGCTAGTGTGCAACACCAGTTCCCCTCCGATTGCTCTGACATTTCCACTGTTTGCCCAGAATAGATCAACTTGGAGGCTGCCTCCGCTGCACAACTGATTTTCAAAAAGTTGGGCTGGTCCACGCAGGTTGTTGACCACGATATCCAGATCGCCATCACCGTCTAGATCAGCCATGCTCATCCCTCGCCCGCTTTCTGTGGAGCCAAGTTTCCAGTCCGGTGCTGGATTGAAATAACCATCACCAGAATTGCGCATGGCCTGATTTTCTTCAACAAGTTCGTGATTGGGCAGGTGTTCAAAGGTGGTGTATTCAATAAAGCCGTTCACCACGTATAAATCCAGGAACCCATCCTGGTCTAAGTCACCAAACTTAGAGGACCAACTCCAGCCAGTGGCGTCGATACCGCGCGACTCAGCTGAGTTAGTATACTCGCTCACACCAGTTTGCATTTGCAGCACGTTGGACATAATTTGCGGATCGTCCGGGGGGTGGGGATCATCCATCATATCGTCCATAACA
>JAACFF010000435.1 GCA_009937635.1 Chloroflexota bacterium
CTTCATCGATCCTTGACTTAGTAGTACAATGTTCTATAACTGATAGCATGGTCAACACCATAATGACATATTCGGCCGTCCCACCAATTCAAACCGGGTACCCGGCCACCCGTCAATAAAAACGATTTTGATTCCAGAAAAAGAAGAACAAAATCGATTCCATCGTTAAAGCATAGTACTATATTATTTCACGAAATACCGTACACCCATTTACTAGCTCTAGAACTGCCCTGGGTGCTCCATTTAAGCCGTCGATATCAGGAACTGAATTCTTTCTAAAATGCGTAACGCAAAGTGACTCCAAGAATATAGTATCCCGCCAGGATAGAGCCGCGCACCGTCCCGCTGACTTTTGATTTTCCGCTGCGGCGCACGTGCCAGCTCACTGGAACTTCCACGATCTGACCCTTCTTCTTCGCCGTCTTGACCATCATCTCTGTCGGCCAGCCAAAGGTCATCTCTTGCATATCCAGGCTGTGCACCATCCCGGCCCGTATGGCTCGGAAAGGCCCTAGGTCGGTGACCTTGACATGATAGAGACGGCTCATCAGGCGGCTGGAGAGCCAGTTACCAAAGCGCTGGTGTGGCAACATAGCCCCTTTCGCAATATGACCCAACACCCGCGAACCGAGCACCAGGTCGGCATCACCCCGCTCAATGGGGGCCAACAGGCGCGGCAATTCGCTGGGCAAGGAGCTGAAATCACCGTCCATATAAATCAGAACCTCCGCCGCTTCCGCCAAAGCGACCCTTGTACCAGCGGCGCATGCGTACCCATATCCCTGGCGTGATTCTCCGATTACAGTAGCTCCTGACTTTCCGGCCAGCGCCGCCGTATCATCCGTTGAGCCATTATCCACCACGATGACACAATCGACCGGCTGGCTGAACGTCTCCCGTACCAGGCGAGCGATGTTTCCAGCCTCATTTAGAGCAGGGATGATCACGGCTGTTTTCATGCAACTATCAAACCACAGGCATTCCAGCCAGTTTCATACCTGCCCGCTGTACTCAATACCAGGTTCAAAGTTAGGTTTAAGATCGGTCAGATTGTTCACCCCGCTCAAAAATCGCCCCGTATGCTCAGCTTTCTCCTGTCCCGACGATAACCCCGCTTGCAGGCGAAGCAAATCGTCCGTCTCATCCACATCGTACCAGGATGGTAACAACGAAACGCGCACCAATTCTTTCTCGGCGATAGCCAACGTGTCCCGCAGGACGTGATCGGTTGACATCTGCACTGCGCGTACCAATCGCGGCCAAGGTCGCTTCCAACCGATCAGGTAATATCCCCCATCATCACAAGGTCCCAAAACCACGTCAACTGCTGGATCGTCCAATTTTTCAAAAGCTTCCGCCAGAAAGGCCGCCGGCAAAGATGGGCTGTCGCTGTTCATTGCCGCTACTTGATCATAGCCGTTGTTGAGACAAGACGTTAGCACATTGTCCAGTCGATCACCCAATGTATCCCCTTTCTGCGGCAGCAGGTGGAAATCAGGCGCGAGTTTGCTGAAATACTGTTCAGTTTCCTCATCTGGGGGTGTGAAAGCGATAAAAGGGGTGACCCCAGCAACGGACCGCGCCTTATCTAGCGCGTCCAGTAGAAAATAACGGTACATAGCGCTTGCTTCCTCAGCCGAAAACATCGGCGCCAGTCGCGTCTTCGTCCGGCCTGGATACGGACGTTTGGCCATGACCAACAATGCCTTTCTTTTCATCAAATCTTGTGAACTACGAGGGTTCGCTCAGACCATGCAGCTCCGTGCCAACCGCCCATTCCTGCTCTTCTCTCTGTCGAGCCGCACGCGCCCGGCGGCTGCGGTAAACGGCCGTTGTCTGCTTGATCGTCACCAATGCCACCAAAATCAAGCCCGATCCGAATAACAAAGCATAAAAGGCAATACCCCACGATTCTAGGTTCACCGCCAGCCACACGGCGAAAAGACTGTACAGGCCCAGAAGTAGCTCCGGGTAGACAATGGGATCGAAACGCAGCTGGTATCGCTGCTGCGTCCAATCTTGTTTGTTCTGCTCAATGCCAAATTTGGCTGTCCGCTCGAAGACATTCTCCCGTTTGCGTACGATTTGCCACGCTGCGCGCACGCTGTTCATCATCAATCCCGATCCCACAACGGAGATAGCCAGGATTTTAGGCAACAATCGCCACCACGGCCGTCCTAACTGCTGTTGGCCACTGATGAAGAAAAGCGTTGGCGCAAACGAAGTCAAGGCAAAGAGATAAGCCAATCCATAGAGCGTGCTCAAGTGAATGTACTGCGCAGTGAAAAACGCCACCAGGGGATAGATCAGCGTCAGCGCAAAGAGCAGCAAATGAACGCTGTAGCCCCCCAGATGCAAAGAAGCCTGAAATTTATGGCTGAGCGGGATGGGAGCGCGCCACACCTGGGGGCCCAGCTTCTTCGCACACTCCAGGCTGCCTCGCGCCCAGCGATGTTGTTGGCGGCGGTAGGCACTAAAGCTTACCGGCAGTTCTGCAGGAACGACGATGTCACGCACGTACTGTCCGCGCCAGCCGCGCAAATAAGCGCGATATGAAAGGTCTAAATCTTCGGTGAGCGTATCGGCCGTCCACCCGCCGGCATCCAACATCGCCTCGCGCCGCCAGATACCGGCGGTGCCGTTAAAATTGAACCAATAACCAGCCCGGCTGCGGGCATACTGTTCCACCATAAAGTGGGCATCAATGGCCAGCGATTGCAAGAACGTCAACCAGGAGTAATCACGGTTTAGATGTCCCCACCGCGTCTGTACAAAAGCCACATCCGGTTCCTGCACGTATGGAAGCGCCTTGCGCAAGAATTCCGGCGGTGGCACAAAATCTGCGTCGAAAATCGCGATAAACTCACCCGATGCTGTCGCCAGGCCCGCTTGCAACGCCCCGGCCTTGTATCCGCTGCGGTTGCTGCGATGCTGATGAACGATATTTATCCCTTGAGCCTGTAGGCGGGCCACAGTCCGCTGCACCAGGTTCCTGGTCTCGTCCGTGGAATCATCCAGCACCTGGATTTGCAGCAGCTCAACCGGATAATCGAGTTTCGCTGCCGCCCGGATAACTCGTTCGGCCACATACATTTCATTATAGATAGGCAACTGTACCGTAACCTGGGGCCAATGGGTCATCTTCGGGGGCTGCAATCGCGACCGTCCATCCCTCAATGTGCGCACAGAGAGATAAATAAAATTAGCCCCAAAGATGAACAGCGTACCGGAGATTAATAAGTAGAGCAATCCAACAGGTATCAGTAATAAATTCATCTTTGGCGTTAACCCTCTTTATGTTTCAGATGCTTGATCAAAGTCCTACTGTCTCTTGTCTTTCTACCAGAAGAACGGGATTTGGGGATCGCCGTGAGTTCGATAGAGCCGGCTGTCAATGCCCCACTTACGACCCGCCGCCCCTATTGTAATGGTCAGGGCAGCCATGAAAAGCAGCACATAGGTCCAGATCCACTCATGGCCACCAAAATAGGAGAGGAATAAATTGGTGAAAAAGAACATGGCGGCCAACCCGAACAGGCGGGTAAAGAAACCCAGCAGCAGAGCCACCCCCATAACGAGCTCGGCGATCATTTGAAAGGTGGCAAAGGGTCCGGCGACCGGACCAACAGCCATATCCAGGTATTGCTTATAAACGAGCAGGCTACTGCCGTTCCCGTTTTCTGCATCAAAAAGCCAATTGAAGAAGCCCGTCAAACCATCCGCCGTATATAATCCATCACGCAAATTCCCGTACCATGTGGCCAAGATAATGACGCCAACTGTTATGCGCAATAGGGCCACGGCCGTCCGCAGTTGCCTTGTTTCCTTGTCCTGGGTCATGAAAATCCTCCATGTAATTTTGCTCTTAAAGGGGATAAATGGCGAGTAAGCCATAATTCGTGGTGATTCCCGTGCAGATCACCCTCCACCCCAGTATGCTCTCCTAAGGTTGATGCCATGAAACATCCAATTCTTACTTCACGTAAGCCAGCCAAGCCAACCGCCACCAGAAAACCGCTTCCGCAGCCATCCGTCGACCCCAAATATTCGCCCGGCGCCGCTGACCAGGAACAGCCCGTGCCACATGGCTAACATGACATAGGACCATGGCCATTCACCCGGCACCTCCAACAATCCAAGTCCCAGGTTAAGCGCCATGAGCAGTCCGATCAGGCTGCCCAGGCGGGTCAACGTGCCACTCAGCAGCGACAGTCCAACCAGCAATTCCGCAAGGAAAATGAGCCAGGCAAAAAATGTGAAATTGGGAATGACCAGGGACGAAACGAAGTTGCCATAGAATTCGAATGCCGGGTATTGCGCCTCTAACAATAACCACTCCATCAATCCTCTTCCCGCTTCCGCAGCGAAGTCCGGTGGAAGTTTCCAGCGCAAGGATAGGAGCCATAAGATTCCGATCACGATGCGGCTCGCCGCGATAGGCCAAAGAGGGGTTCTTTCTTGAAAATTCATAACGCTTCCGCCGCTAGCACGTGAACCCGCTGACGCGGCAGGTGCACGATGATTTCGTTATTGGCAGCCAAATAATTAGATGCTGAATGAGTTAGGTGAAGCCGGACGCCCTTGACGCTAACTTGGCAGCGCGATACCGGAACCTGATAGCTGCAAGATTGTACCAACGCCGGGAAATTATTGTGGCCGTTCGCACCAACTTCAATCGCTTCTGATCTTACAATAAGCAGCACCGGTCCGTCAGCGACAGCCGTATCGGCGACCTCAATATCTCCAATGTCCGTATGGACCAGATGGCCATCTTTGATGCCTTGCAAGAAGTTTT
>JAACFF010000436.1 GCA_009937635.1 Chloroflexota bacterium
GCTGCGCCCCTGCTCGATGCCGTCGGTCTCCTCCACCGCAAGGATACTTTTCCAGACCGGCTTTCCGGGGGCGAGCAGCAGCGCGTCGCTATCGCCAGAGCACTAGTCAATGACCCGCTGTTGGTATTAGCCGATGAACCAACCGGCAATTTAGATGAAGCGACCGGCCAGCGTATATTGCAGCTTCTGGATAGTTTAACACGTCAAGCGGGAAAGAATATGATTATGGTGACTCACAGTCTCGAGGCAGCAGCTTATGCCGACCGCACCTTTCGCCTACAGAATGGGCAGCTCAATGAGATAGGTAACATCTTGCCGGCAAACTATGCCTTTGCACCGAATGGTAATGGCCGATGAGCAGAGACTTAGATACAACCAGCTACGTAAAGACATCCAACGATCGAATTGCTAATGGTAGCGCGCTTCTGCCGCTACCGTTGTTTAGATTCGGCCACAGGTACTTACAGCGTCATCCTTGGCAAACGGTGTTGATGGTCATCGGCATTATGCTAGGTGTTGCGGTGGTCGTTGCCATCGATTTGGCCAACGCCAGCGCCTCACGGGCCTTCGATCTAAGTACAGATATGGTAGTGGGACGAGCAACCCACCAGATCATTGGCGGGCCAACCGGGATAGAAGAAAAGCTGTACTCCGATTTACGCCGCCAGGGTCTTGAGGCTCCCACCGCACCGGTAATCGTCGAATATGTCAGCTCGCCGGATCTTGATGGACAACCGCTGCAATTGCTAGGCGTCGATCCTTTCGCGGAAGCCCCATTTCGCAATTATTTGTCATCAAGTAACAACTCAATACCGCTCGTTGATCAAGGGTTGACTGATTTCTTTACCAAACCGGGCGCAATCCTAATCTCAACTGACTTGGCGAATCGCTACGGTTTGGCCATTGGGGACACTTTGGGTTTGAATGTTGCCGGGCAAGAGCAGGAAGTTACCATTGCCGGTTTACTAGAGCCGGCTGATACCCTAAGCCGTCGGGCTCTGGAAGGGATCTTGTTAGTAGATGTATCCACGGCGCAGGAGTTAAGCGGCCGTTTTGGCGTATTGGACCGCATCGACCTGATTCTCGATGGAGAAGATGAAACGCTGGTTGATCAAATAGAATCCCAGCTTTCACCTGAGTACCAGCTGGTTGAGGTAGCAGCACGTGCCGGCTCTCTCAGTCAAATAACTGCCGCTTTCCGTACCAATCTAGTTGCCCTCAGCTTGTTGGCCCTCATTGTTGGCTTATTCCTCATTTATAACACCATGACTTTTTCCGTCGTCCAACGACGGCCGTTGTTTGGCACACTACGCGCTCTCGGCGTTACTCGTGGAGAATTGTTTCGCATGATTATCAGTGAGGCTCTAATGGCCGGCATTATCGGCACTTCTCTAGGCCTGTTATTGGGCATCATCCTGGGTCAGGGTGCTGTACGCCTAGTCAGCCAGACTATCAACGATCTCTATTTTGTAGTAAGTGTGCGCGGCGTTGCGATACCACCCTCCAGTCTGGTGAAAGGCGGTCTGTTGGGGGTACTGGCCACAGCTTTGGCCGCGGCAGCACCCGCCTGGGAAGCGGCTTCTGTTACTCCACAGCTAGCCCTCTCCCGCTCAGGCTTGGAGGATAAAGCCAGCACCGTCGTCTCCCGAGTCGCCATCGCTGGCTTAATCTTGATTTTGGGCGGTGCAGTTGTTCTATTTCTTCCGTCGCAGGATCTGATCGTCAGCTTTGGTGGAACTTTCGCCATCATTGTTGGTGCGGCGATGCTCACGCCCCAGGTCACTGGCTTGCTCCTGCGAGGATTTGCTCCACTGAGCGGCCGTTTCTGGGGGGCAATAGGCCGCCTCGCTCCGCGTAACGTAGTCAAATCACTGAGCCGGACCTCGGTTGCTGTCGCCGCCCTAATGATCGCCGTTTCTGTGACCATCGGTGTGAGTTTAATGATTAGCAGTTTTCGCAATACGGTTGAAGTCTGGTTGACGCAAACGGTTCAAGGAGACATCTATATTTCGCCACCTGCAGCCGCTGGATCACAAAATACAGGCATCATCGATCCGGCCGTCATGACTATTTTGGCCTCCTGGCCGGGAGTAGAACGTATCGACACCTACCGTGCCGTTGAAGTAGAGTCAGCTGATGGTCCCCTTACCCTGGCTTACACCCAAAACCCTAACATAGGTGCAGAACGCATTTATCGCTCCGCGGATCGCGAACCAGCGCAGATCTGGCCGGCGATGTTAGACGGTGCTGTACTCGTCTCCGAACCACTGGCCAACCGCCTGAAACTGCCGGCTGAGGGGGCTGCCATATCTTTACGCACACCCGATGGTCTGCGTGACTTCCCCATCGCCGGCACCTATTACGATTATGCATCGAGTCAGGGCATCGTCCTCATGGCCCACCCCACATTTGTCTCAATCTGGGGTGATGATACCATTGGCGCCGTTTCTTTGCGCATGGCTCCTGGGATAGACGGTGAGGAATTGGCGCTTGATTTGGCCAATGCCTTGGCCCCAATTCAGCTCTTGGATGTTCGGGCGAATGCCAGCTTGCGCACCGAAGCCCTGGCTGTTTTTGACCGCACATTTGCAATTACCAGTGCGATGCAGCTCTTGACGACTCTAGTAGCCTTCATCGGTGTGCTCAGTGCTTTGCTCTCCCTACAGCTAGATAAGCAAAAGGAATTGGGCGTCCTGCGATCTGTGGGCTTGTCCGTTCGCCAGCTGTGGCGGCTAGTACTATACGAGAGCGGATTGCTCGGAGCTTCAGCAGGCTTGCTGGCCATTCCTACCGGTTTTGCGTTGGCTGTCATTCTGATCTACATAATCAATCGCCGCGCATTTGGTTGGACATTGCAACTCCACTTAGAGCCGTATCCCTTCATCGAGGCTTTTGCCGTCGCTGTCATCGCCGCTCTAGCCGCAGCCGTCTTACCTACCTGGCGTATGAGCAAAAAGGTTGTTGCGCAAGCGATACGAGGTGAATAATGAAAATATCACAGTTTATCAGGATTTATTCAATACCCTTCAAGAACATTCTGGCCGGCCCAGCAAAATATCTACTGCTAATTGCCCTTTTAACTTTGAGCGCATGTCAAGCACAAAGCATTAATTTGGAATCGAGCCCAGTGTCTGAACCGGTTACGCCAGATGGCTTCCAAAGAGCACAGGAGCCAATGCCAATCATTTTTCCAGAAGATCATGGACCCCATCCTGATTACCAAACTGAATGGTGGTACTACACGGGCAACTTAGACACCACTGACGGCCGACATTTTGGCTACCAGTTAACCTTTTTTCGCCGGGCTCTGATTCCTGCTACTGAAAGATCACAGCGCAATTCGGACTGGGCAAATGATCAAGTTTTCATGGGACACTTCGCCTTAACCGACGTCCAGGGAAATAAATTCAATGCTTTTGAACGCTTTTCGCGTGGTGCGGCCGGCTTAAGCGGTGCACAAGCCGACCCTTATGCCGTTTGGCTTGAGGATTGGCAAGTTAAAGAGACGAATCCAGGCACCTACAGCTTGGTGGCCAGCCAGGCTGGACTAGAATTGGATTTGACCTTAACTGACCGCAAAGGTCCGATCTTGCAAGGGGATCGGGGCTACAGTCAAAAAGGCCCGGATCCAGGCAACGCCTCCTATTATTACAGTTTGACTCGATTGGAAAGCGATGGAATCGTGACGATGAATGGAGAATCGTTTGCTGTGAACGGGACAAGTTGGATGGATCATGAATACAGCACCAGCGCCTTGTCCGCAGGACAAATTGGTTGGGATTGGTTCTCCCTGCAGTTGAGCGACAATAGTGAGCTCATGGTGTTCCAGATCCGGCGCGATGATGGCAGCATTGACCCCTTTTCTGGGGGATCCTTTATTGCCGCCGACGGATCTGTAATCCATTTGGAACAAAACGACTTCATCATTGATGTCCAGGACAGTTGGTCCAGCCCGCGAAGCACAGGCATCTATCCCGCACGCTGGACAGTCAGCGTTCCAAAGCTCGAATTGATTTTAAACATTGAACCTTTCTTAGTCGATCAGGAACTAGACGTATCCTATGCCTACTGGGAAGGAGCGGTTCGGGTTGACGGCAGTCGGGCCAGTCAGCCAGTAAACGGTCAAGGCTATGTAGAAATGACCGGCTACGCCAGCTCGATGCAGGGACAGTTTTAATAAAGGTGATATGGAAACCTAAGAATCTGAACCAGAAGGCTCGAGCCGCACTGGCGACGGACGTGGGCTGTGGGGTCGCCGACAAAGACTGATCCCTTCCTGTTTTACTAGCTATAGACTCACCGGCAGAGAGTGTGGGCGATTAGCGGGCGATGCAGCACTTGCTGGCCGCGCGAGAGGTGCCTAACCAATATTTGTTACAATCGACATATCCCAGAACTGATTAGTGAACAAGATCGAAAGAATCGGGCAATGAGATGGTTCAAGTTAGCTTTGCAGAATGAGGCACGCATCCCCCACAATCTCAAGGTCATAATGCAGGATAGCATCAAATGGAATACTTCTCAATAAAGAAATAAACTTTACATAATGAGATCATCGATGCCGTTTGATGCCGTTTCTTTTTTTTCCGGAAACGGCATCGATTCTTTGAAAGGGGTCCGGGGGTCAGGAGGAGCCTGACCCCTGATGGCTGATGGCTGATGGCTTGTCGTTTGTTAGTTCTTGCATGGATGGACGGGCTCCTAGGGTTGGTTTGACGGCCGTGGCTGTGCCTGTAACTGCTAAAACGCCGCCACGACCGTTTGTTCAATCTGGTCCTATTTTACAAT
>JAACFF010000437.1 GCA_009937635.1 Chloroflexota bacterium
AAAGTGAGGCCGCCAGGCTATTAGCTTATTGCGCACCCGCTGTTGCTGTCCGGCCTTTCCCGGAAAAGGCCAGGCCGCAGCGATCACGATTAAGTGCGGCTTGGCATTTTTCCTCTTATTCGAGAGCGACGTATTAGGAGCCGATTTATCCATAACCCAACTCCTGTCTTACCGGCCCAAGACGTTCAGTTAACTCCTCAATTTCCGCTTCAACAAGCTGCTCAATTTGACGCCGATTCACATCTGGTGACAAGAAATTTTTAATTTCATCAGATGAAAGCCAATAGTGCACTCCTTGTTCACGTTGCGTATCATATTTCCCGCCGGCCTGCATATATGATTTGGCCTTTAAGCGCAGCTTCGTTACCGGAGAACTATCCAGGCCTGCTAAAGCGTATAGATCCTGGGCTACTGCAGCCGGTTCGGAGAGCAAGGATTCAAATTTCAACAGATGATAGTTAGGCAAGCGCGCAGCATCTGTTTGCATCTTGCGCACTATCGACGTATAGAACGCGGCAAAATCAGCTGGCGATCGCGTAATTTTTCGGCGTTTGTGGCTCTCGTAAAGCGCCAATGGATCCCGCGTAAGTGCAAAGAAAACGGCATCAGGATACATTACCAACCAAATATCGGTTAGAAAAGCCAACCCATTATTATTCTTAGTTACCAACCGGGCCTGTTCCACTTGTTTTCGGGTATACACTGAGTTTTTTTCGCGGAAACGCATCTCGGCATCGTCCAGCGTCAGCAGTTTCTTCAGGAAAAGCATCGCGTCGATGAATTGCTGCGCCTGGCTACTGATTGGCCGGCGTTGGGCGAGAAACCATTGGTTGAAGAAGCGCAACTGCCGGGTCAACCAGGCAGCTTGTATCCCGGCAATCGTGACTCCTTTTCGATCTAACCTGAAGATCTCCAATATCTCATAAATTGGCGAGCAAGCATCTGGGTGACTGAGAAAAATATTCCATAGAATATTGCTACCACCGCGAGAAAAACAATTTAGCATTATTGGAGCTTGATTAAGCATATTATTTTATATTAATACGCACTCGAAAAAACCATTTAAGGCCAAGAAACATCATGTAACAAGAATTTTCTTTGGCGCTCAAGTGTATTGACTAATGGTCTTAATCTATGCTGCAAGCCGGGAGGAAACTTATTAATAACCCTTATTGTTTTTACTATTGATCGATGTTTCAAAGTAGCCTTGTATTTATCGTGACCAGATGCTTTCTTGATGAAGAGATTAGGGTGGATAAGAGTCAGTTGAGATTTGTTCGTCATACGATATTCCTTTTCCAAGACTGGATATCTGCTCAAGACACTCTCACTTAGGTATAAAAAAGTGTTTTGTGCATACCACCACGATACCTTTTGATTTTTCCATACTATCTTCCGAACACAATCAATAACTACATATCTCCTCTTCTCAAACAGTCCTGCCCAGTATTCTGGCCACCGCTCATTTACATGACCATTACCACCCTGCTTAGGAACGGCAGCAGAGAAAAGAACAGCGTGGCCCAGCTTAGTAAGAGATTCTACAAAGGTTTCAGCATATTTTTCAGGAATATGCTCGCCTACTTCGAGCGAGATTACCAAGTCGAACTGCTTGTTCAATACGATTGGTTCGGTCAAATTCCACTCGAGGAAATACTCTGACGGAATCCTCAACTGATTAAGATCTATCCAAGAGCCATCAATACCCAAATAATCACTAATACCAAAGTCAGCGCAAACACTTAACCATTCTCCTGTACCACAACCAACATCCACAACGCGTAATGGATTCACTCGTTCTATGACAATGGGGATTATCTCTTTTGCTGATGCGTAGGAACCAGAGGCTAAGGACTCAAAAAACCGATCTGTATAATTCCCGGGCTGTGCAGATGATTCAGAATTTATCATTGGTCTCCAAACTATAAATCGCCATGGTTGATGTTTGAAGTGTTACGTATTCGTGATTATGTCATGATATTTAGTGTAGTATTCAATGATTCCTTGCCATTTGCCTTGAACACTTGCGGAAACAATATTGATTTTGCCAAAATATCTGAAGCTGATGAGCAATCTGATTGCACCAGGTTGACTAGAGTTACCAATAAGCAAATCTAGCAAGGCAAAAATCGGAGCCGTCAAAGGAGACCAGTAATTCCGTAACATGAATAACAGGTGGGCGCGAGCTAGGTATCTCATTTTCTCAAGGGTTTGGAAGCGAGGCATGATGCTCGCCGATCGATTTGACACCTTGTGAATTCCCAATATTTCTGATGAAAATACTACTTTATATCCCTTCTGCGCAACACGACGGCAGAATTCAGTTTCCGATCGATAGCCAATACCTTTGTAAACGTATAGGGTTGGAAAAAGGCCAGCATCATTGCCAACCACCCTTCGAAAGCTAAGGCAACAGCCACGCACATGATCCACGTTGTACCTTTGGCCAGCTGGCAGAGCATAAAAGCGGGCCGTCACACGTCCCCACCGGCTTATCTTACCCGGCTTGTATAATCTACTTAGCAACAGTCTGATACGTGCTTTCCACGTTGTTGTAGGATAACTAGCAGCGTAGTCATGACTGATTCCTAAAACTCCGAGTTGAAGATCGTTTGTGAATCTGTCGACAATGTATTGGAGTGAAACTGGATTAGTCATTTCCCAATCATCGTCAGTGAGTAAGACAACATCACTACGGGAAATAGAGCAACCAACATTTCGAGCCGTTTCCAAGTTGCCATTTGTTAGGTTAACATAGATGATTCGCGGATCTTCACGCATAAGCTCCATCACCAGCTTTCTCGTATCGTTCTCGAAAGGCCCATTATCAACAATGATCACTTCGAATCTCGTTAAGGTTTGCTTTTGAAGTGATACAAAAGCTTTAAGCAGCATATCGGTTCGATCCCGTGTGGGTATGACAATGCTAACATCAATCTCACGCTTGGGGCTAATGTCTATAATCTCGTTTGGCTCAATCACCAGATCACCCTACCGACTTCCTACTACGAGTCTTGACACTCTTAAGAGCCAACTGTAGCAGGCACATAGCAACTCGCACGCCAGCGCACCCATCCAATGTGCCACCAAACATGTGGCTGATAAGAAGTTGGCGTGCGGCACTGTTAACTGTCGATTGCGTTAGACTTCGGTATACTAAGATACTGATGTCGTCTGGTGAATAGGCCACATCCACTGCTCTGCTGTCAACCACAGGTTGATAATGATCGAAGGTAATGTGCCGGATCCAGCGGAACGAATGAGGAATCTGGCTGCCAGGAGGATCAAAGCCAATATTGAGGACAGGTTTGTCAAACATTAACAACTCCAAGGATACGGTAGAAGCTGCATTGATACCCATAGCTGCATGATGCAAACAACTTGTGAAGATTGCTAGATCCTCGTACAAAGGCGTCGCCCACTTCTCGTCCCACAACACTGGTGGGAAAATAACATCGGGTAAATTGCGTGCCGCCAATGCATTCATTTCTTGGCTAGTACCTTTTACGTAAGTACGTACTACCAATTGCGGTCTTTGAGATATGTCTATTTCCTGCAAAACATCAGCAATGAGTTCAACGTGGTGGTGTTCTTCAGGAAAGTGCTTAGCGATACCTGTCGTATAAAATACGAACGGTCGTTTTGGGTCGATGCCTATCCTTTGAGCTAATTCCTTCCGCGACAAATGGAATTCAGGCTTGAAGTGAAAGTCAAACTGAGGAGTTCCGGTCACAAAGACCTTCTCTGGAGCGATCTTAGGGTATATGCTCAACAATTGTTGTTTCATCCTCTCGTGCCATACGAAATAGTAATCATAAGGTACAAGAATGCGGCTGCGGGAAGTAAGGTTATCCCAGGAGAAAATGAAACCGGCCGTAGGGATCCCCAAACGATGCGCGATCTTCACCGGTAATTCCCCCGCCTGCCCGTGAATATGTGAACAGTTAAATACAAGGTTCGGCTGAAGCTCCTTGAACAATGTTATGAAATCGTCGTTGGGCCGCAAAAGCCAGGTCAGGTAGCGTTCCAGTTCCGTTAGCGTCTCCAGTGCTGGGCGATTGGCCAACACGCGCGCCCAACTGCGAAAAAATGCCCATCGCACTTTCTGGTATGCGGTCCTTGCCTTCTCCGCGCGGATTTCCCACACATTTTGGGCCACTTTGCTCCATAACCAGCGAAAGTGCGCTTCGTGCAGTATATGGCGCAGTGTCGTCACTAGTCGCCTTTCACGATATTGCCGGAGGGGGATAATTTGCTCCACATACGGTCGAAAGCGAGCATTAAATCGTTCATCATCAATAACAGAAAGCAAAGTCACCTGCGCATCCTTGCTTAGCGTGGGCAAGGTATCGGAATAAAGAAAATTGCGTACCGCCTCACCGCGCGACACAATCAGGACAATATGTGGACGTTGATTAAATTTCCCTATCACAGGCTTTATATCTAAATCTAGAATCCAATGATTCAGCTAAATGGCTTACAGGCTACCTAGGGAATCTTGTTCGTGATTTCAAGGTAGCGAGGGAATTGCGCATGATAACCTTCAACTGATAACCAGTTGAGGCAAAGTATCCGGCATTCCCACTGCAGCGCCTCACAATCCCCAGGCGATAGCCCAGAATGGAGATCTACCATCTTTTTTTCACCGAGCCGATCTATGTACACTAAAAAATGTTGATCCCATCCACGAAAAGTGGACACAAGAATACTCAACTCACGAAAGATCTCGTCAAGTTGCATTGTTCGATTTTCATTTACTCCCTTGACATATGCAC
>JAACFF010000091.1 GCA_009937635.1 Chloroflexota bacterium
TATTTGCTCTATACCATTGGCTGGGACCGGCTCCAATTTGGCCGCGCGGCGGCATTGGCATTGTTGATTGCGATCGTTAACTTGGGGTTGATTAGCGGCACTTTGCGATTGACGCGCGTCAACGAAAGGAGTGCATGAAATGCGGAATATTCCTTCTCTGTCTCGCCAAAATTGGGAACGGCGGTTGGTCAACCTGGCGCTTATCCTCGTCGTTATCTTTGCCATGGTGCCCATCGCCACCACGGTGATAATCTCCTTCAAACAACAACAGGATATCACCCGAAAGCCCCCTGTCATCTTTCCTTGTGATACGCCAACGCGAAGCTTCGATCTCAGCGCCTGCCGTTGGTCCGTAGAAGGCTATGATCGCGTGATCGACCCCGAACCATCATCCAGTTGGCCATTTGGGTTCTCCCTGGAAGGCAACATGCTGCGCACCTATCTGCCCAACACGTTGTTATATGCGACGACGGCCTCGTTGCTCGTTGTCCTATTTGCGGGTCTGTCCGGCTACGCCTTTTCCCGTTACCGTTTTCGTGGACACGGCGCATTGATGGCCGCCATTCTGGCCATCACGGGTGTGCCATTGCTTACCAATCTGCTTGGACTCTACCAGATGGGCGTCACGTTGCGTAAAGCATCGATACCATTCTACGACGATCGCTACTTTATTATCCTGGTGTATATGGGCTTTTTTCTTCCCCTCAGCGTATGGATCGCCAAAGGCTTCTTTGACGCCATCCCGCGCGAGCTGGAAGAGGCAGCTCTGATAGACGGTTGCAGCCCGCTCGGAGTGCTCTGGCGTGTCACCATGCCCCTGGCCACGCCTGGTCTGCTGGCCATCTTTCTACTTACCTTTGTCAGCGTCTGGAATGAATTCATCGCCGGTTATTTACTCATTGCCAAGAACGAGCACAAGCCTGCCATGTTTGGTCTCTACGAATTCCTTGGCCAAAACATCATCAATTTACAGGTCATCGCCGCGGCCTGCATTTTAATTGCCGTGCCCATGATTATTCTCTTCCTATTTACCCGTCGCAGCTTCTTCAAGGCTATGGTCGAAGGCGCGGTCAAAGGGTAATGAACGGTTATTGGAAACATGGCTGAATTTCTAGCGAAATCATCGCATAAACTACTCATAGATGGCAACTGGACACCTGCCGCTTCCCGTCAGACATTTAGCAGCGAAAATCCTTCGAACGGCTCAACGTTGGGGTCCCTGGCATTGGCCGCCAAAGAAGACGTCGATCATGCCGTATCTGCCGCCCGAACCGCTCTATCTGGTCACTGGGGAGATTTAACTCCCTCTGAACGGGAAGCATACCTACGCCGCCTGGGAAATCTGATCGCCAGCAACGCCGAAGAATTAGCGCAATTGGAATCAATGGAGAACGGAAAACCAATTTGGCATACACGAGCCATTGACGCCCCCGTTGCTGCCCAATTGGCCTACTCTTTTGCCGGCTGGCCATCCAAGATCGCTGGTTACACGCCGTCCGTTTCTGTTCCTAACAAACTCGTCTACACGCGGCTCGAACCGGTTGGCGTGGTGTCGATCATCATTCCCTGGAACTACCCACTCATCCACACCATGCAAAAATTATCGCCCGCCCTCGCTTGTGGCAACACAGTCATTTTCAAACCGGCCGAGCAAGCTTCACTGGCCGTCTTACGATTAGGCGAACTTACGCAAGAGGCGGGATTCCCACCAGGCGTAGTGAACATTCTCACGGGCGATGGGCCGACCACGGGAGCGTTGTTGGCCGAACACCCAGACGTCAACAAGATCGCCTTCACCGGTTCACTGAGCGCCGGCCAGAGCATCATGCAGGCCGCGGCAGTCAACATCAAGCGCGTTACGTTGGAATTGGGCAATAAATCAGCCAACATCATTTTCCCCGACGCTGACTTGGAAGCGGCCGTCCCCGGGGCGTTTGGCGCGGCCTTTGGCAACAGTGGCCAAAGCTGTGTGGCCGGGGCGCGCCTGTTTGTTCACCAATCAATCTACGAAACGATTGTTAAACAACTAGTCGACTTGGCTGAAGCGGCAACAATCGGCCCGGCCATGGATCCGCAGACCAAGCTAGGCCCCATCGTAAATGAATTTCAGATGGAAAGCATTCTCCACTACATACAGAGTGGCATTGACCAGGGCGCGATACTGCGCTGCGGTGGCCGGCGTCTGACCGCCGGGAACCTCGCCGCAGGCTATTTTGTCGCCCCAACTATCTTCACCGGGGTCGAGGACAACATGGCCATCGCCTGTGAAGAAATCTTCGGTCCGGTATTGCCCATATTTAGCTTCGAGACGGAGGCGGAAGTGATCGCCCGCGCCAACGATACCAAGTATGGCTTGGCTGCGGGCGTATGGACGCGCGACGTGGCCCGCGCCCATCGCGTCGCCGCTGCGCTGAAAAGCGGCGTCGTTTGGGTCAATACCTACGATATGTTCGACGCTTCCGCTCCTTTTGGCGGGTTTAAGAGCAGTGGCTTTGGGCGGGAAAACGGCCGAGAAGTGATCGACGCCTATAGCGAAGTTAAAGCCGTTTGGGTAGACACCCAATGATGGACAAATTCACTTTCCATCTGCCCACGAAAATAATCTTCGGCAAGGCAGCGCAAGCACAAGTGCTCCTGGCCCTGGCGGAGTTGAATACGAAACGTGCCCTGTTGGTTAGCGATCCCGGACTGGTTGAGCTCGGGTTGGTCTCGCAATTTGCAGCCAGCTTGCAGAAAGCAGGTGTAGCCGTTGCCACATTCACGGCCGTCACCAGCAATCCCACCAGTGACGAGGTAGCAACCGGACTCGCGCTGGCGCGCCAACATGAAGTAGATGTGCTCGTTGCCCTGGGTGGGGGCAGCCCCATTGATGTTGCCAAAGGCGTTGCCCTCTTACTGGCTAACGGTGGA
This sequence comes from Chloroflexota bacterium, assembly GCA_009937635.1. Lineage (GTDB taxonomy): Bacteria > Chloroflexota > Anaerolineae > Promineifilales > Promineifilaceae > JAACFF01. Next base: position 2,911 of record JAACFF010000091.1, read on the forward strand.
GCATACGCCGACTATCAATGGCATGGTAAAGCCATCACCCAACGTAGTTGGCCGCTAATTGCTGTCCCTACGACAGCAGGAACAGGAAGCGAAGTAAGCAAAGTCGCCGTCGTTTCTGATCCGCAGAACCCGTTCAAAAAAGGCGTTCTCAGCCCGCTGATGTTCCCGCATGTAGCCATTGTCGATCCCGAACTGACACGCGGCCTGCCCCCAGGATTGACTACCGCTACCGGCATGGACGCTTTCATCCATGCTCTAGAAGCGTTTGTTGGCAAACGGGCCAATCCCTTCACCGACCAACTCGCTATCTCAGCCCTACAGGCTGCTTGGACCTACCTTCCCCGAGCTACGGCCGATGGCAATGACATGGCATCCCGCCAATGGATGATGCTGGCCGCCCTGTGGGGCGGCATGGCCATGGATCATGCTGGGTTGGGGTTAATTCATGCTCTCTCTGGTCCATTAACAAGCCATACAAACCTGCATCACGGGCTCGCTAACGCGCTTCTGTTGCCGTATGTCCTTCGTTTCAACTTACCTGCAATCCCCTCGGCGCGGCGACAGATTCTCAATAAATTGTTTGGTCTGGATGCTGCTGTCAACACAGAGGAGCTGATAAATGCCTTCGAACAGTTTATCGCTGGCTTGGGTCTGCCCCTATCCTTCAGTCATATTGATTTAGAACTGGAGGACGCAGAGTTAGACGCTATCGCCGAAGAGACAACGCGCATGATCTTAATCGGCAACAATCCGCGCCCGGCGACAGCAGCCGACTGCCGCAAAATTCTGGAACAGATGGCGTGAGGAGCCACTATGGAAACATCCATCACATCCCAGACCGTAACCCAATTTATTCAGGAGGTAAGCAATCAAAATCACGCCATGGCGGGAGCGGTCATCGCCCTATCCGCTGCGCAAGCCGCCGCCCTGGGACAAGCATGTATGCAAATTAGCCAGGCTGACCTGGAAGGACATGATGAAGCCAACAAAAGGCAAATCGAACACTTAACCCTTATGAAAAATGAATTGCTTCAATGGTGCGACCGGGACGCCAACGCTATCGCCGAGTATGTCGCTCTTCGCGATGCCGGTGAAACATTGGCAGGCCAGAAGTTGTTGTGCAACGCTCCGGCACGAGTGAGCAGACTTTCCATAGACATTGCTGGCATGCTGCAAGAATTTCGGCCGATCGTCGGTGCACGCGTTCGCGATGACCTGGAAATGAGTATCAGCCTCCTGGCTGGCACAGCTCACGCCGCCACGTTGCTCTTAGATAGCAACCTGCGCATCTGGCCGGAACAGGATTTGTTGTCCGAATTTGAACCGATCAGGGAAAAATTGATCGTAGAAATCGGCCGCCTTAGTCCAGTAAAGCGGATACCGAGATGAAAGAGCGACGCCAGTATAGGGTTGTTTTCATCACCGAACGGGGACTTAGGCATCAACAAGATGCCCTTGAAGCTGCGCCGCCGATTCTTGACGTCGTCATACTACGCCAGCCGGACCCGGAAACATTACGATCCCATCTGGCCGGGGCCGACTACCTCATCTCCGAACGAGCGGGGGTAATAGATGCCCGTTTAATCAACTCCGCCCCCAAGCTAAAACTGATCTTGCGACTCGGATCCACAACCCATGATATCGATCTAGATGCCGCACAAGCGGCCCGAGTCATCGTCTGTTACTGGCCGGTCTCCACTGTAATTTATGTAGCCGAGCATATGGTGATGCAAATGCTCGCTCTCAGCAAAAAGCTACATGAATCGGAAGCCATTGCCTTAGACGCCAACCCTAGTTGGGGCGAAAGCAAACGCACGGACGAGGATACTTTTGCCTACAATTGGTCTGGCCGGAAGAATGTGAATGGATTGTGGCAACGCACGATCGGCATCCTTGGTCTAGGTGAAATTGGGGTAGAATTGGCCCGCCGGCTGAAAGGATGGAACTGTACCCTGATCTACAACAAACGTCGCCGATTACCCCAGAAAGTAGAGGTAGATTTAGGGCTGTCCTACGTGGAAAAAGACACACTCTTGGCCCAAAGTGATTTTGTCGCCAATCTGCTGCCTTACTTTCCTAATACGGATATGCTGCTTGACGCGGCCAAGATCGCCAAAATGAAAAAAGGAGCCTTTATTGTGAGTTGCGGTAGTGGCAGCGTCATTGATGAACAGGCTCTGGCCGAGGCTATCAAGAATCGCCGGCTAGGCGGCGCGGCACTGGATACGTTTGAGTGGGAGCCAATCAAGGCCGGAAATCTGCTCATTGACCTGGCTAAGGACAATTACAACGTGCTGTTGACGCCACATATTGCAGCAGGCACCATATCAGCAGCGCAAGAGCAGCGGGTGGGTGATTACACAAACATCATGAATCATATTAACAATGCACCACTTAATTATCGGGTTGCTTAACCTTGGGGGAACTCATGAGTACAATTCTGATAGAAGACGGATCGATTGTCACCGTAAATGATGACAGTCAGGTACATCACAAAGGTTATGTCTTTATTGAAAATGACTTAATCACGGCCGTTGGTGCCGGCGACCCCCCAGCCTTATTTCGCAAAGCGGACACCATTATTGATGCGACACTGATGGCCGTAATGCCCGGCATGGTCAATGCCCACACCCATCTGTTCCAAACCTTCATCCGCGGCTTGGCCGATGACAAACCTTTATTAGATTGGCTAAAAGCGGCCATCTGGCCCGTGGCGCAAGCCCTGACCGAAGAAGAAGCTTATGTGGCCGCATTAGTCGGCATGGTCGAAAACATCCGCGGCGGCGCCACCTCCGTCATTGACCACCAATACGTTCACACGGAACCGGGCAATGACGATGGCGTATGCCGCGCCGCCGATGAAGCGGGACTGCGCTTCTTATTGGCCCGTGGCTGGGCGGATATCGGTTATCATCCCGCTTTCATGGAATCTCAGGACCAGATTGTCAACGAGACGACACGCCTGCGCGAGATGTGGCAGATTCAAGGAAACGGCCGTATTCGCGTCGAGTTTGGCCCTCTCATCCCCTGGGGTTGTACTGAAAATACGATGTGCCGCACCCATAATATCTCCCAGAAGTGGGGCGCAGGCATCCATATCCATGTGGCCGAGACCAGGGTTGAAGTGGACATGAACCTGGAATCGCGCGGCAACCGCCATATTGAATGGTTAGCCGAAATGGGCGTACTAGGCCCCGACATGCAGCTTGTTCACAGCATCTGGCTCGATGACAACGAAATCGATCTCATCGCCGAACATGGTGCCATCGTCGTACACTGCCCAGTCAGCAACATGTACCTGGCTTCGGGGGTAGCACGCGTGCCTGAAATGCTGCAGCGTGGCATTACGGTCGCCTTGGGCACCGACGGCCCGGGAAGCAACAACAGCCAGGATATGCTTGAGACTTTGAAGACGACGGCGTTGCTGCACAAAGTACATACATTGGACGCCACAATATTATTGCCTGAGGACATTCTGTGGCTGGCCTGTCGCGGCGGGTCCATCGCCTTTGGCCTACCGCAACAAATTGGTTCGCTCGAGGCAGGGAAAAAAGCGGATGTGGTTCTCGTAGACCTGGATACGCCCATGGCCATGCCGGTTCATCGTTTACCCTCCGCTTTGGTTTACAATGCCAGCACGCGCGACGTCGACACGGTGCTTGTGGACGGCCGTCTCGTCATGCGTCATAAAAAGATACTGTTTCTAGATGAAAAAGCGTTACTAGCCCGAGCAAGGCGCACCTGTGCCAACCTATTTGAACGCGCTGGCGTTGTGGCACATTGAATGGAAAGCAACCTATCCAGAGCTTGCCCTGAGCTGGCCGAATGGGTTGCGATCAAGCTAGAAAGCCAGATTTGCGAAGGATGTGTTTCATTCAGTTGATGAAGAGGAAAGAATGAATCCGAAAGGAAATACTGCCCTTATCACCGGTGGCGCACACCGGGTGGGCAAAGCCATCACCGTGGCCCTGGCGCGGGCTGGAGCCAACGTCGTCATCAATTACAACACCTCGGCGAAAGCAGCCGATGATACGGTCGCTGAGGCCAGAGCGCTGGGCGTTAAGGCTTTGGCCTTCCAGGCTAATGTAGGTAACCATCATGAAGTAGAAAGAATGGTCAGAGCAGCAGAAACCCACTTTGGATGCGTAGATATCTTGGTGAATAACGCTTCCCTTTGGATGGAAACGCCCTTCCCAACTGACGATCTGGATGATTGGCATCGTGTTACCAACATCCTCATCAACGGCGCTTTCTACTGTGCCAATGCTGTGGCCCCATTGATGCTGAAAAACAGAGATGGTGCAATTATTAACATCATCGATTTGGCCGCTTACGAACCCTGGCCCAACTTTGTCGCCCATAGTGTAGGCAAATCAGCACTATTAGCTTTAAACCGGCAACTGGCACTAGAGTTAGCCCCCCACGTACGGGTTAATGCAGTTGCGCCCGGCCCTGTTTTGCCTCCAGTGGATTATAGCCAGCAGAAGATCGCCCGTGTGGCCCAGAAAACCCTACTTGAACGCTGGGGCAAGCCAGAAGACATTGCCGAAGCGGTGCTGTTCTTCACCAAATCGAATTACATTACCGGTGAAGCATTGGCTGTCGACGGCGGCCAACGTATCGCCTACCGTAAAAACGAACACGGCTGATGGAAACGCTCTTAGGGCTCGATGTGGGCACAACATCTACCAAGGCTGTGCTCTTTGATCTGTCAGGCGCGGAACTGGCCCGGGCCGCCGCACCACCTTATCACAATTACACACCCAAGCCGGGATGGGTAGAACAAGACCCCGAGGAAATATGGCAGGCCGTATTAACGGCCGTTCGCGGGGTAATGTCCCAGGTCGGTGCAAATGGTGAAGTTTGCGCGCTGTGCATGGCTGCGCAAAGCGGCTCGCTCCTACCGGTGGATGCCCATGGAGAGCCTGTCTACCCGCTCATAACCTGGATGGACGGCCGTACGGAAGCGCTGGTGCACCAATGGCGCAAGGATGGCCTTCAAGAGCAAATCAAACTTATCAGCGGCTGGTCACTTTACCCGGGATTGTGTTTGCCGGCTATCGCCTGGCTTCGCCAACACAATCCGCAGGTCTTCGCCGCGGCCCGGCATTACTTTTCCGTCAATGATTTCATCGCCTTCCGGCTGACCGGACAACAGGTCACCAACCCTTCCAACGGGGGTGGAATGCAGCTTGTTGACATCCACAGCGGATCGTGGAGCGATCACCTTTGTAATCTGGTTGGAATCACAACTGCACAACTTTCACCCATCAAGCCTGCCGCAACATGCATTGCCGAGATAAAACCAGAGATTTGTCAAGCCACCAATTTGACCGGAAGCCCGGTTCTGGTCAACGGCGGGCATGATCAGGGTTGCACCGCGGTAGGGCTGGGTGTGATCTCCCCTGGCAAGCTGCTGCTCGCTTGCGGCACTGCCTGGGTTCTCACTGGTGTCGTCGATTCCCTCGCCGCTCACCCCTCGCCACCCGCCGCTCTTGATCTAAACTTCCACCCTGCCCCACGCCGCTGGACGATCTCCCAATCCCTGGGCGGTTTAGGAGCGTCATTGGAATGGTGGGTTAACCAAGCGTGGCAAGGTGTGCAAGAGTCGCCGTCACGCCAGGCTGTCTATGCAGCTTTGGACGAAGAGTTGTCTGCGGCTGAATCGGGAAGCAGTGGGCCTTACTTTTTACCGTTGACCGGTGGGCACAGCGACCCGGCTACTACACAGCGTGGCGGATTTGTTGACCTGCAACTAGGCCATACCCGCGCTAACATGGCGCAGGCAATTATGGAAAGCGCGGCCTTTGAATTACGCTGGGCGATAGCTGAAATACAAGAAGCAAAACTACCAGTAGACAAATTGTGGATGGTAGGCGGCGCAGCGCAGAGCCCACATTGGCCTCACATTCTGGCTGATGTGCTCGGCATCCCAATCTATTTGCCACAATATGACAACTGGCCTGCTTTGGGTGCAGCTATCCTCGCCGGCGTGGGCCTTGGCCATTTTGAGAACGTCGAAGCCGGCCAGAAACGCTTTAAAAAACCGGCGCACCGTGTAGTGCCAGACAATACCTCACAAGCGCTCTATGATCGTTCTTTTATGGCCTATCAACAGCATACGCAACGCGTTTAGCGCTAAACTTTTAAGGATAAGCATAACCATCAATAAGGAAACTAAATGAGTAAACCAATCGTTGCCATTACCATTGGACATTCCCATTACAATCGCATGTTCAGCCAAGAAGCGTGGAAGTCTCTAGAAACCTTTGCCACGATCACCCACCACCCTGGAGCAGAACCGGCGGGTAAGAATGCGTTACTTGCTCTCTTACCTGATGCGGATGCTTGCATTACCAGTTGGAACGTCGCCTGCCTGGACGCCGATGTCATGGCCGCTGCCCCTCGCCTACGAGCAATGGCCCACATGGGTAGCAGCATCAAACGCTTCGTTTCAGAGGCATTCTGGGAACGAGATGTGCACCTGACCAGCGCAGGTCTCGCTCTGGCGCGGCACGTGGCCGAGACAACCCTCGGTCTGATGATCGTCGGCCAGAAGCAAATCTGGCCGCTGGGGCAGCACGTTAGGGAGGGTGGTTGGCGAGATTCCCCACACTGGGACCGCTGGTTTTCTCGTGAGCTTTATCACAAACAAGTGGGCATTATCGGGGCCAGTAATGTGGGCCGTTATGTCATCGAACTGCTCAAACCGTTTGGAGCCTCGATTTTGCTTTATGACCCGTTCGTCACAGAAGAGGAGGCGATCAAGTTAGGCGTGACGAAACGGGGTTTGCATAGTTTGTTGCGCCGCGCCGATGTCGTATCGCTGCACGCACCGGCCAATGAAAGCACGCGCCATATGCTTGACGCAGAGGGGCTGGCTCTGATGAAAGATGATGCTCTACTCATCAACACTGCTCGGGGAGCTTTAATTGATGAATTCGCTTTAGTTAAAGAGTTGAGCAAAGGCCGTTTCTTTGCCTTTCTCGATGTGACCGATCCCGAACCTCCTGCCGCCCAAAGTCCCTTACGCAAGCTGGATAATGTGGTGGTTACCCCACACATTGCAGGTTGTATTGAAAACTGCAACCGCATGGGCGAGTTGGCAGTTGAAGAGTTACGCCGTTTCTTTGCAGGGGAAGCGGCCGTTTACCAGGTAACACGTGAATCGCTAGAAAGGATTGCATAATATGTCACGCATACGTCGCTTAAATCGCATCTTCCGCCCGGATGGGCGAGCCTTAATTGTCGCTTTTGATCACGGCATGATCGACGGTCCCGCCAAAGGCATGGAACAACCCGCAGGTACTTTGCGCAAAATCGTTGCCGGTGGTGCGGATGCCATCTTAACTACGTACGGCATGGCCTCGCGCTTCGCCAAAGAGATCGCCTCCCTGGGACTGATCTTGCGCCTCGATGGCGGCGGCACCAAACTGGGTGTGATGGGACCAGGCTCCCAATTTTACGCTATTGAAGATGCCCTGCGCATAGGGGCCGACGCTGTCGCCGTCTCCGCCTTTCCAGGTTCCCCTAAAGAAGAAGATACCCTACGCACACTGGCAGGAATAGTGAGTGCAGCCCACGCCTGGGGTATCCCCGTCATGGGCGAGATGGTGCCTGGCGGCTTTGACAGCGGCCCAGAGTTTCGTAGCGCCGAGAGCGTTGCGGTTGCCACCCGAGTTGGAGCGGAGTTAGGTGCCGATTGGATGAAGGTTCCCTATGCTGACGGTTTCGAACAAGTCACATCAGGATGCTACATGCCAGTCGTCATCCTGGGCGGCGCAAAGAAGGGCAGCGAGCGCACCATGTTGGAAAATATCCGCGCCGCTCTGAACGTAGGCGCCGCGGGGGTAGCCATTGGTCGCAACATCTTCCAGGCCGATGATCCCCAAGCCATGACCGCCGCCGTAGCCGCCCTCATTCATAAAGACGCCTCGATAGACGAGGCCATGGATATTCTTAGGGGAAAATGATTCACTATGATCCTATCCGCGTTGCTCCGCGTTCATCCTCGGCCAATCCTCATTAGGAGATACACATGAAACGATTTGTAGACCAAGTCGTGGTGATCACCGGCGCAGCCAACGGTATTGGCAAAGCGTGCGCTCAGAGATTTGCGCAAGAAGGCGCCAATATCGCCTGCCTGGACATCACGACAGCAGATAATGAGGCAACCGCTGCTGAATGCCGCAGCCTGGGCGTCGAAGCCTTAGCTTTATTATGTGATGTCACGGACGTTGATAACATTAGATTGGTTATCGACGCCATTCTGGAGAAATGGAGGCGCATTGATACCCTGGTTGCATCAGCCGGCATCTACACTGGAACCCCCCTCGCGGAAGTCCCCCTACAGCAATGGCAGCGCACGATAGACATCAACCTTACCGGTGCTTTTCTCACCAACCAGGCGATTGCGCCGATTATAATGAAGCAACGCCGAGGCAGTATCATCAATCTTTCTTCTATGGCGGGCAAAACAAGCTGGCCCGCTTCGGCTGAATATTCCTCTTCCAAGAGTGGGGTCATTGGACTAACCCGCTCCGTAGCCATGGAGCTCGCTCCTTACGGCGCAACTGCCAACGCCGTTTGTCCCGGCAACACCCTCACTGATATGGTGCGCAATGTAGCCGCAAAGGTCGGTGCCACGGATGGCATGACAGGCGAAGAATGGCTAGACATGCGTGCCAATGATTGCCCTATGAAACGGCTGGCCGAACCTTGGGAAATCGCCGGTGTCATTGCTTTTCTCGCCTCGGAGGATTCACGATATCTGACTGGTCAGGCCATCGAAGTAGATGGCGGGATGGTTATGTCGTGATCATGGAATACACTGGCTATCTCGATTTCTGGTTCACTGACCGTCCGCTTGTGTCGCGGATCGCTCCCTTCGTGGATTTGGGCGTCAAGAACATGAACTTCTTTTTCTGGCGCCAAGCGCCGGTAGCGGAATTGGCCGCCGAATGTGGGCGACTGGGAGCACGTCTTTACTCAACATTCGATGGCGACATGGGGTCACTGGCCGATCCTGGCGACAATGAAAAGACCTACCGCAGTTGGACGGAGAGCCTGGAGATGGCTGTGCGCTATGATATTCCCGTCCTTTACATCTTTTCCAACCAGATTGAACCGCAGGATGGCCTTGAATACGTCCGGCGGCTCTCTGGCAATTTCACAACCGAAGAGCAATACGCCAATTTACTCGATCAGACTGAACGCATCATGAAGTTGGTGGAACAGACCAATGTGCAAGCGCGGGTAGAATGTTTGAATCAGTTCCATTTTTTAGGCAAAGTCTTGGTCGATAATTCCCGCCTGGCCGCTGATTGGGTTCGCCGAATCGACCACCCCCAGTTTCGCCTGACCTTTGACACTTATCATCAGCAGCGTGGTTCAGGTGAATTATTGTGGAGCCTGGAGACCTATTTTGATTTGATTTCGGCCGTTCATATCGGCGATGTCCCAACCCGCCAGGAACCGGGGACAGGGGAAATCAACTTCGCTAACATTCGCGCCAAATTGCACGAATTGAAATTTGACGGTGAGGTAGGCTTGGAATTCTATCCATCCACAACGGAAACTGCAGCGATGGCACAAACACAGGCGATATTCCCCCTTGATTACCAGGAGATCAACGCGAACCCCGGCGCACAACGGTAGACAATATGCTCAATCGAACAAATGCTGATCAAAACCCAAACAACACCCATCTCACCCAAGCTTCTTTGCGTCTTCGCCCGTTTGCGCCTTTGCGTGAATTCATCTTCGGGAGTTTCTGAATGAATGAAATGGCCGATATCCTGATCATAGGCGGCGGGGTGATCGGTGTTAGCATTGCCTACCATCTGGCTCAACGCGGTTTGGGACGTATTGTGCTGCTAGAGCGGGATTCGTTGGCCTGCGGCAGCACTGGGCGGTCAGTGGCCACAATTGACCTACTCACCTTTCAGCCACACGCCGTCGAACTGTATGCCAAAAGTGGTGAATTCTTTGATCAATGCGACAAAATATTAGGCGCAGAGTGCGGCTTCGTTGAAACAGGATCTATCGTTCTGGCTGGGCCACCGCAAGAATCCGGGCTGTTGGCCGCCATGCAGAAAGTGCAAGCAGCCGGGGTAGAGGTGCAATCGCTGAGCATAGAGGCGTTGCGTAAGCTCGAACCTGCAGTCACACTCGACGGTGTGGTATCGGCCAGTATTGCCCCTCGTGCCGGATACGCCGATCCCGTATTGACCACACAAGCCTTGGCCAATGCCGCGCGGCGCATGGGCGTAGACATTCAACAAGGACGCGCCGCTACGCGCTTACGACGAGCGGGAAAACAGGTTTTTGGCGTGGAAACAGCTACAGGTGATATCGAGGCACTCATCGTAATCGTCGCCGCTGGAGCTTGGAGCGGTAATCTACTGCGTACGGCCGCAATTGAACTCGACCTTCAACCGGTACGTCATCCTGTTGTAGCCCTACGCCGTCCTCCGCATGCCGCGTCGCCCCGACATAGCTTGCTTGATTTAACCACCGGCATTTACGCCCGGCCGGAAAGCGACAGATTGATCCTTCTCGGTTCGATTAATCCCGACGTCGGCTATGATCCCATCACTCCGGACGATGGTGCAGGTTATGTTCACGACGAGTACGTATTGTGGGTCATGGAACGTTTTGTGCAACGGTTCCCGGCATTGGAAGCAGGCGAACTAACCAGGGGCTGGGCCGGGATAATGACCATCTCCCCTGATTGGCAGCCAGTATTAGGTAAGTGGCCTGATTGTCCAAATCTCTATTGTGCTACCGGATTTAGCGGCAAAGGATTTCAGATTAGCCCGGCAGTCGGTGAGTTGATGGCCCGCCTAATTGCCGGGGACCCCAAAGCATCTAAATTACTCGCGCCATTCGCACCTACGCGATTTGACAATGGGCGATTGCTGCGTACAGAAAACGAGGGCCAGGCATATGGATTGTTGGCCTGACATGTCATGAGCTAACGCTCACCAATAACAATGAAAATGGAAACGGTTTGCACGATCCTATCAGCGGTCATCAGCATTAATCTGCATCCTATTTCCTGGAGACCACATGCGCCATTGTGCATTATCATGAATGAAAATCTCACGTGGAGATGCGAGGCACACCAAGCTTTCTTTGCGTCTTTGCCCCTTTGCGCCTTTGCGTGAGCCGATTTCAGAGGAGAAAAATATGAAAATCGGCGAACGCATTCGCATTCGACGCAAAGAACTGAATTTGAGTCTACGAGAACTTGGCCAAAAGACGGGCGTCAGCGCCAGTTTTCTAAGTCAGGTGGAGAACGATCAAGTCTCCCCTTCGTTAAATTCATTACAGAGCATCGCCACCGCCCTCCAAGTCCCTATGTTTTATTTTCTGAGTGATGCGCAAGGCGGAGCGGTCGTTCGCGCAGGCGAACGGAGCAAACTCTATTTTTCAGATTCGAAAATTGGCTACGATTTGCTTACGCCTGACTTTACGAGACAGATGATGGCCGTCCTCATTCGCTTAGAACCTTATGCGCGGCGAATCGCCATGCCGCTGGCCCGGCCAACCGAACAATGGATGCACGTGGTGCAAGGTTGTTTGCAAATCAAGATAGGCGATGACATGCATGTGCTCGATCCAGGCGACACGATTTACTACAATGGCGATTTATTAAACGAGTTTTGTTCGGCCAGCGACGACGAGCTGGTTATTATTTGTTGTATCACCCCACCAGCTTTATGAGCGCGCTTTCGCCGGCAAAAAATTTCTAGAAAAAGAGTAATCAATTTTCCTGAAAACTCAGTCTTGACGTATACTGGGGCATAAGCAGCCTAATTTCCAAGAAAATGAGAGCAACGAAACCAAGGGTTAAGCAATGAAAATACTTTGTGTAGATGTGGGCACCGGCACACAGGATATATTACTGTTTGATACCAACCTACACCCTGAAAACAGCTTCAAGCTGGTAGTACCGTCGCCCACGATGATGTTACGTCGCCACTTGCAGGCAGCGACGCGCCAAGGCAACCCGGTATTGCTTACCGGCGTGACTATGGGTGGCGGGCCCAGCCACTGGGCAGCCGAAGATCACTTGAAGCAAGGTTTACCCCTATATGCCACACCTGCCGCTGCCCGCTCTTTCAACGATGATCTTGATTACCTGCAGCAGCAGGGTATCCAGGTGGTCAGCGAGGATGAAGCCCACCATCTCCCTCACGAAACGGTGCACCTGGAATCGCGAGACTTTGACTTCGGCGCTATCCAGCGGGCATTGGCTGAATTTGGGGTGAGCGTAGATGATCTGGCGGCCGTTGCCGTAGCCGTATTTGATCATGGCAACGCGCCACCAAATATATCGGATAGGAAATTTCGCTTCGACTATATCGCCGAGCGGGTGCAGGCTGACTCCCGACTGAGCACATTTGCCTTTTCGGCGCCCGATATTCCCCTCATCATGACGCGTATGAAAGCCGTGGCCGCTTCTGCGCAAGATGTGGATGCACCGCTGCTCTTAATGGACACAGCGCCAGCGGCCGTGGCCGGCGCGCTGTTGGATCCGCAGCTATCCACGTATTCTCGGCTTCTCGTCGCCAACATCGGCAATCTACACACATTGACTTTTCGCATGGGCATGAATGGTATCGAAGGCACATTTGAACACCATACCGGTCTGTTGGACCAGCCCAAACTGGAGGGCTTATTGCGAGCCCTGGCGGATGGGTCCTTGCGCAACGAAGATGTCTTTGACGATCATGGTCATGGCGCGCTCATTGTCGAACCGCAGCCCTATATCTTCCCTGCGGACGGCTGCGGCGTAGTCGTCACCGGCCCGCGCCGCAGCATGATGCAAGGCTCGCCATTACGCCCCTATTTTGCCACACCCTATGGGGACATGATGCTAGCCGGTTGCTTTGGCTTGTTAACGGCCGCTGCCGACAAACTTCCTCAATTTAGCGAGCCCATTTGGGATGCCTTGCGCAGTAACAAGGGCAGGCCGCCTTGGGAGATCGAAGAGTGAAATTGGAGCCAACCCCTGCGCCGCCATATCCGAAATGCTTATTACCATTGAACCGAACTGGCTGAGCCGGAGTACGACCGTACTTAAAATGATTGCCAAGTGATACGGCCGTTACACAATGTCATCGCCACCCGCACATCCAGCAGCTTGTCCGCCGGCACGGCAAAGATATCATCCGTCAACAATACCAGGTCAGCCCACATTCCAACTTTGATTTGCCCTTTCTTGTCTTCTTGAAACTCAGCCCATGCCGCATCCCGCGTGTAGCCGGCGATCGCTTCCGCGAGCGTCTGGTTGTGCGAATTATGACCCGGCTTCCACGCCTGGCGATTCACCGCCCCGGCAATGCCCCAGAGCGGATCGGGCGGTGCTACCGGCCAGTCAGAGCCGAAGGCGATGGTCGCCCCCGCATCGCGCATCGTGCGCCAAGCAAAGGCGCGATCCCAATCCGCTTCGCGCACCCGCTTGGGCCATACGTCAGGATCATTTTCTTGCAATGGCGAATGCAGTGGCTGCATAGAGGCCACAACGCCCAATTCGGCAAATCGCAGCGTATCATCCAGGTGAACCATTTCGATATGTTCCACGCGATGACGGCTGTCCCGAACGCCATTGGTCCTTTGCACCGTCTCATATCCATCCAACACTCGTCTTACCGCCCCGTCACCACAGGCATGGACAAATATCTGCAGGTCAAGCCGGTCGGCTTCGGTCGCCATGCGCGCAAAATGCTCCGTATGAAAAATGGGCTCGCCATAGTTGTCCGGTTGGTCAGGGTAACCGTTGAGGGTCACGGCCGTATAACTTTCATACACACCATCCATAAAAAACTTCACCGCGCCCGCCCGCACCATCTCGCTCTGGAACTGCTCGCGCATCGGCAGGGCTTCTTCCTCCAATGCCGCCAGTGGCGTTTCCGGCAAGACATCGTACGGCATATATACCCGTAGAGTGAGCTCACCCAAATCTTCTAGCGCCGCATAAAACGCCGTCTGTTCGGCGTCACCATCCATATTGTGCACGCTGGTTACGCCCAAAGATGCCAGGTAAGCCAACCCATCCCTTACCAGTTTCCGCCGTTGAGCGTCTTCCGGTTCAGGGATGTGGGCCAGGATCTGTTCAAAAGCGGCCATTTCAAAAAGTTCGCCCGTTGCCAGTCCATCATCACCAACAACAATTTCTGCGCCACCTGCCAAGGGTGCGCCGCCGTGCAGCAGTCCTGCCTTCTTCAGGGCTAGCGTGTTAGCCCAGGCCGTATGCACATCATAAGCGATGAGCAGTAACGGCCGTTGCGCCTCAATTTCATCCAGATGATGCCGGGTTAACGGGTCCTCAATTGAAGGGATGCTGTAGCGCAGTCCTTGTCCACGCAGCCATGGCAAGTTGGGATTGCGTTGGCCATAATCGTGAACGGCCGTTTCCAATTCCGCCAATGTGCTTGCTTCGTACAACTGAATGTCCCCCCTCCCCATCGCTCCGTGCATCAGGTGAAAGTGACTGTCAATAAAACCGGGCAGCAGCGAGCGCCCCCGGCCATCGACAACCTTCGTATGCG
>JAACFF010000438.1 GCA_009937635.1 Chloroflexota bacterium
CATTATTCCTTCTCTGGCATTTGATGTTGTCTAAACTTCTTGCTTTGTGTACAAGGATTTGATTGTTAAGGTACTAATAAGGGTTAACCCAGAGATTTGGCAAGCAATCGCCGCCAAAAGGCAATTATTTGGTGCTTCTAGGCCAGATTTGCAACTGATTCTCTCTTGTTCCAGACTGCAGATGCTATTTTTCAGGCTCATTTTGCATTTCCTGGATAGAATATCTGGTGAAGTATCGTCTTAAATGAGCGATAAACCTCGAAATATACCATTTCGAGGGGATCTGCAGTGCGCCATGAAACAGCGAGATTGAATTGAATCCGGAGGATTCTGCAAGGAGGTGTCAACAGACTTACAAGCCGAACGAAGTTAGCAGAAAGGGAAACCCGACTGTGAACAGAGCATCTTCGTAAAGCGGCGTGAGGCAAACGGGATATTGCCAAGATGCGTTCGCAACGGCTGGCCGGCAAGGTAAAGGTTGGCTTATTTGAATGCCAATGCCCAGCGATGCAACCCTCCGTCTACAGGAAGACCCGTTGAAATTACCTGTATCTTGTTATCGAGATAAAATTTGCACAGTTATCTTGAACGACATCTAACAAGAGCGTCCCTTAGCGAAAGGGATAAAGGGCATGAAAGGTGTACCTAAACCATTCTAGACACGTTCAACTTGCACGGAACACGGGATGGCCTAAGTACCGAGAGGCATAAGGTCACGGAGCAATCGTAGTAGTCCGCGAACGGGAAAGCCGTTTACATAGCGAAGAGTTGCAGGTGGCCAAGCTTCATAGAATCAAGAGGACACGCGAGATGCGTTTGGCTCGAAAGTATATGGAAGCGGTTAGTATCTAACAGAAGGCTACTGGAAAGCTACGTGAGTCGGAAACGCTAATGCGTGGTTTGGGGAGCGGCGGTTGGAAACGCAAGTAGGGCTGTGCGCTGGCCGCCGACTCCACAAAACACCCTAAATAGAATAAGATAGGATTGCAGTCACGGCCGTCAGGTCGGACTGTTCGCTTAGCATCATAGGAAAAAATTATGCAACAAACGATTATTTTGGGTCTGGCCATTATTGTTGTCTTGGGAATTTTTGCCCAGTGGCTGGCCTGGCGATTTAAGATACCTGCGATACTACTTCTACTCATTTTCGGTTTCGTTGCTGGTCCGGTGACCGGCATGATTCACCCTGATGAACTCTTTGGCGAATTATTGTTCCCGTTTGTTTCTGTATCGGTAGCTATTATTTTGTTTGAAGGCGGTTTAAGCTTGAGGTTGGATGAACTGCGTGGCGTTCGCAACGTTGTGCGACTATTGATCTCCTTGGGTGCGCTGGTTACATGGGCCGTAATAGCTATTGCTTCCTATTACATTCTCGGACTTGGTCTAGAGTTGGCGGTGTTGTTGGGCGCAGTCTTGGTTGTTACTGGCCCCACGGTTGTTATCCCCTTATTGCGGCAGGTACGGCCGACCCGACAAATTAGTTCCGTGTTGAAATGGGAAGGTATTCTGATCGACCCTATTGGCGCGACTTTGGCGGTTTTAGTCTTTGAAGGCATTATCGATGGCGGGGCAGAACACCAATTGACCGTGTTGTCAATTTTGTCGGGGATAGTTGCGACATTGCTGGTTGGCACAGTAGTCGGAGCCGCCTTTGCTTATGTGCTAGTGCAGTTCTTGAAGCGCAATTGGATCGCCTCGTTCCTTGAAACAGCTGTGGCCTTGATGGCTGTGCTGGCCGCTTTCGCGCTCTCCAATGAGCTGCGCACAGAATCGGGGTTAATGGCCGTGACCGTTATGGGCATTATCTTGGCCAATCAGAAGCAGGCTAACATCAGCCACATCACCTCGTTCAAGGAGGAGTTAGGCGTCTTGTTGCTATCAGCGCTGTTCATTGTTCTGGCCGCACGCGTTAATCTGCCCGCATTATTGGAGGTTGTATGGCAGGAAGTGGCTTTCCTTTTGGTAATTATCCTCATCGCCCGTCCGCTGTCCGTATTTGTTTCTACCATTTTTAGTAAAATGCTGGGTAAGGAAAAGCTGTTTCTTGCAACAATGGCCCCGCGCGGCATAGTTGCCGTATCGATTGCTTCATTGTTTGCTATTGAATTGGAGGGGGCAGGCTTTGTCGGCGCAGAACAGCTGGTCAATGTCACATTTATGGTTGTCGTGGGCACCGTGGTGGTTTATTCGTTGCTCGCTAAGCCTCTGGCGTTGCGATTGGACATCGTGCAAAAACAGCCGCAGGGCACACTTATTGTGGGTGCGCATCATTGGGCAAGGCAAATCGCGTTGGCTATTCAGAAGGCGGGCTTTGATGTGTGGTTGGTGGATACAAACGGCCGTCACATTGAAAATGCTATCGACAGCGGCCTACCTGGATTCCACGATAGTATTATGGCCGACGGTATCCTTGACGATTTACCTATGGAATGTATCGGCCGATTGCTGGCCCTCACCGACAATAATGAACTCAATACCTTAGCCGGGGTGCGTTTTGGCGAGTGGTTGGGAGAAGATCATATTTACCAATTGATACCGACCCGCAAAGGATCACACCAGCCGATTACAACCGAGCTGCGCGGCCGGATCTTGTTTGGGGAAGAGATGTCCTTCACGGTGCTGGAGCGGGGCTATTTCGCAGGGGCACAGGTGGTGATTATTAAGCAAGATGCGCTCAATACTTTGAAGGCTTTTGAAGATGAGGGTGTATATTCTAAAGTGCTATTTGTCATTTCTGACAATGGCCGTTTATTGGTGTCTACCTTTGAAAATCCGTTAATGCCGCAGGCGGGTCAGACCGCGATCTGTTTAGTTGGAACCGGAGTAGAAAGGAAAACCACGGCTGGGTTCGCTGACGAAATTCCCGCCTCCATTATATAGCGGTCCAAGGGTGTGCTGTCGTCGATTTATCGTAGCTCCTCGGACGAATAACAGTGATTTTTATCATTCCTATTGAGATGGATTATTGGGTCGCCAGGCCTGTGCGCGACGGTAATGATCTTGATGGTGACTGCAAAATGGGTGTTTTTAATGGAGAGCTGATATTAGGTAGCCTCGTGATTCGCTTCCTCGAGTAACTTCCTGGCAAGCTATACCAGCTTATTACGAGCCGGACAACTGCTCGGGAGACTAGAAATTTTCGGGGGCAAACTTTTCGAGACCGGTGACCAATAGCTTTCTGAGCACATCAATTTACACTGGAAACCTTGCTATCCGATCAGTTGGTTTGCCACCGTGCACCTCTGGTTGCCCCGTTTTTTTCTGCTCTCCGAAATGTGTGAACGCTGCAGGCGTACTGTGCTGCGCGGAGTTCCAAGGGAATAACCAGCTACATAGCCTGATGTTTTTGAGCAAGCAGCTCAAGCACACGTGGCGACCGATTTGTAGGCGACGCTGAACTTGATCGCCGAGATGGAATAAGCTCTGCACTTGGCCGCTGTTGGTTTATAATTGGCACCCCATAACGTTCGAGGAACAATCTCATGAGTGAATTATCAACAACCCGATCAAAATCCTGGTTTAGCCACCATCGTTTCTGGACGGCCGTTCTTGTGGTCCTGGGGCTCCTGCTAATCACGCTGGCCTTGTTGCAGTTCTTGCCTGTCAGCGTTGACGACCAATCTGTAGCCAATCCCGCTAATGGTCATGAGGAGGCGCTGGCGCGCGTGGCAGCGATTCAAGAGGCGGAAGTAGCCGGCGGCGAGATCAACCCTGTTTGCGAAACAACATTGATGACACATGGCGAAAAAACAGACAACGCCATCATCTTTTTCCATGGCTTTACCAGCTGTCCGGAACAGTTCCGGGAACTTGGCCAGCAGATGTTTGACGAGGGGTATAACGTCTACATCCCGCGTATGCCCCACCACGGGAAGCTAGACCGATCGCAGGAGGCGCTGCTGCCCACTACGGCTGAAGAACTAGCGGCGTTCGCTACCGATACGATTAGCATTGCCCAGGGACTAGGCGATGAGGTGGTTGTGAGCGGTCTTTCGGGTGGGGGAACCATTGCCTCATGGATCGCCCAGAAACATGAGGATGTGGACAAGGCGGTCATCGTTGCACCTTTCCTGGGCATTGGTTTTATTCCTACACCGCTCAACCGCGTCGTGTCCCGCATCATTGATGATATACCCAACATAGATATGTGGTGGGATCCAGCCACCAAGGCGGATAACCCCTTCACTGCCCCATATTCCTATCCCGGTTACCCGCTGCACGCTTTAGCCGAATATCTGCGCCTTGGATTCGCTACCCAGGATGCAGCACGCAGTGAAAAACCGGCGGTTGCCTCGATCATGGTCATCAATAATAAGCATGATGACTCCGTCAATAACGGCATTACCGACCAGCTGGTCGCGGCCTGGAAGGCACACGGTGAGGAATTTCTACGCACTTACGAATTTGAAGACGCACTAGGCCTGCCCCATGACTTGATCACGCCCACGCGTGAAGATGGCAACCCAGCGGTAGTCTACCCGGTAATTGTCGACAGCATTGAAACCAACTAGTGAAATAAGAGGAGCAGGCAGCTGGAGCTGCCAGAGTATAATGAACATCTTTTATGTCTTATATGATAGAGGCGAAAGACTTACTCAAACAGTTCGGCGACTACACGGCCGTCGACGGAGCTTCTTTTAATATCAACCCAGGCGGGTAATGCCGTAGAAAATGATACTGTTGGCGAAGTCCATTTAGGCAGTTAGGGCTGCTGCATGTAAACGAACAAAAGCTGAATTGCGTGTCTGAGCCAGGGGGATCCCGGCCAAC
>JAACFF010000439.1 GCA_009937635.1 Chloroflexota bacterium
TATTCGGGGCAAAAACATCACCACCATAGTTTTACACGTGAGTGGTCCACCCCTCGCTCCCGTCTAGCCTATAGTGTTAGACACTATGACACAAAGACTCCTGAATACCAGGGGTCTTTTTCTTTTTGCCGATTTTCTGCCAAATCCTATAGTTCGACTGATTGTGCGAACCTATCGCTCCCGCAATAGGCCATTGTAGTTCAGTTGGAGCAGAAGATAAAAGGCAGCAAGCAACGGCCGACCAAATCATAGAATCCATACCTCAACTTGCGCAAGAAACGGATTCTATCAGTAGAAAAAGATCGGTCAGATGAATACAAATTTCCAGGCACAATTAGGATCGCTGAGGTATTTGCACCGGAAGAGCAGTTTTTGCATATTAAGGGCACAACACGCTTACTCATAGCGCAAAGCCTCGGCCGGTTCAACCTTCGAAGCCTGCACAGCGGGCAGCCAAGTTGTCAACAGAGTCATAGAATATGCTAGACCAAAGACGATGATGATTTCTGTCCATGGTACCTGGAAACTCAGGCCAGGTATGTCGACTGCCATATCCGAGACCATCTGAGAGGCTGGGATCAATGCCAAACCGATCCCTAGACCGATGCCCAATAGGGCCACGAAGGATGATTCTATTAGGAAGACCCAGCTTACCATCGAGCGCTGAAATCCAAGGGCGCGCAACATGCCAATCTGCTGCCGCCTCTCAACCACAGCTCGCGTACTGATAACGCCTAATGCGGCCACGCCAACGACCAATCCAACCGTCAGAAAACCCAATAATAGTTGTTGGAACAAGAACTGTATTGAAAGCGAGTTGCGAAACTCCTCAATGAGATCAACGCTTTCCAGCCCGTTCTTCAGAAACACACTCTCCAGCGATGTGCTGGTCGAAGTGGGATCAACGCCCTCTGTCAAGCGAAGAAAGTATGTTGCTTGCGGCAGCTCGATATTCAGACCTTTTTTCAGTGTCTCCTGCGAAGTGAACAGGCCATAACCTGAGAGCGGCGTCTGCTCAAGGACTCCGATGATGGTTACTTCAAAAGTAGCTTCACTGTTTGGCTCGCGCACCTCCACCTGGATTGGTTTCATCGTCTCATCCTCTAGGTAGACTCCCTGCATACTGAATTCCGGCCCGCCGATCACAATGTTTGTGGTTGTGCGAGAGGGAACCGCAAGCCGGTCAACCACAGCGTATCCTGGTTTGTCCCGTACCGTGGCCCAGATCTCATTTTCTGACGAGTAGCCTTCGGCCATGATAGCAATGCCATATTCGACGTTTTCCAGGTAAGGATCATCTGCTGCCTGGATTAAGTACCCTTCCCAATTTCCATCCTGTCCTTGTTTGACCTCACTCGGTAAGGTGATCAGAGAGGCAATCACTGCATAGTCTTCTTTGTGCAAACCCGCCTGTCTGGAAATGGCGCGTGGTAGGTCTTCCACCGGGTTATTACGGCTGTGATCCACCCGTAAATCGAAGCCTCCCGTAAACTGTTCCGAGTCGGCCAGGATAAAATCACTCACCTTGAACAGCGTCGCCATGAAGATCACACTGAAAATTACGACGGCAAATATAGCGATTGTCATGCCGGTTCGGAAGCGGTTGGACAATGGGTAAGCGATTGACATACGGAGAACTGGAGCGAGGCGCGGTGAACGGCCGATGAAAAGCATGATCAGGCGCAGGAGCAAGTCGGTGTTATACATAATAACCAGCACGGCTCCGGAGACGAGCATAATACCGGAGATGAAGAGCATCTCTGGACCGCTGCTCAGGTCAGGAACGCCGAAAATTTCCTGCATATAGCTGAAAGGCAGCGACCAAAAGACCGTCAGGCCCAAACCCATCACTGTATAGGTCGTTCGATCGATGAGTTCGCCTGTGTTCCAGGTTCGGCCACGGGCAATTCGCCTGAACAAGGGTCCTAGCAATTCTCGCAGGACGAGCACAGCGCCGATGATAACGAAAGAGATCCCCAAGCCAAATGCTGCGCCATTGGTGAGTTGTAGGCCAGTCTGCGTCAAAATAAGCCCCAAAATTAGCGTCAGCGGTCCCCTTGTGAAGCCCAACCACACAAGCCGCAAAAGGCTGCCCGGCAAGCTGACCAACCAAAGACGCAGCGCCTTAAAGATGCGCAGGCGAAAGAGTGCCCGGAAACCGCTGGCAATGGCCCGGAAGGGGGCCAGCAGGCGGTCTCTTAGGTAACTTGGCGGTCGTGGTGGCTCAGGCAGATCACGGAGAGCGGATACGATATTCAGGTGGCTGACCCGGTTGGCTGAGATAAGCACTGTGAGAAATGTGACCAACATGCCGAGTGAATAAGACACCAGCAGGCTGCGGTAGCTCACTCTTGGCAGGATTTCTAGATCCGTGCCCGCGAACGCCCGTCCCAATGTCAACGCGACGAGCAATCCAGTTGCCACCCCCAAGGCCACACCCACCGCGGCCGCTGCCAGGTCATAAGCCGTACCTTCGAAAACAAACATTTCCACCAGACGGCCGCGCTGGGCGCCAACCGCCCGTGCCATACCCATCTCAGGTTTGCGCTCAGCTGCCAGCATGACAAAGATCAGGAAGATCAGAACCAGCCCTGCAGTGATGCCAAAAAGGCCAGAAACGATAAAAATAGTCGTAAAGGCGCTTGCAGCCAGCTCGCCAAAATCCAATGTATCACGCTTGATGTCGTCCACTTCCAACTCGGATAAATCGCCAAACAAACGCGATAACCGATCACGCATTGGCTCACTGCCCCATTCGGTTTTGGCTAAAATCGATTGCACGTGGTCTGCCAGGTCCCCGTCTGCCAGCAGGCTGCGCGTCTCCGATGATAAGTCACCCGCTTCCAAGCCATCAGCAAGTAATAGCAGATCTGCCCGCGTATTTCCTTCTTCGCGCTCCGCCGCTGTCCTCAGTACCTCATACACAGCAGGATCGCGAGCCAAAAAGGCGTGGATCTGCGCGGCTATCCTGGGATCGCTCAGCAGACCGCGCAAGTGAGCAGTCACTTCCTGGCTGTGTGGCACACCGCCCAGCTCATCTCCAAGGTTAGAGACAATTATCACGTTAATCCTGTTGTGCTGGTTAAATATCCGCTGGGCCTGGTGAAGGGTGATGAACATACGCGGCTGCTCACCCTGCCCGGCGATGGCCCGTACAGTGAAATCTTTAGGATGAGAACCTATGTATAATTCGAGCTTGTCGCCGGACACTGCAGTAAGGGCTTCAGCTGCCGCAGCGTTGAGGTAGATTTCTCTCGCCTGCAAGTCATCCAACGCGAGCAACTGACCGCTGGAATCCGTAATTTCCTCCTGTGGAAGTACCCAGATGTCTTCCGGCCGTAGCCCATTGATCTCGATGCTGCGCAGGCTGCTTCGGTGGGTGACGTTTACAATTGGCGCTGACTCGCGGATCGCGGGTATGAACTGGTCAATCAGAGAATATCCTGACAGCTTTTCTGCCAATGACTTGTAGCGCGTCATTTTGAAGTATGAGGATTCAACGTTCCCACCACTGACTTGTACCAGTTCGTCAATCTCCCCCATGCCCTCGATGGTTACCGTTCGAATAGAGTGAGAAAGGGTGTCGCCGGTGACAAAGGCGGTGGTGATGATCAGCGTTGCCAGCATCAGACCGAGGATGATCAGAGTGGATTGCGCCCGTCGGCGGGGGATTGGGCGCAGACCCAGTTTAAGAAATACTGGGTGACGCCAAGCCAACAAAGCCAGGCTAACAATCACCAGCACAAGGATAGTGCTCAGCGTCCTGGCTATTGCTTGCATCTCCAGACCGAAGAGTTTTTCCATCGCTAATGCTCCTGCAGCTTCACAGGTTGTTCCTCTTCCACGAGGCCATCTCGCATGCGAATGATGCGCTCGCAGCGAGCGCCGACGGCTCGATCGTGCGTTACCAAGATAAACGTCAGCCGCTGCTCCTGGTTCAATTCAACCAGCACGTCCATGATCTCATTAGCTGTCTCCGAGTCAAGATCTCCCGTCGGCTCGTCGGCCCACACCAAAGCAGGACGATTCACCAGGGCGCGGGCAATTGTTGTCCGCTGCCGCTCCCCGCCAGAGAGTTCGGCCGGCCGGTGGTTGGCCCGCTGGACCAGCCCGACTTGGGCGAGCGAGTCCAGCGCCCTTTCACGCGCTTCACCCAGCGGCACTCCAGACACCAAAAGCGGCAGCTCTACGTTCTCCACTGCGCTCAGAACCGGTAGCAAATTATAGAATTGAAATACAAAACCCATCCTCCGAGCTCGGTAGGCGGTACGTTCCTTGTCCGACATCTCAGAGAGAGAAACACCCTCAATTGCAATCTGGCCTTGGTCTGCGATATCTAGACCAGAGAGGCAGTTTAGCAACGTGGTCTTTCCGCTGCCAGATGGACCCATTATGGCCACCATCTCGCCCCGGCAAACACTCAAATCTACCCCTCGCAGTGCCGGTACGCTTACCTGCCCGGTATGATAAACTTTGTGTACCCCAGTTGCTTGAACAACCAGTTCATTATTCAAACTTTTACCCAAGGTCGGATTATCTGTTGCTTGCCGGTTATTGGAACTCATAGGCCTCACTCCTGTCCTCAATTAGTCAAACAACTGCGTCTCGCACCTGCAGTCCATCAATAGACACTGTTTTTACAGTGTTATTATTGAACTCATTTGGCGATGGATTGCTCTAATTAGGCCAAATAAATGCTCTATAAGCATTATCTTGCGTGAAGTTTTTACGAGGTATAACCAAAAGTTGTGGATTGGCAATGTAAGAAA
>JAACFF010000440.1 GCA_009937635.1 Chloroflexota bacterium
GGGATGGCGTCGTGCAATTGGATGCATTAATCGTCGATGGAGCCAATCACAATTTTGCGGCCGTTGCTGGTGTGACCCGAGTACAGAACCCAATATCGCTCGCTCGCCAGATCATGCAAAAAACAGAACATTGTTTTTTCGTGGGAGAAGGCGCCGATCGTTTGGCCGAGAAGCTTAACATACCACTCATTGCCAACAAGCAGTTGATCATGCCGGAAATGGTTGACTTCTATCACACCCAAAGCACATATGGTCCCTCAGATACGGTAGGCGCAGTCGCCATAGACCGCTTAGGCAACGTCGCTGCTGCAACATCAACCAGCGGATCACCGTACAAACCTTCCGGTCGCGTGGGTGACTCTCCCCTTTTGGGAGCTGGCGGTTATGCGGAAAATGGTGTGGGTACAACTGGCGCCACGGGGTTGGGAGAAAACAGCATGCGTGTGCTGCTCTCAAAATATACTTGTGACAGACTGGCCGATGGCCTGAACGCGCCCGAAGCCGCCAGGGCCGCGATGCAATATGTTGAAGGTATCTTTGATAACTCCATGTCCGGTGTCATTGTTATCGATAGGCATGGTAATCACGGTGTGGCACATACAACTCCCAAGCTCGCATACAGCTGGGTCGATGGCTCCGGTGTTATTCAAAGCGCCACTGTAGCAAGCTCACGCCACAATAACTGATCAATCTAATACGCCAGATTAAGGATCCCGCCAATCAAAAATCACCGCTTACAACTTTGGTTAGCAAGCTACGATAGAAAACATAGTTCTCGTAAGGCACATAATCGCGAATCCGCCCATCAGCTAAGGGCACAAAGCCGCCCTCCTCGAGCAGAGATGGCACTTTCAGCTCGACCTCACGCCGTATGGTTTCCTCATCCTGTCGCAAGACGTCGACGTCTATTCCACCGATCAACCGTAAATCACGGCCGTATTCTCGGCGCATAACCTCATAGTCCATCGTCCCAGGATACACCTCGCATGCCCACAAGCAATTGAATCCCCATTTTAAGGCCACTGGCACAAGAATTCCGGCATTGGCATAGGTTCGAAAGATGATCGTTTCCACGCCGTATCGATTTAATAGGTCCAAAACGGGCCTATAGCTGATCTTTGCGAACTGCTCAAACATCTGTGGCGAGATCAGAGGCCCGTTGTTGTCACTGATAGGCTCACTGAAAATAGCCGCATCAACTTCTACATCTGACAACACTTTCTGCATCAATTGCGCTGCAAAGTGGGCTTGAATCTCCAGGGCCGCTTGCACAAGCTCGGGATCATCCTTAAACAAGTAAATGAGCTCTTCAAATCGCTTCCAGCCAGCCACGCCCAAAGTCTGAAACAGGCCACGGTGGACTCGCAAGGTAATCGCGTTTTCGTACCTGCTCGGGGAGTGTACAAATTCAGTCCATCCGGCTGGCAGCCGCCACGGATCATTGGCATCCAGTCCCCGTTCCAGAGCGGCCAGATCGGAACGTTCGGTTGGCCATTTAGTCAGATCAGGATGTGGTTCCAATTCCGGTTGAATATCCGCACGCCGATCAATGGAGAACAACTCCTCAACAGACACACCGGAGGGCATGCCCTGCTTCTTCCATGCTTTGAGCACATCGTCCCGGATACCTTCTTCAAAAAATGGAACCCGGTCAGGTTGACCAAAGGACATCGTTTCTCGAAATCGTTGGCGGCTGTTCATATATCCCCCTGAGATTGAAGTTGCCATTTAATCAGCATTCTAGCATGGCCTATGAAATGCCGGCAACTTGAGGCGCCCGATTGGTTCAATCTACAACAGAAGCTACAGGTGCCCCATCAACTAAACATGGATTTTTGCGCGATACGGGAGATTTTGTTATCTACGTTATATAATGCAGCCAACACAAATGACTCGAAAGGATTGGTGTTATGCTGACTAAGAATATTGGCGCTCTAATAATTGGCCAAAGTCCGCGTCCAGACCTCGTTTCTCCGCTTATCCAGCGTCTACCTGATGGTTGCCGGGTTATACAAGCTGGTGCCATGGATGGTCTAGCAGCGACATCCATATCGCCCATAACTTCAGGAACATATCCCTTAAGCACACGACTACAAGATGGAACTGTGGTCATGGTTGAGGAGGCATATCTTGCTCCAAAACTGCAACAAGCCCTGGATTTCCTGGAGTCGAAGGGAGCAGTGTCTACGCTCTTACTGTGCGCCGGAACATTCGCCGATCTGCACGGTACCCGCCC
This sequence comes from Chloroflexota bacterium, assembly GCA_009937635.1. Lineage (GTDB taxonomy): Bacteria > Chloroflexota > Anaerolineae > Promineifilales > Promineifilaceae > JAACFF01. The sequence goes on from JAACFF010000440.1 coordinate 2,237, forward strand.
CCTTTTCAAGCCATTTGACATCTGTTGTGATGTGCTGCAAACCCTCGGCATAAAATCCGTGGGCCTGATCACACCGATCAAAGAACAAGAGCTGCCAATCCGATTGCGCTGGCAGGCCGCCGGATTTCAACCTACCGTGTGGACGGCCGATTTAACTCGACAAGACAATCTATTCATCCAGCAACTACAAAGTCAGATTGAAATCCACAGGCTCGAAGGCATCATTTTAGATTATGTGGGGCATCGAGCGTCGATTGTCAATCAGTTGCAAGAAGCTTCCAGCATACCCGTGATAGATACCGGCCAACTAGCCATGAGAATCCTAACCAGCGCCTTATGACGAGACAAGTATTTCGTCCATCGCACTTCGCCACAAACAGGTGACATTGTCTGCAAGCGCTTTGCGATGAGGAGTAGCAAATGAAAACCACGCTAATAAAAAACGGTACCCTTGTACTGGGTCAAACAGTCGCCCAGCAGGATTTGCTCATTCGAGGAGAAAAAATCGCCGCCGTGGGCGACCTGTCCACCATGCCCGCCAACGAAACCATTGACGCCCGCGATCTGTTACTGCTTCCTGGGGGCGTTGACACCCACGTTCACTTCAACGACGTATTTATGAACACAATTAGCGTGCACGATTACTATACCGGCACACTGGCAGCGTTACACGGAGGCACCACCAGCGTTATCGATTTCTCCAATCAAGCCCCGGGCGCGACACTGATGAGCACCATTGAAACCAAACATGAGGAAGCCAAGGGCTTAGCCCTGGTCGATTGGGGCGTGCATCCAGTCATCACCCAACCGACAGGGGCGACATTGGCCGAAATCCCGGCGGTTGTCGCCGCCGGTTCGCCAACCATCAAATGCTACTTGACCTATCGCGAGGAGGGATTGTTAATTGAAGAGCCGGATTTGCGCCGCATACTGGCCGGCTTACGCGATGCTGGCGGCATGCTGCTCGTCCACGCCGAAGACAACGATTTGATCGAGGAAAAGCTTCCGCGCTTTCTGGATGCCGGACTCACCAGCGCCAAATATCACACTGAAAGCAAACCCCCGCAGGTCGAGAATACGGCTATCGCCCGCTGCATCAATATGGTTCGCGAAGTTGGCGGCAGGCTCTTCATCGTCCACATGACCACATCCGCAGGGGTGTCCATGGTGGGCGTTGCCCGCGGTGAAGGGTTGGACGTCCATGCCGAGACCTGCACCCATTATCTTGTTTTTACCCATGAGATGCTGCATCGTGAGGACGGGCTCAAATGGATTTGCTCACCTCCCCTCCGTGACCAGGCGACCCAGGATAGTTTGTGGACAGGATTGCGAGACGGCCGTCTCGTCCAGGTAACCTCTGATGATGCCGCCTACTCGTGGGAAGCGACCAAATATGGCAAAGATCGCTTTGATCTTTGCCCCAATGGCATGGGTGGCGTCGAGCCCCGTTTCCATGTACTCTATTCAGAAGGCGTCGCCAAAGAGCGCATCTCTCTGCCCCGCTTCGTAGAGATCATCGCCACCAATCCGGCGCGCATATTTGGTTTGTACCCGCGCAAAGGCACCTTGCTTCCCGGCGCCGACGCCGACATTGTGCTCTTCGATCCCTCCGCCAAATGGACCATGGGACAAGCCAATTCCCACTCCTGCAATGATTGGCACGCTTATGAAGGTCTCGAAATTACGGGGAAGATTTGCCAGGTTTATTCCCGTGGACAGTTACTCATCGACGGCGAAGAATGTTTGGCCCAAAAAGGACGGGGACGATACCTGCATCGTCACCTGCCGCGGCAATGAGAACAGATAGCTTGCGTATCAACGAGAAGCGGTTTCTCCGAAATTTAGCCGAGTTGGGGCAGATCGGTCGCTTGCCCGAATCGGAAGGTGGTGGCCTGGATCGCCGCCCCTTCTCGCCTGCCGAACGCGCCGCGCGGGACTACTTTGTCCAGCAAGCGAAATCGGCCAATCTTACAGTAGTAACGGATGAAGCCGCCAATCTATCTGCCAAATTATGGGGCAAAAGACCATCAGCTCCTACGCTGCTGATTGGCTCGCACCTGGATACCGTCCCTAACGGGGGCCCTTACGACGGAGCCTTGGGCGTCGTGGCTGCGCTTGAACTGTTACGTACCGTGTGCGAAGCTAACATTGTGCTGCCCGTACACCTGGAAGCTATCGCCTTTACAGATGAAGAGGGACGCTTTGGCGATTTCTTTGGCAGCCGCACCTTAGTTGGCGCGCACACATCAAGTTCAATTGAATCTTTCTTGAAGCGCGCCGCTGCCTATCCACAAGATTTGACCGCTATGAGCAGCGCCGTACCTGGCGGTCTAACACCAGAAGCGATTGCGAATGGACGACGCGATCCGGCAAATATTGCTGGATTTATAGAGCTGCATATAGAACAGGGTCCACGCTTGGAAGAAGCGGGGGTCTCAATGGGCGTAGTAAAAGATGTTTTTGGATTCAGGTCTATGCGAATTGACTTTCACGGCCGTCGTGACCACGCCGGCACAACACCCCTCC
>JAACFF010000441.1 GCA_009937635.1 Chloroflexota bacterium
AAATTGGAACGACCATGACAGACCTAACTTACCAGCCGCGCGGGCTCTATTTCGAGGATTTTGAAGTTGGCCAAGTATTGCTCACAGCCAGCCGTACGGTGACGGAGTCAGACATTGTCCGTTTTGCCGGATTGTCTGGAGATTACAATCAAATTCATACTGATGCTGAATATGCGGCCAGTGGACCGTTTGGCGAACGGGTTGCCCATGGCATGTTGGTGCAATCCATAGCCACGGGGTTGGCGGTACAGTCAGGGGTAATTGAGGGCACGGTGCTGGCTTTTCGCGAATTGAGTTGTAAATTTAGCCTGCCTGTGTTTATTGGCGATACGGTTCGAGTCAAGCTGGAGATCGTTGAAAAAAAGGCGCTGCCGCGACTTAAGGGCGGTCAGGTCGTTATGAAAGTACGTGTATTGAACCAGCAAGGAAAATTGGTACAACGCGGTAATTGGGTGATGCTGGTTGAGAGTAAAAATTGAGTCCTGGTGTGGTTCATGGTTGAAAAAAGCCACAAATGGAACTTTTAGACATTTATTGTCGTTTCATGATTCATGAGCGATCAAGACGAAAGGAAACAATCTGCAGAAAGGCAGGAACATGCGCCTGAACCACGGTCGCGCGAGATACCCCCTGCCACAACCCCTGACGAAGAAAAAGATAGCACTATCTCTTTGTTGGATTTAATTCGGGAAACTTCGGATTCCGATGAACCTGGTTTGTCCGAAGAAGACACGGCCGAAATCCCGACCCCTCTTTTGGTCACCCCTCTAGAGGAGGATGACCCCACAATCACCATCGGCGGTGATCCAACACCGCAGGTCCCCACAACTCCTAAACCAAGCCCCCTTCCCCTGTCACAAGAGGCATTAAGAACGCCGTCTGATCGTCCCTTGGAGCATGATCCGGAGGCTACGGAAGTGCAGCCCAGAGTGGCTTTTTCTCCTGCGCAGCCGGCAACGCCGGTAGATGAAGCTCCGACCGAGGTTCATATCGTAGACAGCCCACCCCAGGCACCACCCCGCGCGGATGCGAGGGAAATTACGCGCCGCTCAGCCGCGATGCATCCACCCAGACGGCAGCCTGCACCTGTTCGCGTGGCCACCCCTGCATCAAAGCGCAATTGGGGAGGTTGTGTCGTGCGGCTGTTCCTGTTTCTGCTCATCGCTGGGATCGTCTTGTTGACTCTGTCCATTGCTGGTGCCGCGATGGGCTATACGGCTATTGCTCGCACCCTTCCTCCACCCAGCGAACTTAGCGCGAGAGCAAGCAACTTTGAAACGGTCAGGATCTTTGACCGCAACAGTAACTTGCTCTACTCTCAAGCTGATCCCAACACGGGGAACCGGCTTTATGTCCCCTTGGATAGGATTTCGCCACACTTGATCAACGCCGCCATTGCCACAGAGGATTCGCGTTTTTACCAAAATCCGGGATTTGATTTATTTGGCATAACGCGAGCGGTGCTACAGGCGGCACAGGAAGGAGAGCGTATCGCAGGAACCAGCACGATCACACAACAGCTTGTGCGCGCTGTCCTGTTGGATGAAAAAGAACGAACCGAGAGATCATTTCGCCGTAAAGTGCGTGAAATCATCCTTGCGGCCGAGATCTCGCGCACGTATGAGAAGGGTGAAATTCTAGAACTCTATTTGAATGAAATTTATTATGGCAATCTTGCTTATGGTATTGAGGCGGCAGCACAAACTTATTTTAACAAATCAGCCGCTGATTTAAACCTTGCCGAAGCGTCTCTCCTGGCTGGGTTGCCTCAGGCTCCCGCTTTATGGGATCCATACAGCGCGCCGGAAAAGGCGTTGGGCCGCCAAAGCCAGGTGTTGAGCTTGATGATTGCCGATGGGTACATCACCGTTGAAGAGGCGCGCGCGGCACAGGACGAAGCGAACGAGATTTTAGCGATGTTGACGCCGCCGAGGGTACGAATCGCCCATCCGCACTTTGCGCTTACTGTGCTGCAGCAGGCCGAAGACGTGCTGGGCGCGCAGTCCATATATCGTGGCGGCTTACGCATCTATACTACACTCGATCCGGATACTCAAAATTTGGCTGAAGCGGCCGTCGAGAATCATCGCGATCAGATCAACGCTGCCGGGGCCAACAACGCAGCCATGGTTGTTCTTAAACCGGATACGGGGGACATTCTAGCTCTCGTGGGCAGTGTCGATTTCCACGATGAGGAAATCAGCGGGCAGGTAAACATGGCCTTAGCGCCGCGCCAGCCCGGGTCCTCCATAAAACCATTTGTGTATCTATCCGCTATGGAGCGAGGCTGGACTCCGTCTACCCTGTTGTGGGATGTACCAACCCAATTTCCCGCCGGAGCTAATGCTATCTACGAGCCGAAGAACTACGATGACCAGTTTCATGGCCCTCTACGCCTACGATTGGCATTAGGTAATTCTTATAATGTACCTGCTGTTAAAGCCCTAGAATTTGTAGGTGTGTGCAATTTTATTGATTACGTGCAGAAATTGGGTCTCAGCGATTTGGTGGATGAAGGGTGCGGAGAGGTCGCGCAGCCGAGGGAACATGGCTTGTCCCTGGCCCTGGGTGGGGGCGAGATCTCGCCTTTACAGATGGCGGGCGCATTTGGCGTATTGGCTAACGAGGGGCGATATATGCCGGCTTTTGCCATACAGCGTATTGAAAACAGCCAGGGAGATGTGGTGTTTGAGCATATGCTACCGGATCCAGGCGCGGCACAGGTGATACGGCAGGAACACGCTTTTCTGCTGAGCGATATACTCTCTGATGATGATGCCCGCCAGCCTGCATTCGGCCGTAATAGCAGCCTGGTTGTAGCGGGGCATGATGTGGCGGCCAAAACCGGTACGTCGGGCAGCAGCCGTCTGGATGTGCGTGACGGTTGGACCATTGGTTATACGCCGGATGTGGTGACGGCCGTATGGGTGGGCAACACAAACAACAAGCCTATCGGCGAAGGACAGTCGGGAACGCGTGTGGCCGCCCCTATTTGGAACAGCTTCATCACGCAATATTTATCCGGCCGGGAGCCATCAAATTTCCTTCGCCCCTCCAATGTGATCGATATGGAAATCTGCGCTGATTCCGGTACAGAACCGGGTTCAGATTGCTTTAGCCGGCGGCAGGAGGTATTTGCAGGTGATCAACCTCCCCTGGACAGCAGTCAAGATTTTATTCAGAAATTTGCCATCGATCTCTGGACGCAGCTACGGGCGACCGATGCCTGCCCGGAATCCATTTTTGAAGCCAAGTTCTTCACGCCACTGGTCTTTGGCAATGAGAATGTGTTACAGCGCGAGCGGAATGGGGCACAGTTGTGGCTAGAGCTAACTTCTGCTGGAAACAGCTGGGCCGCACGCCGCGAAATCAGCCTGCCATTGCGCTTACCCCCCAATCAGACTTGTGAAGATACGACAGCTCGTCCTCAAATTGATATCCTCCAGCCAACCAATGGTTCTGAAGTGATCAACGTTGTGCCTATTATTGGCTCGGCTACCGGACCGAATTATACAGGCTATGAATTGGAATATGGATTGGGATTTGATCCTGGCGGCTGGGGTACGATCAGTGGCTACCAACAATTTGCGGTTGAGAACAGTCTGTTGGCAGACTGGGATACAACGCAGGTCAATCACTCAGGGCCGATCACATTGCGTCTGAAGACCTTTGGTCCTGATAATCCGTTTACCTCAGAGAATGACCCGGTCAGTATGGAGAGGCGCGTTTTGCTGACGCTTGTACAGCCCACAGCAACGCCAACACCTACGCCGACAGAAACGCCGACGCCGACGGCAACAGCAACGCCAACTCAAACAGCGACGCCAACGGCTACACCGTCACCGACCCTTCCGCCGGTGATCGAACCGACTTTCATCTTTATAACGGAAACGCCGACTCCAGGTGGGCCGGTGGACACAGTCGAACCGCCCGCAACTCTTACATTAGAAGCGACAACGTATCCATAATGAAGGGAAACTTATGAGTAAACAATCGATTAAGGCGATCTTTTTTGACTGGGATTTGACCTTAGCCTATATAAGAACACCCCAGGACAGTCGCGAAGAAAGATTGGCGATCATGTTTAGGCTCTCGGGCTTGTCTTATACCCAAGACGACATCAAAGCCGCCTTGCGACAGTACGACAGAGACGTCGAGCAGGGTAAGGTAAAAAAGATCGATAAACCTCAAACACGGCGACAGATCGTCCGCCAATACGCGTATGTGTTGGATTTTCTTGGGTACAAGGATATTGATTGGAATATTCAGGAACGTATTTACAGATCACATTCGCTATTGCCTACCTTGCTGTTTGAGGACAGCCGGCCGACACTGCAATTGCTGATCGAAAGAGGTTTTATCTTGGGTATCGTGTCCAATCGATCCCAGGTGGGGCGTCCGGTCATGGAGCAGCTGGTGGGCGACCTGATTCCCTCACGGCGGATTCTTATTAGCGAAGAAATGGGCGTGCATAAACCTGCTAAAACAATTTTCCTCCGTGCAGCAGCCAGAGTGCGTACACCGCCCGCAAACTGTTTGCAGGTGGGAGATAATTTGGAAGTTGATGCCATTGGTGCCGTACAGCGGGGAGGATTTGGTCATGGTATCTGGCTCGACCGTAGCAATTCCCATAATGGACTTGCTTTCCCTCCTAATGTATCGACTATCAACACCCTCAGCCAGCTGCCCGACTGGATTGACAATCACCTTTAGCCGACCTCTCGACCAAGCTGTTTGGTTAGTTTGACTTTTACTGA
>JAACFF010000092.1 GCA_009937635.1 Chloroflexota bacterium
TGCCATGTCAATGCTCCTTTTGTTAGGGCGAATGCCATTTGCGAATCCCATTTGACGGGCAAGGGCAGTCACCTTATGGATAAAACTGTTGAGTAACAAGTATATCTTGACTAAGTCAGGGAGTGCTAACTAATATTTTGGTGGCAATCCACTGGGTAAATGATCCCTTTAAAAATAAGAATGGTTCAATCTTCAAGATTGAACCATTCTGGATGCCCCCTACCGTGGCCAAAATTTCATAAATTCGACCTGGTGAAATATGAATTTGCGGCTATGGTCCCGTTATCAACGTATCCTTTATCCACTTGGGAATAGCCGCTTCGCTGCGAGTAGCTAACGTCATATCCCCTCGCTTGTCGGGCGGGGCAGGAGAAGGCCAATGCAGTGGATTGGTCCATGCCTGCCGGGTTACGATTTGATCAGGCGTGATGTTGATCACCATCAAATCCTGTGTCAGAACGAGCGGCAAATCACAAGTTTGGTGATACAGTTCATAGAAGGGATCAATGGTGTCATCATCTAGGAAGTAATGATAAGCTACGCCCAGTTTGGGTTGGACGATGTTCATCAACATGCCAAATTTATCACCGGTCGTGTGTTCCCCCACAACAAGCTGTGCGTTCTGGAGAGGGAGTTTTGCTTTTTGATGGAAGGTCTCCGCGTCCAGGAAGCCTTCGTGCATAAACACATCTACCCCTTTGGCCTGTTCCGCTTCAAAGGTACTGGGCGAGCCATCCCCATGGAAAGTGAATGATAGACCATTCCACTCCACGCGGTAACCGACCGAGCCATAAATGCAGTGGATGACGGGGAAAGCGTAGATCTTTACGCCGTTTTCATCATAAACCAGTAGCCGGGGATTTTCTGGGCTGAACTGGCTGACATCAAATTCATGGGCCACGCTGACTGCGCCGGAACTAGGCACCAACCCGCGCTTGCTCTCGATATGCCATAGGGCTGCCTTATCCATCAGCTCACAGAAGTAGGCGGTGCCCATCTCTTTGGTGTAGCCGGATGGTCCCCAAACTTGCAGCGGCGCGTTGCGGGCCCAGCCCATGCCATCGAACAAAACATGGTAGTCGCCTACATGATCGAGATGCAAATGGGTCAGAAACAGCTTGTCCAGTTCGGCAGGTGAATATTCGAGGCTCCATAGATTTTGTACAGTGCCGCCACCCACATCAAAGATAAATTTGTCCCCATTGCCAAGCTCGCAAAGCCAACCGGTAGCCGCCTGTGCACGGCGTACGATTGGATTGCCGGAACCAATACAAGTTAGGCGAATTTCATCAGCCCCCAAATCTTCTTTCTTGGGGAAGAATCGCTCCGGATACTGTTTCAGTTCGACGCCCTCTTTTTTGACGACGACGTTGTGTTTAGTAAGCGGTTTGCCGGTAAGGGGTAACGGGTACCCATCGGACGTTGTATCGGGACCGCTGATGCAACGATAGCCTTCTATCATGATGTTTTCTCCTTGCTATAATGCTGAACTTATTCAGATTCTTCCAAAAACTCAACAGAGATGAGGGGCATGGCCAGGTTGTATAGTGCGTTTAAGACCCCCAATAATGCCGCCTGATTAGTCAGCCTGCCGGTTAAGATCGTCAGTTGCTGTTCCTTGCCGGTTGGTGAATGGGCAACTGTCAATCCTTGAAGGTATGCTGACAGCTCTTCATCTAGGTTACCACACACACAAATTTGGTAGGCTGCGGATGTACCCAAAGTAAGTTCTGTTTTCTTGACCACAATATTTCCTTAATGAAAACCATTCGGCATTTTGCCTCCAATTCATTGTAGGCAATTATCCATTATGCGGATGATCCCAAAGGTTGTATAAAGGTTTATATTGCAGGAAGGCGATTGGCTTGACGGTTAGTGAATAGGCGTGAAAGGCGCAACAATCAGCGTTGAGGAAGGATGCCCAAATCTTGGGCATGCCGAACGGCCTGATGACGGTTGTTTGCACCCAGCTTGGTGTAAATATTCGATGTATGGCGCTTAACTGTACCGATGGCAATGACCAGCTCTTGAGCGATCTCTTTATTGGTATATCGTTCTTGCAGTAAGGACAATATTTCTTGCTCGCGATCGGTTAAGGGCTGGATCTGGCCTTGTGATCTGTTGTTTCGGCCGTTACCGCGACGAGTTACGGCCGTTGTTCTTGATTCTGCCACATTTAATGCCGCCAAAATCTGTCCCAGATAATCCGCTTCTATACCTTTTTCTAATAGTTGATAAAAGAGGTTGGCGCAACCTAAACCCAGGTCGACAAAGGTGCGAATGAACCCTCTTTTCTTCCCTTTTTGAATCGCCTGCTCTAGCATATTTAACGATTTACTAGTTTGACCTTGGGCATCATAGATTCTGGCCAGCAAGATAAGCAATTCGATTTTCCGATAAGTTTGTTTGATCTGTGTCGTTTCGGCCAACAAGCCTTTCGCTAGTCTAGCTGCTTCCGCCAGACTGGCTTCTGATCGTTGGGCTATGAGGGCTTCTATCTTCGTAAATATGGGAATTTCTGAAGTAATAAATGCCCAGGGTGAGGCAGTGAGATCGGTGGTTTCCAACCAATGCAGTGCGCCCTCTAGATCGCCCTGGCGCAAGGCCAGTTTGGCCTGGAAGGAAACCGACTCCGGCAGCACGAGGTTGTTTGCGCTCAGGATTGTCTGTTCTAATAAAGATTCTGCAGTTTGGCGGGATTCCTCATGAAGCCCCTCTGCCTGTTGGATCTTGGCTAAACCCACCATACTGTCATGGTAAACCCGATAATGAATCTGGTGACGTAACTCAGTCGCGGCCGAATAATGCCGTTGGGCGTTTTCAAGTTCGTTCCACTCATAGTACGCCATGCCTAAAAACAGATGGGCCCAACCAATATCGATCGGCAAGTTGGCTTTTTGGGCCAGCGCTAAACGCTGTTTGGAAAGTTCGATCAGCGGCCTGATCTGGCCAGCATATAAATATAGGCATTCTAACGTTTCTATGACCCGAGAGGTAAACTGAGTGGATTGATGCCTGTAGATGTTGAGTTGTTGTTGTAAAAAGCGAATGGCCTCTTTTCCCTGACCCAGTGAGTAAGCTGCAATCCCCCAACTGAGATGAGCATAACCATAGACGAAGTTATGGTCAGGGGAGACACGCTGCAAGGCATTTTGGGCGGCTTCCGACGTTTGAGGCATCTCGCTTTTAATAAGCCAGACGAAACTCACTAATGTATCAATCTCGCCCTGTAAGGATGAGCGTCTTGTAGACGTTATTCGGGTAGTCGGATAGCCATCTTTATGTACGGTAGTCGCTGAAGCTAAGGAAGCCTCTTTATTAATGGCGCTGAGTTGTTGTTCATCAACCAAAGCTTGCGCCTGCTGTAGGATCTGAGGCAGAGCCAATAGTTGATATTGACTATGGGCTATCCAGGCCTGAGCTAAGATGAGGGCGGGATTTTGTCGAATCGAAGCTTGCGGAAGATATTTAAGCCATCGTTCCAAAGTGCGCCAATCCTGCTGATTAAGCCGGTCATGCCGTTGATCTATCACCAACTGCACAGCAAACGAATCATCACCAGCGGCCAGCGCGTGATGGAGCGCTTCATCCACATATCCATTCGAGGCAAACCAGTGACTGGCTCGATGATGCATTGACCGTTTCTCGCCCTGGTCAAAATGCATGTCAAGACGAAATTGAAGCAACTCTTGGAACAGGTGATGGTAGCGAAACCAATGATGGTCACTATCCAGGGGGACAATGAACAGAGAATCCGCATCTAATTCAGCCAAAATCTGGCGGCAAAGACCCAGCTTTTCACCTGTTACCGCCGCACACAAGGCATCACAAAAGCGATCCAGAAGAGCAGTTTGCAGCAAAAAGCGACGGACCGTTTCAGGTTGCCGATTCAATACTTCATCCATGAGATAGGTCATGACATATCGTTGGCTGCCCTTAAAACTGCGGGTATAAGCCAGTTGCTCAGAACCTTGCCGTGCCCGCAGCGAGAGGCCGGCCATGCGCAAGCCGGCAACCCAGCCTTCTGTGCGTTTGTCCAGTTCAACGGCCGTTTCCTGCAGGAAATCACCCTGCAAAACCCGGCGTAAATACGCTTCTGTTTCAGACAGGGTAAAGCGCAAATTATCAACTCGAATTTCGGTCATCACCTGCTGTACGCGCAGGCGGGGAATGGGTAAGGGGGGATCGACGCGAGTAATAAGAACGAGATGGTGGCGATCAGGTAAGTTTTGCAGTACCAGTCGGATAAGTTCGTGAATATCTGGGTTTTCTATGAGATGGTAGTCATCAAGTACGATCAGGCAGGTTTGCGTGAATTGGGAAAGTTCGTTGATAAGCGTGGCAGCAATGATTTTGAGAGCAGGCAGTTGAGGCGCTTGTAGGTAACTGGTTGATACTGGACAAATCTGTTGCTCTTGCCCAGGTTGGCAGGCCTTTTGTAAAGCTGCCAGCAAATAACTTGGAAAAATGGACAGATCGTCGTCGTTTTTATCCAGAGAATACCAGGCCACAGGCCAACCAACCTGCCGGCACCACTCTAGTACGATTGTGGATTTGCCAAATCCGGCCGGAGCTGAGACCAGTGTTAATTTGTGCTTCAAACCGATATTGAGTCGTTGGATGAGGAACGGCCGTTCAACCAGATCGTTCGTCACTGGTGGCGGGTGTAATTTAGTTTGGATCAGGGAGACAGTCGCCATCGAAGAAACTCAATTTTCTTATGCTTGCCAAGAGGTGAGTATAGCACAACACATGTGGTTGCGTTTTGGAAAAAATTTCTGTTGAAGTAGTAGGGATGAATAGGGTCGTCAACTGTGGTTATTAACTTCTATCGTCTTCCCAAATGCACGAAATAAGCCCATCGGCAGAGTTTGTTCTTCTCCACTAACCCGATTTGCCAGTGACCATTCAATGACACATTGCACAATGGATGCGTTATCGGATGCACGCTTAATTTCAATATGCCATGTGCCTCCTGTAGGGTTCAATTCCATTAAATAGAGAGCCACATTTAACGTATCACCCCACAATGCTGGTGCTTGATACTGAATATGAAAGCGCCGGTATGCAACAGCCAAGCCTTGCGTTTTGAACTGGGAAGGGGACCATCCCATGGAAGCCAATGCCTGTGTAGCGGCATGCTCGGCAAATGCAGCATAAGTTGCGTTATTGACATGTTCTAATGCATCCAAATCTCGCCATTCAACATCTCTTTGAGCAACAAAAGAGGTTTCGGGCCGGGATTGAAATTTCGGGAATTTTCGTTGTTGGATAACGCGAGGATTTTCTATGAGGAAATTATCTAACATCTGTTCGGGCATGCGAACAGGGCGCAAAGTTTTGCTGTCCAGAGTTGCTACTTGCTGAGCACCTTGGGCGACGATTTCATGACTATTCTTTAGTCGCAGCTCGAAGCATCGTGTACCACGAACGCGACGCCATTTGAGTAACCATATTGTGAATTCGAACATTTCGTTGTAGACAAGCGGTCTATAAATATTTATCTCCGTCTCGCGGATAACCCATGCAATTCCAAGGGCTGCGCTTTTATCTATGCTCAATCCGCCGGCGGCTCCCCAATCCCAGGCAGTTTCAATCAAATATCGTAGATATCCGGATAAATGAACCTGTCCTAAGGCGTTGGTTTCAGACCAACGAACACGAAATGTTCTGCTGAATGGTTTTGACATTCCTTCTCCGATCGCTTAGCGAGTTTGATTTTTTTATGCCTCACAAGCTGGCACCTGGACCATTTTGTCCCAATCTTTCTTTCTGTCAAGAAGGTGAATATATTCGTATGCAGGGAGGTGGATATGCCCCTACGAATTATTATCTTTGGTGGCACAGGCGAGGGTCATCCTGTTATTTGAATACAAAAAGAGCGTCATAAGCGTCGCCAACAGGGGCAAGGCGATTAGCAGTCGAAAAGCTGAATCCAACCCAAGCTGATCGGCCAACACACCAGTTAACAGCGGTGTGAAAGACGACATAGTCGTAGAAATACCAAATACGAGACCCACACTCATTCCAGCAGCCGCTGCGCCACTCAATGAACTGGCTGTTGTCAATGCAACCGGAAAAGTCATGGTAATCGAGGCTCCGATAATAACAATAAACAGGACCACAATCCATCCCTCCACCCACGTCATTAACAAAAGTGCAAAGCCCGCTATGATTGGGCTCATAACGAATATTATCTTGCCCCCGAATCTATCGTAAACAATGCCTCCTAGTGGTTGAGCGATTACGCCAACAATAAGCATGAGCGATGTGATTGCACCAGCCGATACCAGAGACACATTGCTCTCAAGCACCCATGTGGGTAGGAATGCCAGAAACCCACGATACAGCATGGTTATAAGGCCGAAGTTGATGCCCAAGAGGAGGAGATTCCTGCTGGGGCCTTTGCCAAAGGTTATGTGATCGTTTTTCTGACCTGGCTGCAGATTAACTATCAATCCCATAATCAAGATGATGGCCGGTAAGGCGAGCACAAGCGCCGCAAGGCGCCAATCAAATGCAGCGATGAGAAATGCAGCAGCGACAGGTGCGGCAAAATTACCAAGCGCTCCTCCTATTCCATGAACGCCCATTTGGTGCCGTGACGCCATTTCACTCGTTTTACCAACCACGCAACATCAGTTACTCGAGAATATCACTGGCCACTTAACTGATAACCTCGATCATGAACTTACTACAGCGGGTGTTAGCAGAGAGTTCGGCGTCTCATCTCAAACGATGATGAGGCTGTTTCGTGGTCACCTGGATATGACGTTTCAGGGAAATTTGCGTGCGGTCCGGATTATTGCGGCCTTAGAACTGCTTTCTTCGCCGGATGCACCCATTACAGAAATCGCCCTCAACGTTGGCTATCAGAGCATAAGCTCCTTCAGCCGGACCTTTAAATTTTATGTTGGGAAGTCGCCAAGCGTATTTAGAAATGAAATGAGTTCTACTACTCCTTTTGACTGGTGAAGCCCTTTTTCAAGAAGATGTGTTAACGGCTCATCGGGAATGTTGTGGATGAAATGAAGCAAGTTTCGCGCTTGACAAATTGTTGCTCTTCGTATATTCTAGTAATAGAATATTGTGGTGGTAGATTAAATTATGACAAGTGCAGAATTTGCAATCCTTACTCTAATTGTCGAACAGCCAAGGCACGGCTATGAAATTGAACAGGTCATAGAAAAGCGTGGGATGCGGGAGTGGACCGAGGTTGGTTTTTCATCCATCTATTACTTACTCAAGAAGCTGGAAAAAGCCGGCCTCATCAGCAGCCGCACCGAAGCCGCCGATGGGCGAGGCCCGGCGCGAAAAGTGTACCGGCCGACTTCTACGGGCATAGAGGCGTGTCACCAGGCCACCCTCCATGCTCTGGCAACGGTGCACCGTTCTTATCCCCCGTTGCTCCTGGGCATAGCGAACCTGGATCGGGTGCCGCTTTCTGACGTTATCGACGCCCTAAGCGTGCATCGTGATGGGCTAAACAAACGCTTGACGCACGTGCAGACACAAAAATCCCAACAGCAGCCCCTTCCCAGCGAAGTTGACGTCATGTTCGATTACAGCTCTACGATGGTTGAAGCTGAAATGAAATGGATCGAAAAATTTATTCGGCAGCTTGAGGAGAGTGCATCTATCTTAATTTGACGCGTTCGAGCTACTGAATAATGGCAATATCATCCACTACGAGCGGCGCTAATGTATTTGCCGGAATGTGTCCACTCCCTTCATCGGGGTCGACTACGAGGTAAGGAAATCACTAATACATTCATCCGTCAGCTTTGCAGAGGTAAAAGAGATGGACTATCGATTATTTGGACGGACCGGCGTAAAAGTAGCGCCGCTGGCGCTGGGAACAGCTAATTTCGGACGGCCGACACCCGAGGAGGAGTCGGAACGTATTCTGAATGAGGCTTTGGATGCCGGGATCAATTTGATTGATACCGCCAACGCGTACGCCGGTGGCGAGAGCGAACGCATTATTGGGCGCGTTTTGGCACGCAATGGGAAACGCGATCAGGTCTTCCTGGCCACTAAAGTGCATTTTCCCACTGGGCCAGGGCCGAATGACCGCGGCAATTCACGCTTACATGTGATGCAGGCTTGCGAAGCGTCGCTGCGCCGCCTGCAGGTGGATCATATCGACCTCTACCAGCTGCACCGCCCCGATCCGCAGACGCCCATAGAAGAGACATTAAGCGCATTGACAGACCTGGTGCGCCAGGGCAAGGTGCGTTACGTGGGCTGTTCGACCTTTCCCGCCTGGGGCGTCATGGAGGCCTTGCTGACCAGCGAGTTACGTGGCTTGGTGCGCTTTGCTTCCGAACAACCGCCTTACAATCTGCTGGACAGACGCATAGAAAATGAGCTGGTACCCTTAGCGCAGGCTCATGAACTGGCCCTGATCCCTTGGTCGCCAATGGCCATGGGTATCCTTGCCGGGCGTTACGATGATGAAAGGGCGTACCCGACAGGATCGCGGGCAGCACTAGAAGGTGGGATCTACGCCGAGCGGGTCACAGCACGGGGCATTGCCTTAGGACGGGCTTTCAGTCAGGTAGCGCAAGAGGCGGGTCTTTCCGCAGCGCAACTGGCGATTTTATGGGTCAAAGATCAACCGGGGATCACCGCGCCCCTTGTGGGCCCTCGCACGCTGGACCAACTCGAACATCTGCTACCGGTCTTGAAGATGAAGTTGCCTGCGGATGTACGCCAGGCCTGTGATGCGCTTGTACCACCGGGCAGTGCGGCCGTCAATTTCCACAATACAGCGCCTTGGATGAAGATGGCAGTCACGTAGTCGCTTAGCTACATTCAGAACGCTATTACCTACCAGGAAATACTCTTGCACCATTCTTCGTGATCGAAAGTTTAAACTTAAGTCACCTGTCGTAGAATTCAATTGATTATTCTTTACTCAATCTCCTTGTGTTGTCGTGCCAGCCATGGACAAACTGTTATTTCACTTATATCCAAATAAATAGAGAATTAAGCATGGCAAACAGTCCAAGATGCCTGAAGCGAAATCAATTAGCGGTAAGTTTACATTAATTTAACGGGTGGCTAGGACTGCAAAATCTGCATGATACTATAAAATTGAGCCGGATGAGGAAAAGGGGAATAATCCCAAGGAGAGTGGTTCGGGATCGCCACGCTCCTTCCTCTGCGCTTACAGCCCTTATTGTCCAATTAGTTGGCGAGGTACCTTGCAATGGAGAAAAAGCGTGGAAAACATTTTGTGTGGCGGGAATATCGAATATCTACATCTTTTTCCCTAATTATTTTATGCAGCCTCGTGCTGGCATGGGCGTTTGCCGCGCCTATATATTCACTTAGCGGAACGGAGGCGCAAGATGATGCGCCGCTATCTGCTGATAGTACGCTTGTTACAACCGGGATCTGGATATCACGCGCGGAGATCATGAGGCGGCCTACGTCAGGCCCGGCATGGGCACAAGTCAAAGACGTTGCCGATAGCCCTGCAGGTACGCCGAACCTGAGTGATCAGGATGATGACACCAACGTGAAAGTGTTGGCCAAGGCGCTCGCCTTCGTACGCACCAACCAGGCGCAATATCGCACGGGGGTTGTAGATGCTTTGAAGGTCGTTACCTACGATAATACAGAAAATGGCGGACAGACCCTTGCCTTAGGGCGAGAATTGGCAGCATATGTCATTGCTGCTGATCTCATAGATCTGGCCACATATGATTCCAGTCTAGATGCTGATTTCAGGGTTAAAATAAGAGATCTGCTGACCAAGACATTGGATGGCAAAACACTTGTGTCCACCCATGAAGAGCGCCCTAATAACTGGGGTACCCACGCTGGTGCATCGCGCGCTGCTGTGGCCGCCTATCTCGGCGACACGGCCGAATTGGCTCGCACCGCGCAAGTATTTCGCGGCTGGGTCGGCGACCGCACCGCTTATTCCGGTTTTAGCTACGGCGACTCCTCCTGGCAGTGCAACCCCTCTGAGCCGGTTGGTATCAACCCCAAGGGCTGTATGAAAGATGGCCACTCTATCGACGGTGCTCTACCTGAGGAAATGCGTCGCGGTGGTGATTTTCGATGGCCGCCGGCGCCAACTGGCTATGCCTGGGAAGGTCTACAAGGGGCCATTGTCCAGGCCGAAATTTTGCATCGTGCAGGCTACGATACCTGGAACTGGGAAGATAAAGCGCTTCTGCGAGCCGTAGAATTTCTAGAAAGCATCGGCTGGTCTGCCGATGGAGACGATCGCTGGCAGATATGGCTCATCAACTATTCCTACGGAACCAGCTTCACGGCCGGTGCACCGGTGAGCGCGGGCAAGAATATGGGCTGGACTGATTGGAGCCATAGTGGGGGACTTGTGCTGTTGCCATTGGTCCGCTAGACTTCGGTGCGAGTCTTACCCAGACGCCAAGACAGGTGGCCTTGGCAGTTTCTCTGGGAATTGTTGCCCTCACCCTTCTATTGTTTTTCCGGGTACGGCGTAAACGGCAATACGCCTGATCCCCCATCCCGGGCATTTATGTAGGGGCGAGACAGTTGGCCAGAGCCTCACAGGGCAACAAACCATTTTCCATCCAACCATTTCGCCCACGCCCCCAATACCATTGCAAAATGCCTGGCATTTATGGGCACGATACACGCCATAGATTGCCGGGCATACATGCTCCATCAACGGCGGCAAGGACCGGACCCGTGCGTCCAATCAGTCCAGGCCATGTTTTTGCCGGCAGTCGTCGGCGAGGTTGTAGGGTAAGCAGTGCAATAAGCATAGTTCATCAACCAAACTTGCCATTCGTCGTCTGATTCCGCCTCCCATCCAATTTCATAGAGGAATTGGACGGCGCGTAAAATGGCCTGCTCCTCCCATTCCCAGGCATCAAACCCGGCGCGATGCAAGATCTCCGCCTGGACCGACGCTCCCTGCAGCGCCTCCCACGTATATCCCGTTTTCTCCGGTGGCCACTGGAATTCTCCACCGCGACGCATCTCCTCCGGCAGAGTGCCGCCTATATCCTGGCCATCCTTTTGGCACCCAGCTGGATTGATGCTCACCGGCGCAGCGGGATCGCATTGCCAGGAAAGATCGTCGCCGAAAATAAAACCGTCATATGATTCTCTGTCCCCTAACCAACCTTTGAAAACATCGGCCGCACGTTGCAATTCATCCTTATCACCCAGGTAAATTGTTACGGCGGCCCGGGATGCGCCTGCATGTGTGCCCCAATTATTCGCCCGTTCTTCGTGCGTCGAGCGCAATGTACGGCCGTCGAGCCGTTTATCCAGCAGCTCACGTAGCCTATTCTCAAAATCTGCATTGAGTTGTGGATTATGTTGTGGTAAATTGATCAGATCCGCCGCGATAACGTAAGCGACTAACTCACGCCCCAGGGCCAGCGTATTTCCACCCTTCTCGCTGTTTTTATATGTGACCGAATCTAACGCCTTGATAACGTCATCACGATATGGTTCCTCGCCTAAGCGCGCGAAAACGAGAGCCTTAGCCAGAACCCGTACATTGACCGGATCATCTTTGTCATTGAGATCGGGGTCACCTGCCTTCCTGCCGGCGGTCTGCAGCAATTGTTCCCAGGCGGGACCACTCGTAGGCAGGCGCTCTATCTCTTCACGTGAGATCCAGATGCCCAGGTAGGGCTCCTGGGCCCGCTCGTCAATAGTGACTGTGGGCCCTGGTTCTGTCGTGCTGGTGGCAATGGGTTCCTGTGTGGCTGCCTTGCTAGCAGTTGGCTCCGGCGCTGTTTGAGGGGCAGTCGCGGTTGTAGTGGGTTTTGTAGGTGCAGTTGCTGCGGGCGCTTCCTCTTTTGGCGTGGCTGAAGCCGGGGTCGTGCGCAAATCTGCCGGCTCTTCAGATGGCCTTTGTTGTGCTGCATTGCTTCCCGATTCTTCTCCAACGGCACAGGCGACGAGAACCGTGATCAGGAAAAGGGGTATAGCGATTTTAAAGAGCCACCTGATTCCCAGAACCATACAGCGGTGACCTCAACTTGTATTAGACCCGGGAGCTCCCCTTGGTCGTTTGCTAAGTCTTCGCAATTGGAAGACGAGGAAAAAGACGAAACCCAAGGCCAAGGCCAATTCCAACACTTCATTATATTCACTGACGACGAAATAGAAACCTTCTGGTGGGTCGAACAGATTGCGGTAGATTCGCCAGACGAACAGCATGACAAAATAACCGATCAGGGTGTAGTGGGGGATGATCGCCCATAAGCGGTCGCGATATGGCTGCAAGCGGCTCCAGCGCCAGACCAATAAAGGAAAGATAGTGCCGTATGCGCCGACAAGCATTTGGATCCATTTGAAAGTTGAACCCACGCCGTACACATTATGCAGGTTGGTCTCTTCCTGTTTGTTGATAGCGGCGAACGACTCGCTTGTTTGCCAGCCAAAAATTCGCTGTCCCCAGCTAATCTCTTCGCCAATCATGAAGATCAATGCGCCACTCAGACCCAGATAGAGCACGCCTATCAATTTTTCGCCGCTGCGCCAATAACGGGACGCGGCAATCAGCGCCATAATAAGGGTTGACGTATAGAAAATAACCTGCAGCGTCTCGGCAAAACCGTCTTCGCCGGTGAACCATTTATATGTGGGCTTGCCCATTAACGCTGTAGAAGCTCCTAAAAATGCTACGACAAAAGGCAGAATACATATAATGGCTACCGTAGTAGGCGATAAATACCAGTCGGCCGCGGCGTCCGCCAGGAATTTTCTCACGCCCCGGCTCAATCTTGCCATGCCTG
Source organism: Chloroflexota bacterium (assembly GCA_009937635.1). GTDB lineage: Bacteria > Chloroflexota > Anaerolineae > Promineifilales > Promineifilaceae > JAACFF01. The sequence goes on from JAACFF010000092.1 coordinate 12,762, forward strand.
AGTCCTTGTTTGTTGTTGAAGTTGTTGTATCTTGTACCATATTTTCTCTCCCAATCGCAATCCCGTACCGAGCTTGCCGAAGTATCTCAATCTCAATCGTTTTTGCTTTCGTAATCGAAGAAGATCGATAGGGATTGCAAAAACGATTAAACGTTAGGATGCCGACGCCTATCCACCTATCGGCAGTGTACTGCTTGTTTCAAACTCAGCTACAGCGTCATAACACATCTTTTCCAGTTGCATGGCGCTGCGAGCCCAATCAAAATATTCCTCGGCGAACTGGCGGCTGGCGGACGCCAGTCGCGATTGTTCGTCAGGACTTTGTAGCAATTCCAGTGTACGCTGGGCAAACTGCTCAGCGCCATCGCCTACATAAAGGGGCGCATCTTCGCCGTTAATTTGTAGACCGGCAGCCGCAACAGAAGTGGTTACGATGGGCACTTCCATGGCCAACGCTTCTTGCAATTTGTTTTGCATACCGGAGGCGTAACGTAAGGGTGAAACAAAGATCGCTGCCCTTTCAAGATAATCCCGCATGTCATCTACCCAACCGGTGACAATCACTTGCGGATGTTGTTTGGCCCGTTCTACCAATTCCGGCTTTGGGCTCCGTCCTGCGATATATATTTTGACATCCGGCACCTGGCTCTTCAGCAGCGGCAAGATCTCGTCGATCAGGTAAACGGCCGCATCGTGATTTGGAGCGTAATCCATGACCCCGGTAAATATCAAGCTCTTGGGTTCACGACTGTCTTCCCTGCGCTTCCAATATTGCAAATCAAGACCATTGGGAATGATTTCCGCAGTTGATTTAGAGCCCAGAACCGCTTCACGATCGCGGGAGGAAATGAAAGCCTGGTATGGTGTCTTTTCGATGATATCCTGTTCTCTACGCTTCATTTGTTGGTAGCGAAGAGCCAGCAACGGCCGTTTTGCGACCGGTGCGTAATCGATTTTTGTCTTAATACGCATTGAAGTTGCATCGCAAAAGTCAGTTACCGTGGGCAGCGCATACGCTTCATCGATCACGGGAAAAACACTCTTACCGTGGAAAAGCACCACGTCAAAAGATTCTTCACACAGCAGCTGCTCGAACGTCTCGCGCATCTCCGCCACCGTCCTGCGCAGAAGTAGATCCTGGCTTAGCTGCCGCCCCACAGCCGGAACGGCCGACAGTGCTTTATTGGTCGACGTATAGGCCGCTCCACTGGCGTCAAAAAGAAACAGCTTTTGCGTATACGACGTCACTTCTTCCATTGCTTCGTCAGGAATATCTGAGCGGGCCACGGTTAGCAAAGTGATCTCATGCCGCTGCGACAGTTCGCGTACGAAGTGATAATGGCGGTTTGGCCCACGCACCTTTGGATGTTGAAAAGCGGGAGTGATATAAAGCATTCTCATGGTTATTGTCCGTTGCCTGAGTATCCTAATGTGTTTTGAGCTTCAATAGCTTCTTGGTTCTGATCGGCAGCCAGGCGTCCCCCGCGAATATCGAGGATTGTATTGTCAAAAACATCTACCGCTTCGTTATCGCTCAAGTCTATGCCTTCATCATCGCAATCTACAAAGAGATTACTGCTGACTTCGCCTGAGCCGCCATCCAGATCCAGGCAATCCTTGTATGCATTACGAAAAACATTGTCTTCAATGATGACTTCGCTCATGCGCGCATTGAGCGCATCCTTGCCAAATATATTCTCGAAAGTGCTGTTGCGAATCACACCATCGGCCTCGATCAGCGAAAGCCCCGCGAAAAAATCGACGTCATTAACTAACGCCTGGCGGCTGTGTTCAAGCTGGATGTGCTCAAAAAACGATGTCGCGCTGCCCACAACGCCCAGTACACCCCACTTAAGCCATGGAGTCTGGGCAGTAAAGCGAATCGGTTCCTCTTCACTCCCCTGCGCCCAAACTGGACTGTAGGAGATGAGTGAACGGGAAGCGCCAAAACGCAGCACGGTACCGGGATCAATCGTTAAGGTGGTGCCCTGAGGCACGACCACCGTATCCTTGAAGGTATATTCCCCCTTGGGCAAGCGCAAGCCGGCAGCATCCAATTCAAACTGTGGGTGCTCAGCCACGAATTCATCTAGGGAGATATCCACTTGTTTCTGGCGATCTTCCGCCAGCGTAACGTCGTAACCTGTAACGCGGAACCACAGCCAGCCGCCCCGATCGACGAAAAAAACAACCCCAAGAAATAAGGCGATGGCCGCTATCCAGGGTAATAACCAGCGGGTCAGATGCTTCAGCGGCGTCTTCTGCGCCCGGCGGCTGAGCAACCAGTAAACGGCCGTCCAGGCAAGGAAAGTTCCGCCGAAAAGAAAGAACAAAGGTTTGGGCATACCAAGAAAAACTTGCGCCACAAGCAGGATGAGCAGCACGATCGCCACGGTGACAGCGGCCAGAATTAACTGGGGCTTTCGCCGCTGGAAGTTCCTGATTTTTGCCCCTAGCTCGCTTGATGCAAAATCCATTTTGCTACCTCCAGCAGATCCGGCGCTATCGTGTCCGGTCGAATAGAACCGCCGTTTAGCTGCTTCTCCTCCTCTGCACCATACCCTGTGCGCACCAGCGCCGTGCGGCAGCCTGCCGCCTGTCCGCTGGCAATATCGCTGAGCTTATCGCCGACCATAAAAGAGTGTTCCAGCGCGATATTCAACTCCTCAGCCGCCTGGAACAGCATGCCCGGCTGCGGTTTACGGCAGTGACAGCTGATGGTAAGTGGGCCATTTCCTGCGGTGGGGTGGTGTGGGCAGTAATAAATGGCATCGACAGTTGCGCCCTGTGCCTGCAACATTTCCCTCATCGTTTCGTGGATCTCCGCCAACGCCTCGTGGGAAATCGTGCCGCGCGCAATTACCGCCTGGTTGGTAACGACAACCACCTTAAACTGGGCCGCTCGGATCTGTTTGATCGCTTCACCCACATTGGGAAGCAGACGCAACTGCTCAGCACGTGACAGGCGATGAACGTCTTCATTGATCGTACCATCCCTGTCTAGGAAAACTGCCCGATTACGCATCAGATGAATCGACAAACGTCTTCTCAACCAACTCGCATACGATGTGCCCGGCCGTGATGTGCACTTCCTGAATGCGTGGTGTGCTATCTGATGGTGCGTTAAAACAAATATCAACGCAATCTTGCATCTGGCCACCACTTTTCCCGGTAAAACCTACCGACGTCATACCTATATCCCGGGCGGCTTGCAGAGCACGCAGCACATTGGGCGAATTACCGCTTGTGCTGATGCCGATTGCCACATCGCCAGGTTGGCCCAGAGCCTCTATCTGGCGTGCAAATACGTAGTCATAGCCGAAGTCGTTGCCTATGGAGGTGAGAATCGACGTGTCTGTCGTCAGAGCGATAGCCGGCATCGCTTTACGCACGCGTCTGAACTTGCTGACCAGTTCCCCCGCGATGTGCTGCGAGTCGGCGGCGCTGCCACCATTGCCGAACAAGAGTACTTTATTCCCCGCTTGCAGCGATTCGATCAGCAAGTTGGCAATCTCATTAATCACAGACAGATGCCCCTCAATAACTTGTTGCTTGACGTAAATGCTTTCGTTGAACTCTGCTGCGATATCGGCCGTGAAATTTCCGTTGTTAAGGCTCATCCGCGTGCCTCCCATGTTGTTAGTCCATGAAAATCAAAGGTGAACTCTACGACCTGTCCACCATGTTTCTCTAGTGCCTCGGCGATGATATGCTTACGGTCAAATGGACTGTAGACGAGAAGGTAGCCACCGCCGCCGGCCCCTAAGATTTTTCCGCCCAGAGCGCCATGTTCGCGGGCTGTTTCATATAAAACGTCAATCGTCGACGTGGTAATCTGGCTGGCCATTTTCTTTTTATTGATCCACGCCTCATGCAATAGCGCTCCAAAGTCGGTCAAATTTCCTTGCAGCAAGGCGTTTTTCATATCCAATGTGATGTTTTTGAGTTCATCCATAGCCGCCAGCACATCACCTTCGCCGCGCACGTAGTTCTTCACTTGTGTGGTGATGATATTGCCTGATAGGCGTGTGCGCCCAGTGTAGCAGAGCAGTAAGCTGTACTGCAATTCGTTCAAAATATCAGGCTCGATTCGTAAGGGGTTGACGATGACGGCCGACTCGCCGAATTCGATAAAATTAAACCCACCAAAGACCGCCGCATACTGATCCTGCATACCGCCTTTGATGCCCAGATCAACACGTTCAATCTGATACGCCAATTCGGCGATGTCATAACTGGTCAGGGGTAAATGTTTCCAACGTTGGATTAACCCGATTAGCGCCACAACCACGGTGCTTGAGGAACCCAAACCGGAACCTGGTGGCGCATCACTGTGCATGAAGAAATCCAGGCCTCGCCCATTGCCATTGGCCATGTTTTTGATCACCGCTTTCACCAGGTCAAGTTCGCCATCATAAAGCAGCTCATCGTCGACATGGTATTTGGCCATAATATCGTAGTCTAAAGACTGTACGGTGATGCTCTTATCATCCCGCAACCGCAAGGAAGTGTAAGCATATTTGTCTATGGTTGTGCTGAGGACAACGCCCCCTCTCTCCTCTACGTAGGGAGAGACGTCCGTACCGCCGCCGGCGAAACTAATTCGTAAAGGTGCTTTGCTTCGGATTATCATAATTGCCCCTCCAAACTTCG
>JAACFF010000093.1 GCA_009937635.1 Chloroflexota bacterium
AACAAAAGGAAGGTCGACGCATCGCCAAGTTTAATCCTATCACTGAAGCTGATTGTTCCTTGTTTACCGCTGTATTGGACGGCGAACACATTCTCACTGGTTTTCGCAATCGGCATGTCCGTGCTAGTCTGTATGATACGCCGGCCGTTGATGAGCAAGAGAGAAAACGACGTTGCGCCCGGGCTTAACGACTCATTGCCAAATTGCGTGGGCATGAACTTGTGGAGAAAGTAACTGGTTCACACTTGTATCGAGTGACCAATAACGGCTATCAAGTCATGTCGGCTGCCTTACATTATCGTTTCGTAGATTTTCCCAATAATTTTGCGCGGGCATAAATTTCCGTGCATGACGCAAGTTCGCAAACCTAACCACGTAATACAGCGGTAAATTTACAACTCTCGAGTAATGAACAGGGTACTGTACGGCCGTTCATGAGCCCTTCGAGCTGTTCAGAAAGCTGGCCGATAGTTGGCGCCTCTTTGACATCAGACCAGGCGATGCCGTGCACGCACTGGGCATCGGGCCAGCGCCGGGCTTTGGCGGGCTTGACGCTAGGAGTTGAATAACGGTTCGCCCTCCAGGGAGACGATGCCGATCTGTAAGAGTTCAGCCCGGCAGTCCAAAACGGTAGTTTCCGTATCGAGAATAAGGGCGTTGTTTTGCCTTAGCTGTTTGACAAAAGCTTTCATGCCTTCGAGACCTCCTCCGTAACGCAAGCCTTCCAGCTTGATCGCAACCTGGAAAGGTTGCTTTACGTTCATAATGGTGCGCTGCAGCGAAAGGGGACGCGGACGAGAGCGGATAAACGCTGATAGGATAAGGCTTGGGTCCCTTTCCCGCCATTCAAATCGGTTGCGCCATCGGTCGTTTGCGCGGATACTATGTTAACCCTTTATTGCACCTGACAATTTTTTCCAGATCATTTGAAGGTGGAATCTGTAATTCCTCCAATATTTTAGCCGCTGCAAGAATTTTGAGCTGCATTCTTGACCGGTGTTGGGTATTGTGAGGTTGTCTCCGTGAGCAGCAACGCCGGAAGAACTGTTCCGTTTCTCCTGACGTGTAACTGCGATATATAGAAGGATAATAACGCCTCCTGTTAGTATGTTCAAGGATCATCGAGGTGTGTGGTAAGGAAATGCGCACACACCGGCTAATAGAGAAACATTCATATCAGCTATCTTACGCAGCAAGAATTTGAAAGAGGAATGAAATGAGAAAGGTAACTTTGGGCAACAGCGACACCGAAGTAAGTGCGCTTTGTTTGGGCACAATGTATTTCGGCACGCGCCAGAAAAAGGCCAAGTCTTTTTCTTTGATGGATCAATATTTTGAGGCCGGGGGGAGTTTCTTCGACACAGCCAATATTTATGCCTGGTGGGAGCCCAAAGGAGCCGGCGGTGAAAGTGAGAAAGTGGTAGGCGCGTGGATGAAGGAACGTAGGAACCGCCATCAGGTCTTTGTGGCCAGCAAGGTTGGTTTTGGCTACGGGGATGTTCCGGTTGGCCTGACGGCCGACTTGATCGAAAGAGAGTGCGAAAAGTCGTTAAAGCGCCTGGGCGTTGAGAATATCGATCTCTATTACGCCCATGTGGATGATCGCAACACGTCCATGGAGGAGACGCTCATTGCCCTCAGCCGCCTGGTACGGGCCGGCAAGATACGCTACTTCGGGGCCAGCAACTTCACTGCATGGCGGCTTGAGGAAGCGCGCAGCGTCAGCGTGACAAACCGGTGGCCGGAGTACTGCTGTGTGCAACAGCGTTACACTTACTTGCGGCCAAGACGCGGGGCCAGCTTCAGTCCGCAGCTTGCCGTAAATGACGACCTGCTGGATTATTGCCGCAACCGGGATACGACGCTGTTGGCTTACTCGGCACTGCTCAGTGGAGCTTATACACGAGCAGATCGCGACATCCCCGTCGAATATGCCGGGGCGGATACGAGCCGCCGTTTGGCTGCGCTGAAGGGTGTTGCCAAGGCAGTGGGTTCTTCGGCCAACCAGGTGGTTTTGGCGTGGATGATGCAAAGCGATCCGCCGGTTCTACCGCTGATTGCAGCTAGTACGGAAAAGCAGTTGCAGGAGAATATTGCGTCGCTGGATATTAGATTGAGCGAGGAGCAGATGGAACGGTTGAATGGAGCCGGCGTTAAGAATCCCTAAATTAAGATTGAGATTGCAAGGCTATCAGGGAGAGAAAGTCATACACCAAGTTCGCCGCCAATAGGCTGGTTATGTTGGCGGGATCATAGGCGGGCATGACTTCGACCATATCAAAGGCCACGAAGTTGATTCCCAGCAATCCACGGATGAGTTCCTGGCATTGGGCGCTGGTGAAGCCACCTACTTCAGGAGTACCGGTTCCTGGGGCAAAAGCCGGATCCACAAAATCGATATCAAAAGAGAGATAAGCTGGGCTGGCGCCGGCGCGAAGCTGGATCTCTTTGATAACTTCTGCGAAATCCCGGCGATGGAGTTCGGGTCCGGTAACGACATTGAAACCTTCATTGTTGGACATTTGGGCATCAGCAGCATCGTAAAGCGGGCCACGCAAACCAATCTGGCTGGAGCGAGAAGGGTCTATTAAACCCTCTTCCAAGGCGCGGCGGAATGGGGTGCCGTGGGTGTCTTTGCCGCCAAAATAGCTGGGCCATAGGTCGCTGTGGGCATCGAAATGCACCAAGGCCAGGGGGCCATCCTTTGCTGCCGCCGCGCGAAGCAAAGGTAGGGAAACGGAATGATCCCCTCCCAGAAAAACCGGGATTACTCCTGCCGCAAATATCGCGGCTGCGCCATTTTCTATCTGTTCATGCGACTCAGGCAGATAACCAGGCGTCACCGGCAAATCGCCGTAGTCAACCCCGGAGCAGACAGCGAAAATGTCCACATCCAGAACCGGGTTATAGGGCCGGAGCAGAACCGAATGTTCTCGAATGCCAGAAGGGCCAAAACGGGCCCCGACACGGTACGTTCCTCCGGTATCGAAAGGAACACCCACAATAGCAAAATCTACATCGCTTAGGTCGGTGACATGGGGCAGGCGCATGAAGGTACGAATTCCCTCAAATCGGGGAAAGGCCATGGCGTCTACGGGCTGGTATCGTTTCTTTTCTGACATGATTTTGCTGTCCTTATGCAAGAATTAATTGGATTCCCTACTCAATATCCGGCAAAATCTCTCTTGCAAATGCATCGATTAAAATTAGAATCATGTTACCAGTCTGGTAGGGGCAGGGCGGCTGGGGTTCAACTTGGCCATTAACTACGGCTTGGTCACCAGCCGCCCTGCCCGTTGTGCCTGGTTTGATCTAGAGCGGATCACGTAAAACGGGGCAGGTCATACAATGACCACCGCCGCGCCCCCGACCCAGTTCGGAGCCGGGAATGGTGAGCACAGTAACGCCTGCCTGCCGTAATCTGGCATTGGTCCATTCATTGCGGTCATAGGCCACGACGACACCAGGCCCGAGAGCAACCACATTGTTACCGTCGTCCCATTGCTCCCGTTCTTGTTCAAATTCATCACCTCCTGTGGGAATAACACGCATTTCCTTTAGTCCCATGGCTTCTTGTACGGCCGTTAGCCAGTCCTTTTCCTGTACGGTCACATCCAATGTGCCTTCTTCATCACCTGGACGGTAGCTAATGGGCTGAATGCGATCGACAACGGGTTCAAAAATAGTGACCAGGTCCCGATCACAGAAAGTGAAAACCGTATCGAGGTGCATACTGGCCCGATCATGGGGCATTTTAGCGGCAAGGACATGGTTGGCGACCCCGTGTTTAAATAACTCCAGGGCAACCTGGCCCACCGCCTGGTAAGTAGATCGTTCTCCCATACCGATGAGAACCAGACCATCGCCAACGGGCATTACGTCACCGCCCTCCAAGGTAGCGCCGCCATGATCCACATCGGGATCGCCCCACCAGATGTTGAAATCCCCCCCTTTGAACTCTGGATGGTATTTGTAGATGGCAGTAAGATGGAGGGTTTCCTTACGGCGCGCGGGCCAGAACATGGGGTTGACGGTTACGCCATTGTAAATCCAACAAGAACTGTCGCGGGTGAATAGTTGGTTGGGCAGCGGGGGCATGGCAAACTCAGTGCCGGCGTAAGCTTTTTTGGCAAAAGTTCGCAACTCAGTTGGCAGTTCATCTACCGTGACGCCACCGATCAAGTGGGCAACGAGCGTAGTCGGGTCCAACCCATCCATCCAGGCACGCATGATGGCGACACCACCTACGCCAACTTCATTGGCCACCAGCTTGCGGTCGAGAATATAGGCACGGCCGTCGGGGTCTTTCACCACATCTTCCAATAGTTCATGAACGCGCATGACCTGGATACCAAACTCTTCGCGCATCAGATCGACAAAGGCGTTGTGATCCTGCCGCGCTTTACGCACCCAGATGACATCGTCAAACAACAATTCCTGGCAGTTGCTCGGCGTCAAGCGCCGCATTTCCAGCCCGGGGCGGTGAACAATAACTTTTCGTAGTCTTCCAACTTCAGAATGTACTCCAAATTCAGACATAGTATTTCTCCTGTGAGAATAAGGTCGCGAGGCGACCGCTTCGCGAACAAAGATTTCGCAGATTACGAAGATTGAAATGCAACAGTCGCAATCTGTATTTGAACTAGATTTTCACTCATATCTTCCTTTACACCACATTGATGCCGGTTTCTCCGGCGACGATAGCTTCAATATCGGCCAGAGCGCCGATGGCAGCGCGCTTGCCGGTTACGCCGGCAAAAATCTTTGTCGATGACAGCTTCAACCCCGATGAGCGCGTTTACCTCTTCCAGGTCATACATGGTGGGGATGCCGCCACCGCCAGCGTAGATGACCACTGCCCCCTTCTCTAATATCCACTTGACAGGCCGGTGTTCAAAGATTTGCCTCGGCAGTGGTGAGGGCACTACTCGTCGCCACATATTGCCATCCTGCTTGATCGATCAGCCCTTGGCCGCAGCCAACTTTTCCGCCATTGCTTTCTCGTAGACCGGTTCAACGAACTTGGTGGGGTTTTGAAAGGCAGGATCGTTGGGATCCACTTCCACCATGGTCAACAAGGAAGCAAAAGGTTTCTCAACGGGTAATAGATTTCCCAGTTCTTGCTCGATCATGTAGCGGATCATGCCCTGGGTCTGTGCGCCCAATACATCCAAATCGTTTACACTCCTTTGCAAAAAGACCGCGCAGGTTTTGAAAACCTGCGCGGGCTCTATCGCTTAATCACCCAGCGTGGCTACCATCACAGCCTTGATGGTGTGCATTCTATTTTCGGCTTCGTCGAAAACAATTGAAGCGGGCGACTCAAATACCTCTTCGGTCACTTCCAACCCGTCAGGCATGTCAAACTTTTCTTCCATCTCTTTGCCAACTACGGTATCGGTATTGTGGAAGGCCGGCAAACAGTGCATGAATTTAACATGCGGATTGCCGGTCATTTCCATCGCCTGCGCATTGACCTGGTATGGCTTGAGAAGATTGACCCGTTCTTGCCACACGGAATCCGGCTCGCCCATGGAGACCCATACATCGGTATAAAGGAAATCAGAACCCTGCACGCCTTCAGCCACATCGGCCGTCAGGGTCAGACGTGCGCCGGTCTGCGCGGCAATTTCGCGGCATTGAGCCACCAACTGGTCTTCGGGCCACAAATGCTGCGGGGCACAGAGGCGAACATCCATGCCCAACTTGCAGCCGCCAACCATCAAGGAGTTGCCCATATTGTTGCGGGCATCTCCTAGATAAGTGTAGGCGATCTGCGGCAAGTCCTTGTAGCTGTTTTCCACCATGGTCAGCACATCGGCCAAAATCTGCGTCGGGTGGAATTCGTCGGTCAAGCCATTCCAAACAGGTACCCCGGCATATTTAGCCAAGGTTTCCACAGTCGCTTGGGCAAAGCCGCGGTATTCGATGCCGTCATAAGTGCGACCCAGGACACGGACCGATATCATCCCAGGGGATGAATAAGACGGTGTAGGAGGTAGGAAATTTGAAGCCAGAATTTTCCTCGGCTGGAGGTGTGACTGAGTTACTGTCTTGGGACACTTCGCTCCTCCTTGATTGAGGCGATTTAATGGTAAGAAACAGGTGATGAATGCAATAGACGGAAGGTCCAACGAAGGATGGCTGCGGCCGTTTTCGATTCTCAACCCGGCGCTTATTTTACCATTTTGTGAAATCGGCAGCGACATATATTGACACCCCCTATTTTGTGGGCAAGGGGACGAGAGCTATAATTGAGTATGCTTGATTTAGCCAAAGCGCACCGTTCTATTCGATCTTTTACCTCCCAGGATATCGACGATTCCCTCTTAAATGACCTCCTGCTCGCCGGCCTGCGCAGTTCTAGTTCCGGTAATATGCAAACATGGTCTGTGATCGTGACCAGAGATGAAGCGAGAAAAAGGTGGTTGTACGAGGCACACCGGGAGCAATCGATGATCCTGGAAGCGCCCCTTGTGCTCACTTTTTGCGCCGATGTGTTTCGCATGCGCGAGTGGCTGCGCGTCAACGATTCAAAACAGAGTTTCGACGATTTACTAGGCTTTTTGACGGGGACGGTGGATGCAGTGATCGCGGCGCAGACGATCAGCCTGGCAGCGGAGTCCGTTGGGCTGGGTATCTGCTACTTGGGGACAACCTGGTGGGCCGCCGATGAAATCATTGAATTCTTGCAGCTTCCAAAAGGTGTCTTTCCAGTGACCAGTATCGTCATCGGCCATCCGGCGGAAGATCCGCTTCTGCGTGACCGGCTGCCGTTGGAAGTGATGGTACACCAGGAACAATACAGGCGTTTGTCGGATGAGGAACTCCGTCAGGCGCACGCGCAGCGGGAGATTAAGGCGTGGGAACGGTATAACGCGATTGAATCAACGCGCAAGAAGTTGGCAAAGGCGGGCATTACGCGGGTCAGCGACTACTACACCTCGGAGTTCAAATATCCCAAAGCACTGCATCAGCGCATCAGCAAAATGCTGATCGAAACGCTACAAGAGCAGCGTTTGTGGCTGTAAAGAAGCCAACTTTTCTGAAAGTTGGCTTCTTTTCGCATGGCTCAATCCCCAAAATTTCACAGAATCAACTCAGGAGTTACATATGAATAAGAAAATATTGGCCGGCGGTGTTGCCGTCGCCTTGTACCAATCGGCGATTATCACCGTTTCGCGGCTGGCTGCATGGGTCCGGCAATGGGGTAATCAAGCTGATCGTCGAGCGCAAGAGTGGTGTTCTGGTCGGGGCCACGACGGCCGGCCTACAAGGGGCTGAAATGCTGGGGCTACTCAGCCTGGCTGTGCATGCGCGCATCCCCCCCACCTAATCATAGGACAGGCCAAATCCAAAGGAGAACAACGGGTTCTCAGAGTCGTAAGGCACGTCCTCTTTTTGGGCGCGGACGGCGTCCATGGAGGAGGGCAGTTCCATTGGCAGTTTGCCCGTGGGCTTGGACTGTCCAAATGCGACTTGCAGCAGCACGTCGTCATTGACGCCAAAAGTGCCAAACACGCCCTTGGCCGCCGCCGCAATTTCAGGGAAAACGGCCGCGCGTTCCAGATAAATGTCTACGATCGTAGGCACGCTATTGAGGATTTTGAGAATGCGCTCTTTTTCAGGGGATTTGAAGTCGAGATCCCCTTGATGGAAATAACCTTCCAAAATATTTCTGCCGCGTGGCTTTTGATAGGGCGTCACCAGGCGTAAGATCGCCAGGTCGGCCTCTTCGGGCGTGGCGACGACGTCACCATATTTGTTGGCGATTTCTGGCTTGATATTTTCGATGTAGAGTTTAGGACGAGAGCCAAGCGGCAGCACGTTGTTCTCGTTTTTCAAGAGCACCACGCTCTTGAGCTGCGCCTCCAAGCCGGCCCGAACGAACTCAACCGTGCCGGCGTTGCTTTGCAGGGCATCAATGTCGATATACGGGTTGTCAAAAAGTCCCATTTTGAATTTAAGGCGCAAAATTCTGCGCGCAGACGCATCAAGGCGCGACTCAGGGATCGCGCCATCGCATACCAGATCAATGAGATGCTGCGGGTTGAGCTGTCCGCCAAATTGGTCGATCCCCGCGTCTAATGCCTTTTGATAGCGCTCCCTGGCGCTGAGATGTTCCACGCCCCAAGCCGTCGCTTTCATCACGGGTACAACACCCAACGTGTTCAAGGGTTCAACGATCATCCAGTCAGTGCAAATCACGCCTTCAAATCCGTATTTCTCGCGTAATAAGCCGGTGACGATCTCCTTGTTGTAGGACATGGCCACATCTTCAGCGGTTTGCCCCACGGGGATGCTATAGTAAGGCATCACCTGCTCGACGCCCGCAGCAAAGGCAGCTTCAAATGGAGGTAAATGGTAATCGAAGTTGTCGCCGGGATAAACTTGATCACGGCCGTAGGAAAAGTGCGGATCCCAGCCATCTTTTTGCGGGCCACCACCGGGAAAATGTTTGACCATGCAGGAGACGCTTTGCGGCCCAACGCCATCGCTGCCCTTCTGGAAGCCGCGAATGTAGGCGGCGGTCATCTGCGACGAAAGCGCAGCATCTTCACCAAAACAGCCGCCCATGCGCGCCCATCGCGGCTCGGTAGCGAGGTCGGCCATGGGATGCAAGGCGGTGCGAATGCCTACGGCCAGGTATTCTTGGCGGGCGACGTCGCCAAAACGCTCGACCAGATTTTCGTCGCGGGTAGCGGCCAGGCCCAGGGGATCGGGCCACCGGGAAAAGCCCTTGGTGGCAATGCTGGTGCCGGGTACATCGCTGGCCGAGTGGCGCGGGTCGCTGCTGATGGTGACAGGGATGCCCAGACGGGTTTTTTCCGCCAGCTTTTGCATTTCGTTGTACCAGTTGGCCATATCGGCAATAGAGTCACTCATCACGATATTAAAATGCTTAATCTGGCGGTTGACGACCATCTCCGAAGTGCCGGCGGGCATCATCACTCTAGACCGCTCGATCAGGCTGCCCCCCTTTCCAGCGTTGATCATAGGCTGCATCATCAGGCCAGCTTTCTCTTCGAGGGTCATCTGGCTGAGCAAATCTTCAACGCGTTCGTCGACGGGGCGGGTGCGGTCTTCGTAGATGTCTAAACGGCCGTTGTTGTTGAGGTCGCGGTAGAAACGGCCGTTGCTGTTGATCGTAGCCACGGGTGGGCTTAGCTGGCTGCGGGCGCGGTTGAGGGCTTGCTTGTTTTTGAGCAAGAGGGTGGCGAGAACGGCCGTTAAGAGGCCTAGGAGTAAGAGAAATACAGTGCTGATGACCTTGAAAATCCGCATGAATGGGTTCCTTAATGGGTGACTTATGGATTGTGCAGGGGGGATTATATTGGATATTGGCAGCAGACACCCACTTATCCGCAATCTCTATCGCAATGGCAATTATTCGCAATTGGTCTTTTCGATTACGATAGCGATTTAACGATTCGGAGTATACTAGACTTGGCTTGGCAAATCGCGACGTTACAAAAAGGAGTTGAAATGGAATATCGATCTCTTGGACGAACTGGCGTCCCCGTTAGCAATCTTTGTTTAGGATGTATGAATTTTGGCTGGAAAACGGAAGAAGCGGAATCGATGGACATTATTGATTACGCTATTGACAGCGGCATCAATTTTCTGGATACGGCAAACGTTTACACGCGGGGGGCCAGCGAGACGATTGTGGGTAAAGCGCTGCAGCGCAATGGCAAGCGAGATAAGATCATCTTGGCCACGAAGGTACACGGCCGTATGGACGATGAGGATGTAACGGCCGCGGGCAACAGCCGGCGGCATATCATCCAGCAGTGTGAAGCCTCTCTTCAACGGCTGCAAACGGATTATATCGATCTGTACCAGATACACCGCCCAAGCTCAGACACGCCGATTGACGAAACATTGCGCGCGCTGGATGACTTGATTCGCGATGGAAAAGTTCGCTATATCGGCACGAGCACCTTCCCTTCCTGGCGCGTGATGGAATCATTATGGGTGGCCAAGGAATTGGGTTTAAATCGCTTCGTGAGTGAACAGCCGCCGTATCATTTATTAGATCGCAGCATCGAACGGGAGTTGATTCCCATGGCCCAGACTTATGGTCTGGCTATTTTGCCCTGGTCGCCCCTTGCGCGGGGGTTCTTGACCGGCAAATATAAGCGCGGCGAACCGGTTCCGGGCGATACCCGCCTGGATGGCGATATGTCAGGCCCGTTTAAGAAGCGCACGCGGCAGCACTTTAGCAACCAGGCTTATGATTTGTTGGCCGTCGTCGAAACGCTGGCGGATGAGAAAGATTGCACGCCGAGCCAGTTAGCCCTGGCCTGGTTATTGCAGCAGCCGGGAGTGACCAGCGCTATTGTCGGGCCACGAACCATGTTTCATTTGGAGGAAAATTTGGGCGCGCTGCTGGTAGAAATCGACGATGATGATTGCAGGCGGCTGGACGAGGTTGCCGAACCGGAGCTGGCGATTGTGCCTTATTATCATGGCAGCATGGTCAATTTCAAGCCGTCAGAGTATGGCTGGGTATAGGCAAGAGAATCCCGGTTTCTTAACATTATTGGTCCGAATTTCTAGAGGGAAAAACGGGTGTCTAGGTCGACTGCTGCCTGGAGTAGATTTGTAGGACGCGGATTGACGCGGATGAACGCGGATATTTCTGGGTTTATTTGCGTCCTAATTATTCTTCACAACTGGGAGAAAACGGCGGTTCTGACATCGAAAACGTTGGAATACTCAAGCTGCGACTACAGTGACCAATGGATAGTCAGCGGTCCTTGTTTGCCGTAGATAGGATCGGTTGTTGGCAACGGCACACGGGAGATGTTTTCTAAAGCCCACGGCCGTTCGTCGGGCGTGCCGCGGCAGAGGTCCCAGCTTTGGCCGCGCGGATAGGCGCCTACGACGAGCAGGTCGCGACTGGCGCCCAGCTTCTTGTGGCCCACGCCGGCGGGGATGACAACCACGTCACCCGGCTGCACGTCGATCTTCGGACCGCTCTCGCCGCCGAAGTGCACACGGGCACTGCCGCAGGCGATGGCCAATACTTCGTGCGCGGTGCTGTGGTAATGATGAAAGGAGTAAATGCCGTTGCGCCAACTGCTGCCCCAACGGTTGGCGGCAAAGATGCGCTCGCAAAGTGCGGCGGGATCACGATCCGGAAGCTGCAGCGCGCCCCGGTAAAGCAGCAGCGGGAGATGAGGGTTGTTGGGGATACGGCCGTCGTCTTTGAGGAGAATGGTTTTTATTGGCGGAGATGAGTTTGTTTCATTCATTGCTAACCTTGCAGGACCGATTATGATCAATTACGATGCAATTTTGGAAGAGATTTACCACGAAGTCAAACCGCTGGTTGGCGAAGGGCATATCGCCGACTATATTCCTGAACTGGCGCGTATTTCGCCACAGAAGTTTGGCATGGCGGTGCAGACGATTGACGGAGAAATTTTCCAGGTTGGAGATGCGGCGGAGAAGTTTTCTATTCAGAGCATCTCCAAGGTTTTCACGCTGACCATGGCTATGCAGCTTGAAGGGGATGGGCTGTGGCAGCGGATCGGCCGTGAACCTTCCGGTACAGCTTTTAATTCGCTGGTGCAGCTCGAATATGAAAACGGCATTCCGCGCAATCCGTTCATCAATGCCGGGGCGTTGGTCGTGGCCGACATCATCCTCTCCCACCTGGGCGACGCGCGGCAGAGCGTGCTCGATTTCATGCACAGATTATGCAGCGAAACAGATATTGATTTCGATCATGCCGTGGCCCATTCTGAACGGGAAACGGGCTTTCGCAACGCCGCCCTGGCCAATTTTCTGAAAAGTTTCGGCAACCTGGACAATGATCCAGAGACAGTTCTCGATGCATATTTTCATCACTGTTCCCTGTCGATGAGTTGCATCGAGGTGGCGCGGGCGGGCATCTACCTGGCCAATGGTGGCAAGCTGCTGGGAAATGGCGAACGCATTGTCAGGGCCAACCAGGCCAAGTACATCAACTCGCTCATGTTAACTTGTGGGACGTATGATTCGGTGGGCGATTTCGCTTACCGGGTAGGCTTGCCGGGAAAAAGCGGCGTCGGCGGGGGCATCTTGGCCGTGATGCCCCAGGAGTTTAGCATCTGTACTTGGTCACCAGGCTTAAACGACAGCGGCAATTCGCTGGCAGGCACTAAGGCGCTGGAGCTTTTTACGACGCTGACGGGGATTTCGATATTCTAGGTGAGGTGGCCTTTGTGAGAAATCCTGTATGGTTCGAAGCCTGTGTTGATTCTGTAGAAGCGGCCGTTGCCGCGCAACAAGGTGGGGCGAATCGCGTTGAACCGTGCGCTGACTTGCTGGAGATAAGCATTACCCCGAGCATCGACTGTATCCGGTTAACCTGCTGTCAGCTAACTATGAAACTTGTGCGTCACCATGATGTTTGGGACACATTCAGGCCAACGAACGTGTCCCAAACGAATCAACTTATTCAAGCCCGGCAGGTTGCTCCAGGTTTTCTTTTATCGTTTGCAGAAAGGCAGCGGCAGGCGCGCCGTCAACCAGACGATGATCAAATGAAAGGCTCAAGGTTATCATAGACCGCTGGGCAATTTTGTCTTTGTAAATAACGACCTTATCCACAATGCGTCCTATACCCAAAATCGCCGCCTCCGGCGGGTTCACAATAGGGGTGAAGGCATCGATATCGTAGATTCCCAGATTGGTAATGGTAAAAGTCCCGCCTGTTAAGTCAGCAGGGATCAGTTGGTTGGACCCTGCTCGTTTAACCAGACGGACTCGCACGCGCGCGAGGTCAGCCGGCGATAGTTGGTCGGCACCTCGAAGGACCGGCACAATCAGTCCGTCCTCCAAGGCCACAGCCAGACCAATGTTAATCTCCGGCAAGATTTTGATGATGTCACCATCCAACGTGGCATTGAGCTGTGGATGCTGCCGCAGAGCCAACGCGCTGGCCTTCACGAAAAGATCGGTGTAGGTAACGGGCTGGCTATGTTTGAGACGGTTGCGAAGGGCCACCAATTCGGTTGCATCAGCTTCGGTATGTAGCGTGATTTGGGCCATATCCTGCAAACTCTGATGCATACGTTGGGCGATAGTCGCCCGCATACCCACCATGGGGATAGAGAGGTTCTTGTCCGTTGGCGTTGCAGCGACTGACTTGGGTTGGGCCAGTTGCGTTTCAATAAACGCACGCACGTCTTTTTCTGTTATGCGTCCCCCTTTGCCACTGCCGCTGACGAGGGCCAGGTCTATGCCCTGTTGGCGGGCCAACCTTTTGGCTATAGGCGAAGCGCGTATTTCACGTGCAGGCGGTGGCAATAAGTTGGCAGCACGCTCTGGTTGCGGCGCTACGGTTGCGCTCATCATTTCGAAGTCAGCCTGGTTTATATCGATCCGGGCCAGAGGTTGATCCAACTTGGCCACTTCCCCTTGCTGCACCAAAATGGCGCTTAACGTGCCGGTTACTGGAGACGGTACATCGAACGATACCTTTTCAGCCTGAATAATGAGCAGGTCATCCCCATGATTGACGTGATCCCCTTCCCGTTTGAACCAGGCAACAATGACACATTCTTCAACCGGACCCATTTCTTCGGGAATAAGAATGTCGATTAATGGCATAGCGTTTGTCCTTGATGCTTAGAATCTTGAGCCACGGAACCGATGACGTGGACTCCGAGGCTCAATATCTATGCTAGCCTTCTACCAGTTCTTTAGCCGCGGCGACAATTCGATCGATGGTGGGAATAACGTACTGTTCCATCGGGCGGCTATAGGGAATGGGGACGTCGGGAATAGCCAACCGTTTGGGTGGAGCGTCGAGATAATCCAGCGCGCCCTCGGCCACCGTAGCTACCAGTTCACCCGACATACCGTAACTCAGGTAGTCTTCATCTACCACCAACAAACGGTGGGTCTTCTTAACCGAATTGACAATTGCTTCGCGATCCAATGGCACCAGGGTCCGTAGGTCGACAACTTCAGCATCGATACCCTGTTCAGCCAGTATTTCGGCAGCATCCAGACTGCGATGCACCATCAACGAGACGGTCAAGATGGTCAAATCGCTGCCCTCACGTTTCACATCGGCCTGGCCAAAGGGGACCGTGTAGTATTCTTCTGGCACGTGGCCTGTGGCGCGGGGATTGGGAGTCATCCAGCCAAGCCCTTGCACGCCCTTGTGGAAAAAGAACATCACCGGGCTATCGTCGTGGATTGCCTCGGTCATCAAGCCTTTGGCATCGTAAGGGCTGGAGGGCACCACAATTTTGATACCCGGCGTGTGGGCAAACAGGCCGTACAAAGACTGCGAGTGCTGGGCAGCATCACTGTAACTACCTCCGATGGCGGTCATCAATACCATCGGCACTTTTGTATTTCCGCCGGACATGTAGTGGATCTTAGCCATCTGATTGTAAATCTGGTCCATTCCGGCACCAAAAAAGTCCACAAACATCAACTCAACAATGGGACGCATCCCTTCGGTAGCTGCCCCAACGGCCGCGCCAATGAAGCCCATCTCTGAAATAGGGGTATCCATAATGCGTTCCGTCCCAAATTTCTGCAGTAGGCCTTCGGTGGCCCCGAAGATTCCACCATAGGCCCCAATATCTTCACCCATCACAAACACGTTGTCATCACGTTCCATTTCCTGAGCAATCGCTTCGGCGATCGCTCTCGAGGTGGTTAATAATCTTTCTGTCATTGTTATTTACTCCTTGAAAGTAGGTGCCAGCTTTTAGTCGCCAGTCGTCAGTTGTCAGCTGTAAATCAAGCTTTCCAGCTTGATCGCGTCCCATTGGGCTAGCTCAGGGCAAGCCATGAAAAGGTTACGTTCCACGACGCCTGGCTACTAAGCAAAAACATGCTCTAGTGCTTCTTCAGGCGCAGGGTAGGGGCTTTCCCGAGCGAATAATTCGGCCGCCGAAACGCGTTCACTCATTACGGCCTGAATGGCCTCTGCCTCAGCATCAGACAGCCAACCCTGTTCTTTCAGCTGATCACCCAAAATGTTGATGGGGTCTTTCTCTTTCCACTCCAACTTTTCACCTGCGCCCAGGTAACCCTCAGCGTCGCCTTCGAAGTGGCCGCGGAAACGGTAACAGATGGCCTCGATCAGTGAGGGTCCTTCGCCTCGGCGTGCGCGATCGATGGCTACTTGAGCCGCTTCGTACACGGCAATCGCGTTTTGTCCGTCAACCTGTACTGCCGGGATGCCATAAGCCGCACCACGTTCGGCGTTGCTGCGGACCGAAGTAGAGGCTTCCTTAGGCACAGAAATTGCATACAAATTATCTTCCACAACAAATACGACTGGTACCTTCCAGACTGCTGCCAGGTTCACCGATTCATGGAATGCCCCAATATTGGCGGCGCCTTCACCAAAAAAGGCTACCGCTACCCGGTCTTCCTTCCGTTTCTTAATGGCCAGGGCCGCTCCAACAGCGTGGGGAATACCTCCACCGACAATGCCACCACAGCCAAAATGAATGGCCGGTTCAAACAAGTGCATATGCCCCCCCTTACCCTGGCAGAGGCCGGTTTTTTTACCGAAAATTTCGGCCATCATTGCGTTAAGGTCACCACCTTTGGCAATCATGTGTCCATGAGGACGGTGGGTGCTGGTAACTGGATCATCTCGCCGAAGGTGGGCGCATACTCCCGCAGCCACCGCTTCCTGCCCGCTGTAAAGGTGCATTTCGCCGGGAATAGGTCCGGCTGCAATATCAAATGCGGGGAGCTTGTCTTCGTAATACATCTCGCCGACGCGTTCTTCAAATGTGCGAATGAGAACGATATTACGATATAGATTGAGCAGAGTTTCCTTATCTAATGCCATTGTTTATCTCCTTTGTGGTCAAACTATCATTGAATGGAATCCAATCACTATGGGGCCAATACTGTATCCGACAAGTAACATTCCTATATAACTCACCTCCTTTCATAACTTGAGTATTCTTGGGGCACGGCAATACTCGATAATTAGAGTTGTGTCTCCTTTTCTGGCTACCAACCGGCTTCATCGCTCCTGTCCCAAGGGTGCTACAGCTTGTTGTTTGTCATAAACACACCACCCTGGCCAGCAGCCCTTAACGCGGCGGTAACATCAACTACGTGAGGTCCATTCTGACTGAGCCGTATCTCAATCTTTTCTCCAGCTTTAATGGGTATTTCTCGTTCGCCGTCCAAGGCCAGCACAGCCGGTGAAATCGCAATAGTTCCTTGCTCACCAACCTGCAGTTCGCGCCAGGATCTTACCTTCAATTCCAAAATCAGGCCGGGCGCGATTGGTGCCAACAGAGGTTGGCCGCCGTCGCCCAGCTCTAGCCACATACCGACCTCTCCATTAGGTGAGGCCTGCGGTAAATAGCCGCCGATGGCCGAGGCTCCGATGGTGCCTGGCCGCGGATGTGCCAGCACGACAGTTTGGATTTTATGTGGGTCCCAAATGGCGCCACTGGCAACAAATCGTTCAGCGTAGGCAACAATATCGACAAGGGCAAAGTCAATAAGCTCGCCGTTGCGAAACACGTCCAGGCGGCGGGCAAGCCGAATCCCTTCTTCTCGTACGCCAGGTACACGTTGGGCTACTACTGCTGCCGCCAACCCGGCGAGTGTCCCTTCCACCATGACCGGAAACGTGTTGTTAGTGCCGGTTGAAATTGGCACCAGCGGCACATAGCCGCACCCTTTGGCTACTGCCCGATTGGTGCCATCGCCCCCCAAGGTCACAATACAGCCCACGCCGGCTTCAGCCATCATGCTGGCCGCACGAATGGAATCGGCAGCACTATTCTTTAGCGGGATGTCAAGCATCTCAATTGCGAACGACACATTGGCCTTATCACCTGCCTGTAAGGCCAGTCCGGAAATATCGGGCATTGCCATCACCCGCTCAATGCCTAACGCATCCAGCCCCAACAGCACTCGCTGGATAATGTTGATTTTTTCATTGTTGTCGAAGACAGAACCGTGTGCTACAAGACGTCGAATATCTTTACCAGAAGCGGGGTTTGCAATAATGCCAACAGACCTGTTCATTCCAACCCTTCAACTGGTTTGGCCGGGCCAACATACCCTGAGATATCCGGAGTATGGGAAGCGGAATTAGCGACACGTTCTACCTGGGGGATAATCAAAGGTTTGCTTTTTTTTGCAGAATCAATCGAGGGGAAGGAAATAGCGATAGATTCGCTGATCTCACCATGAGCATCTGAGAATAGAGCGCTAATACAATGAACCTGGAGCATAAGTTTTCCAAAATCGGGCGCAAAGGATCTTCGCCGCATCAACAATGTTAGGTAGATTATTTCTTGACCAATCTAAATGGATAGATAGGCCATTTGTCCAGCAA
>JAACFF010000442.1 GCA_009937635.1 Chloroflexota bacterium
GGCTGCTGCAGGATACTCCGCATGCAACGAATATCCCACATTACTAAACATACAAGGATGCGAACTACACAAAAGATGTTTGTCTGACTACTAGCAGCGCAAGGAATTATCAACCAGCAAGCCTTCCAGTACAGCCGCCAGTTACTATCGCAAGTTAAGCAGAAGAAAACGAAAGAGACGGCCGAAGAAGGATACCAGAGCGAGTCGCGCGATCAAGGCTTCAGGCACGCGATCACGGCCGTTTATGACCATCGGTGCGCCTTGTGCGGCATTCGCATGTTGACGCCTGAAGGGCATACCGTTGTTGAAGCGGCGCACATCATCCCCTGGCGCATCAGCCACAATGACGATCCGCGCAATGGCTTGGCCCTATGCCGGCTTTGTCACTGGACTTTTGACGAGGGTATGCTGGCCGTTTCCAGCGACTACCTGGTCAACGCTTCGCCAAGATTGCGCGCCGACCCCAATCTGCCCGCCCATCTGTCTGCGCTAGACGGCCGAGGTATGATGCGGCCCACCGACACCGATTACTGGCCGGCGACTGAATCGCTTGATTGGCATATGGATCATGTGTTTCGCAGGCGGTAGAGCAAGTTGCAAGCTACAGCTTGCAATGAGTTGACATGTCCTGAATTGGGGCACAGCATGATTTACGCAGCAAAGCCCGCCGGGGCGAAGCGGTGAGAGAAACGGATTTTGTACTGCTGGGGAGGCCAGCGCTGCAGGGGCAAACTGCGGGTGAAACGGGGCGTGGACTAGGCAGAAGATGTCACCGCTCACCCGGAGACGACACGAAGCGGGGGCCAATGACGGCGCGCTGCCAGATGGAACGGCTGGCGAGGATGCGGGTGGTGAGGGTGGCTAAAGCGTTGTGGCGAAAGAAAAGGATGTCGCTGATCTGATATGTTCGTTGGATGCTGGTGCTCCGCCGCAAATAGACACAGATAACAGTCAACAGCTAACAGATAACTAAAAAACTGGGAACTTGCCGGCAGGATGGTGCACTGCGCATGCGGCCGTTTACTCACGCCCCTCCACCCGGTCGCGGGAAAGAGCCGCTGCCCTTCTTGGAAATCACCTTCGGAGCTTGTCGATTCTCAGCTTTAGATCACCCATTTCCAGGCGTACCAAACAATCATTACATTGAACACGATGCTGACAATTAACAAGAATTTGTTATACGCAGGATATCCGGACAATGAACTGAGATTAAAGATAATCCAGAATACGGCTACGATGATGTTTGCCCAGCGAATTGCGCGATGATTCAATGTCAGATTCAGCACTATCATAACAATGGGACTCATCATAAAAGCTGCTATTGCCACCCATATGACGTGAGTTGCCTCATAAACACGCTCCCCGAGTTTTCCCGGTTCCGTATATCCGGAAATCGATCCCAGCACGTCTCCCCAAAGAAAGGTCAACATCGTAGCTACCCACAATCCTGAAAGTATTATCCTCATGTCTAACATGATTTGCTTTCCTCGTTTATGAATGAGAATGGACTACGCTTAATCTTCCATGATAGCTTTCAACTTTTTCAGTTCACCAGCCATCTGGCGTGTCACGATAAACTTCATGAAGATTCCAAAGATAACAGTTGCTCTTATTTCCATACGCATCATCATGCGGGTGCCACCAGGCTCGGGTTCCATGCGATAGCTGCCATGGCCGCCATCCAATCTACCGCCGATGTAATCCCAACCTATGACTCGCTGATCTTCCCACTCGGCAAGCTTCCAATGTACCTCGCCTATGCCTTCGAAAATATATACAGCGGTCGACCCAAGAGTGGATGGTTCACCGTAAGTCCATCGTGTATCAATTAAGCCTTTGCGCCATTGCTGATCATTGACGATGTCGGATAAAAAGTTCCAGATATCCTCTGTAGGTCGCGCAATAAATATCGAATTCTCTATTGTGACGTTCGGCTTATCGGTTGCCATCTATTTTCTTCTTTCGTGAGCTATTTTATGTGTCTGCTGAACAGTATAACGTAAACTGGCTACAAATTGGATGCTTTTTGACCCATTTAGAAACCGTTGCAATCGATCTCGATTCTCAACCACGGCCGCCCCATCAATCCAACCAAACGAACCTCAAGCATCCGGCCGTATTTGGCCTAAGCCTCGACGAAGACCTTTTCCAACTCATGCAGCAAGAACAGTCACGCCACATATTGCGCGCCGATTATTCTTCGCGTCAAACGTTTAGGTTCCAGGGGCTGAGGCCACGGTCGCCTCATCAGTTGATAATACAGGAGGGGTTGCCCACAAGGTAGCGATGGCCAGGGTTAGCAGGAGGACAATGAACAGATTCAAGGAGACCTGGTAGCTGCCGAAGAGATCATAGGTGGCGCCCATAATAAATGGACCGGTGCTGCTGCCCGCTACCATAGCCACAGCCACACTGCCGCGAATGCGCCCCAGATGCGCACGGCCGTAATAGCGAACCCACACCGTATTATTGACTGCTCCAAACAACCCCTGGCCCATGCCGATGAGGACAGCATAGAGTTGGGCCAGGGCAACAGAATCCGCCCGGCTGAGCATCCAAACGCCAGAGGCAATGAAGAGCATACATAGGAAAGCCAGCCAACTCAAGCGAAAGCGGTCAGCCAATGCGCCGCCTAATAATTGTGTCACGCCCATAACAACGGCTATGGTGGTAAAGGTTGCCGCCGCATTGGCGTCTGTCAAGCCCTGATTGGTAAAGATGGGAATGATGTTGAAATAGACGGCCGTGATTATCAGTGCCCAGGCGGCGGTAAATAATAGCAATATCCAGTAGGCTCTGGTGTGGCGCGCTTCTCTCAGGGTGAATGAAAGCGCTTCTTCTTTTTCTTCAATGGCGACTTCTGTTTCTGTTGAAGAACGGCCGTCTAGCGATTGTCCCACATCTTCCGGCCGGTTCTGATAAAGAAACAGGAGGATCGGCAGCATGATTATCCACACGATGACACCCAGTACAGCGAAAGCCCCGCGCCAGCCAAATTGGTTGATCAACAGTAATATCAATGGTGGAATTAAGGCGATAGCACCGGCTACAGCCGCGCTCATCATGCCCATCACAGTCCCCAGCCGAACTTGAAACCACATAGCTAAGGTGTTGTTTGCCAGCAAACTTAGCGCCCCCTGGCCCAACACGCGCAGGAAGAAGAAAGCCAGGAACAGCATCAGCAGATTGCTTACCTGGGACATAAAAATGCAGGCCATGCCCAGCAAAATGACAATAATGAACATGACCCGGCGAATGCCAAAGCGGTCCATCAAGCCCCCTATATACGGTTGGGGCAGCGCCGCCAGCAAAGTACCGACCATATAGGCGCCGGTTAGCTGGCTGTGGCTCAACCCCAATGACAGTCGAAAGGAGGGGTTAAAGATGGATATGCCAAAGGTTTGACCGGGACTGGTGGCAATCATGGCCAGCATGGCGATGGGCAGCATAACCCAACCATAATAAAAGGGCAGGCGCGCCGCCAGGCGTCGTGAGGGTGCTGTTGAAATGGTAGAGATTATTGGTGACAAGGGTAACCTTCATTGTTTTAAGTGGCGGGAACTGTACCATACCGCTGTTTGCTTGACACACTCGCTCACCTTTTTACGGTAAAGCTTATTTCAGAAGCAGTGCGCGCTAACAAAGGCGGCCGCCAGCAGCACCTATTGCGACTGTGTTTATTTTCACAATATTGACCCACCGACGGATGAGACTTATAGTGAGGTCCCTTAATAAACGTGATACAAGGAGACAGTATGGGTACAAGCAAATCACCCGGCGGCACGGCAGCTAGTGGCCTGCCTGACACCTCGGTACTGCTAGCCTTCATCCTGGCCGTTTTCCTGGCCGGGGCCAATGCCGTTGCCGTGCGCTTCACAGTCGCCGAACTGGCCCCTTTTTGGGGCGCGACGATGCGCTTTGCGGCCGCGGCGGCGATCTTTGCCGTCATCGGGCTCATCGGCCGTGTTGCCCTACCGCGCGGCCGGGTGCTGGGGGGTGTGCTGATTTATGGCATTTTAGGATTCGGCCTGAGTTATGCGCTGCTCTATTTCGCTATCCGCGAACTGACGGCTGGTTTTACGATGGTCATCCTGGCCCTGACGCCCTTGCTGACGTTCCTTTTCGCCGTGTTGCACCGCCTGGAGCCATTCCGCTGGCGGGCGTTACTGGGGACCCTGCTGGCCGTGGCCGGAATCGCCCTGGCTTTCACTGGTCAGGCGGAAAATAGCGTGCCCCTATGGGCTGTGCTGTTTATGGCCGGCGCAGCGGCCTGTTTCGCCGAATCCACTGTGGTTCTGAAGATGCTGCCGCCGGTTTCGCCTATGGCGGTAAACGCCGTGGGCATGGGCGCGGCGACAGTCTTGCTCGCGGTTTTGTCACTGGTGGCCGGGGAAGCGTGGGTCTTGCCGCAGCAAGCCCAAACCTGGACGGCCGTTTTTTACCTGGTTATCTTCGGCTCAGTGCTACTGTTCTACCTGGTCGTCTACGTCATCCAACATTGGACGGCCACGGCGTCTTCGTACTTGGTGGTGCTGACGCCGTTTGTGACTGTGCCGCTGGGGGCGCTGCTGGCCGGGGAGAAGGTAACGGTCGGGCTGGTGCTGGGTGCGGTGCTGGTGCTGGCGGCTGTGTTTGTGGGGGCGTTGTCGGGCCATCCGGACGAGAAAGCAGGGACAGAAGCGCCGGCGACTGAAACCCGATGAGATGATA
>JAACFF010000094.1 GCA_009937635.1 Chloroflexota bacterium
CCGATCCCATCAACGGATAGATAATCATGCCCATCACCAGGATAACTACGAAACTGACATAAGCGAAGGCCGGTCTCTTTAGTATTGGCCTAAGTGTTCGCATGTAAATTCCGTGTAACGGCGGCACGATGGGTGAGATGCGCTCTTTCACCGCAGTATTGGAGATCAGAATCAAAACCAGGGCCGGCGTAACCGTCAAAGCGATGAATGGTGATACCAGAGCAGCCACCACATACGCCTGGGCCAGTGGTTGGAAAAAGGCGCCCGATAGCCCTTCCATAAAGAAGACCGGTATCAAGGCCGTCATTTCGATTAATGATGCATAGACGATAGCATTTCGCACCTCTAGAGAGGCATCTAGTACGATTTGCTCGTCTGATTGTCCTGTTCCTTCTCGTTTATCTTGCCGCAGTCGGCGCACGATGTTTTCTACGTCGACGATGGCATCGTCGACGACCGCCCCAAGAGCAATTACCAGTCCCGCCAGCACCATTACATTGAGCGTTGTGCCCGTTAGGTAGAGAATAAGCAGCGTAATAACCACCGTCAACGGGATGATGGTAGAGCTGATCAACGCAATTCGCCAATCCCAAAGGAAGAGCAAGAGGATCACAACCACCAGTATGGCCCCGATGAGCAGCGATCGTGTCAGATTCTCAATAGACAGTTCCACGAAAGTTGCTGGCCGGAAGATAGTGGTGTCAAAGTCAACACCGGGAAGGCCAGGCGCCATAGCGGCCATCGCTGCTTCCACCCCATGCGTCACTTCGACAGTGTTGGCCCAGGGAAATTTCTCGATGATCAGCAGCAGACCTTCACCATCGTTGACGACGGCATCCCCAATCATTGGCCACGTATCTTCTACTACCTGACCTACATCATCCAGGCGTAGCGGATTACCATCGCTGTCCTTCTTATTGTTGATCGGCGTCTGGGCCAAATCTTCCGGCGTCAAGACGCTTACCACGTGGCGGATGGGCATTCTTTGGTTAGGGGTCTCAAGGTACCCACCCGTGCCGGTTGTCGATCCTTCCGCATACGGTATGATGCCCACATCCAGAGTATCCGAGGTGACTTGCAACACTTCTTCCAGCGTCACATCATTTGCTGCCAATAATTCGGGTTGGACTTGCACCATCGGGATCTGAATCTGCTCACCCCACATGGCCACGTTGGCCACGCCAGGTACGCGCAGCAGTTGCTCGCGTATTTTCCAGTAGGTGATCATCGAGAGTTCTATCACCGAGTATTCATCGGAGGAAACACCGATTTTAACGGTTCGCGCCGTGGAAGACAGGGGCGGCATCATCAAAGGTGGCGTGGCCCACTTTGGTAGTGTAGGATTTACGATGGCCAGGCGCTCTTGAACCAACTGCCTCGCTTCCATCAGGTCAGTTCCCGGTTCGAAGATGAGCAAAATCGACGACAGTTGATTGACCGACTTGGAACGCATGACGTCGAGCCCGGGCATCCCTTGGAAGACCTGCTCCAGGGGAACGGTGATCAGCGCCTCAACTTCCACAGAGGACAATCCGATGGCCGGAGACTGAATTTCTACCCGCGGTGGCGCGAACTCTGGAAAGACATCGATCGGCATATTACCAATCTGACTGATGCCAAAAATCATCAATATCGCGGCGATAAAAACCACCAGGTAACGATACCTCAGACTCGTGGCAACGATCCATTGCATCCAGTTCATTTTCCAACTCCCGTATCGGTACCGTACAGCATCTGCGCGCCGACCACTACCACTTTACTGCCAGCAGGTGGGCCATCCGCGAGAAATGCCTGGCCACCCTCGATGTAATCGACGGTGATAGGCTGCCGGATAAATGTCTGAGGTTCTGGGTTGGTGTACGCCCAGGTCTCACCGTGTAAGCCATAGATAACGGCCGAATAAGGAACCACTAGACCTCGCGACGCGCCAGCAGCCATAGGCAGTTTAACAAAGACCGATTGCCCCTCGGCCAAGCTTTGCTGTGCATCTGCAAGCGTGAAAAAGAGTTCATCCTCGTCATCATCATCTTCATCACCTTCATCTGCATCATCAGGCTCGAATAACTCGGCCAGCCAACCTTCTTCTTCGTCCTCATCGTCATCGTCAAGCAGTACTTCCGCCGGCTGGCTTGTATCTACCCGTTCTAACATGCCCTTATTAAGAGCAACACGCACAACACCTTCACCAGGATCGGTAACTTCACCCTCTATAGTCCGAGTATCGAACATTTCCCCTTCTTCAACCGAGGCTGTCTCGATACCGAGCCGTTCGGCCGCTTTCTCTGTCAATACGACGCGATTGAACTCCGATCCCGGAATTTCTTCTACGTGAGCCGGCTCTACTTTTTCTGCCTTTTCTCCACCATTACATGCCGCAAGGACAGTAACGGCAATCGCCAAAATTATCATTACCAACGAACGCTTTATGTACTGCATCTAAATACCTCCTATAAACATTAAACAAGCGCTATCGGTAGTCAGTAAGGGCTCTGGTTCAACAATTCCCCAAAACGCACTCACGAAACCGAGATCATTCGCCCGGTGTTTAAGATCAGTCCGCCGCCTCCAAGGATGGCTGCGTGCCCGATTCCTCTGTGCTTGTGCTTGGCACTTTGACCTCTATTGCACTGGGCCAACGCAAATACAAAGCGGGCACAATAAATAAGGTGAGCAAAGTTGATGTCACCAGGCCGCCCAAGATGACCGCTGCTATCGGGACTAGCAATTCGACTCCTGGAGTGCTGCCGGCAATCAAGAGTGGCAAGAAAACTGCCGCTGTAGCAAAGGCCGTGAGCAAGATCGGCCCTAGCCGTTCCTTGGCCTCGCTTAGAATCAGCTCGACGTCGATGGTTTTATCTTCCTGATGATTGAGATGCCGGAACTGATTGATCATCACCAGGCCGTTACGTATGGCAATGGCTAACACAGTAAGCAGGCCAAAAATTGCGCCGATCGAAAGCAAACCGCCACCGATGAGGACGGACACCAAGCCGCCAACAACGGCCATTGGCGCCGTGATAGAGAGCACAAATGCCAGCCGCCAGCTATCAACCGCGGCCTGGATCACCAGGTAAATGCCTATCGTAGCGGCGACAAATAGGGCTATCAGGAATCCCTGGTTAGCCTGCAGCCCCTCGGAATCCTTCAGTAATTCAATGTGGTATTCAAAGGGAATCTGCACTCCTGCGAGGGCGCTCTCAATATCGGCCGTGACGGCGTCAACGCTGCGCCCACTTACGTTAGCGCCGACGTCGACGTAGCGCGAGACGGCATCCCTTTCGATGACGGTCGCCGCCGGTGCAATGCGCACCTCCGCCAGATCGCCTAAGGGAACTTGGCTGCCATCAGGCGTGTCTATCAACAACTCGCCAATACTGGTCAGGTTGCCGCGTAATTCAGGCAAGCCCCAGACCACTACGTCAAACACCTTCTGCTCTTCGTAGAGGTTACCGACGTGAATACCTGACAATAAAGTGGTCGCTTGCCGGCGAATGTCACCTGGTTTAATACCGTGCGCTTCCGCTGCGGCCAGATCAACTTCGATTTCCACCTGAGGCTCTTCAGCATAGAGGATCGCCTTGGCATCAACGACGCCGTTAACTCCCGCCATAACTTGGGTAACTTCTTGTGCCTTATTCGCCAACACTTCTAGATCGTGGCCATAAACGCGCACCACAAGATCCTTATCTGGTCCCGTCAGCGCCTGTCCAATCCGTTCCGGCTGATAATTTTGTACCGACCGCTCCATGCCTGGGTAGCCGTTAACAACCTCTTGAATAGCGGCTACCGTAGCATCATAGTCGGCTGCCGGATCGAGGTTAATCCAAAGTTCGCCTGAATTGATGCCGACGATCGCATCTCCAGTTATGGCCCGTCCCACATGGGAGCCTATATTGCTGACCCCGGGTATGGCCTTCAACTCGCTGCTGGCCTGGGATATGATGCGATTCATTTCCGAACGTGACGTACCAGGCGCGGCGTCCATCTGGATCAGTAAGTCGGTCTGGTTAAGTGTCGGTAGTAGCGACACGTTGAGGAAAGGCACTGTCACCAGGCCGATCACAATTACGATACCGGCGACGATAAGCGCCGCGTATGGCGAACGAATCGTGCGCGACAGGATACCATGGTAGAAACGTCCCAATCCCCTAATGATGGGTGATACGCGCTGCAACGAGGCGCTAGAAAGCAGGCTCACACTCAAGGCGGGTGTAACGATCAGCGCCGTCAGCAACGCGGCGACCATGGCCAGAACATAGGAAACGGCCATCGGCTGAATGAATGACCCCATCAGACCAGGTACAAAGAATACTGGCAACACAGCCAGCAGAATAATTACCAGCGCATAGCCGAGGGGGCTGCGTGTCTCAAGTATTGCCGCAAGTATAATAGACCTGGACGACGCCTCTTCACCGCGCTGCCGCAAACGTCGCGCGACGTTGTCGACGTCGACGATGGCGTCGTCTATGACAATAGCCAGGGCCACTACTATTCCCGCTAAGACCATTACATTAAAGGTCGACCTGGTGAAATAAACCACCAACCCAGCCGCTACCAGAGAGATCAGAATGACCACCAGGCTGATCAATGCCGTTCGCCATTGAAAGGTTAAGGCGAGAATTATCAGGGCCAATAATATGAGACCGGCAAGGGCCAAATAACCGAGATTGTCGACGGCCTGCTCAAGGTAATTGGCCGGTCTAAACACATTGGTATCGATCTCCATACCTTGCAGACCGGGCGCCAAATCTTCGAGTGCCTTTTCTACCCCTTGGGTCACTTCCAACGTATTAGATCCGGGGAATTTTTCGATAACCAGTAAAAAGCCAGGACCATCACTTAGAGCTGCATCCCCTATAAGGGGCTGGTGATCTTCCACGACATCGGTTACGTCTCCTAAGAGCATATTCTTGTGGTTAACGACAGCTACTTTGGCCAGATCTTCAGGCGTCGAAATGGGCAGCAGGTGCCGCACGCTGAGTCTTTGATTGGGTGTATCAATCCACCCCGCTGTGCCCGGCGCTGAAGCTTCCAAATATGTCAATGGTGAGAACCAAAGTGCTTCACCGGCGGTTTCGATTATTTCAGAGAGCTTAACCCCTTCTTCATGTAACTGTTCAGGATCGACCAACACCTGCAGTTGGCGTTCTCGCTGTCCCCAAATGGCCACATTAGCAACGCCCGGTACACCCAGCAGGCGGGGCGTGATGATCCAGCGCGCAAGTACACCCATCTCAATAGGAGATAACTCGTCAGAAGACAGCCCAACCATCAGGGCCCGGTTGGTCGACGATACGGGCTGCAGCATGGTCGGGGGTTTTGACACGTTGGGTAAGGCATACGCCTCTGTTAGGCGCTCTTGCACCATTTGTCGCGCCCGAATGGGATCGGTACCAGGCTCAAAAATGAGAAGAATGGATGACAACCCGGAAACGGATCTGGAGTAAATCTGATCCAGCCAGGCCACTCCATTGAGCAAGTCAGCTTCCATTGGAACCGTGAGCATCGCTTCCACTTCTTCGGCCGATAGCCCAAGTGCCTCTGTCTGGACCTCTACATAGGGTGGATCAAACTCGGGAAAGACTGCTAGTGGCGCTTGACGTAATAGTGCCACGCCAAACACCAGTAGAATCACGGCAAAAATGATCACCATGAATCTAAGGTTCATGCTCGACTTAACAATCCAACGTATCATTACAGAAGGCCTCCTTGTGCGCATATAAGGTTATTAAAATGCGTGGCCACAATACATGTCCACACAGATCATCTGCTTAACGCAATGATCTTGAAATCGCTCTTTTTTTGAACCTCAGTCTTTGATGAACAGTGGCATTATTGTAGGGTTCGTTGTAAGGCCTCTTTGTACGAGAAGCCGATTTCATTCCTACAAAGGCTGAGAAACTCTAGATTAATAATTAGATACTTAACTTGCAATCTGACTTACGGATGAAAGGAGCGTTCTATTGAATTTAGGATGACGAAAGCTCTAACGCAAATCGAACCCCAAACTTCTGCGACATAAATCCTCCATTACCTCCGCTTTGGGTCGCCAACTCACCAACCGCAAACATATTAACATACAATTCATCTCGATGTCAACAGGAATGGCATGTGACTTCCATTGAACCGTTACTAATCACCAGGATTGATGCGGATTAGTATTATAGTGTTATTCCTCACAAAACTCTCACAGGTCAAATGTGGCACGGCCGTCCGTCACCCCCCCCCCGGGTTGGCAAATTCTTCAATACTGGATCAAAAATGGCATCCCGCCGTCCTCCTAATAAAAGGCGGGATGCCACCAATAGACGAACACTTGCTAATTGTCCGAAGTATACCTAAAGAGCTCTCTCCCATTACCATCCCATATAACCAGAGACGGACCCAATATCTCGTACGTAGCGGCCATCGGTAACAACGACAGATAAGCAGCTTCCTGCTCCATGACACCTCCAGGCTCTGAGCACGGCGACAGCCCATCCTCCGGAAGAAGGACAATTGATATCGTGCTAGCGTCAGCGCTGTAACTCGCCGAATAGCTATTGCAGCCGGAGGAACCGCTAAGCTGCCCATCTTCACCAAACAGAGCCGTGATCATCGTCCCGGGCAGCAAAGCCACGGCACCACCACCTTCGTCATAGGATTGCAGAGACCAACTTGAACCTATCAAGGGTAGGTCAACGGGAGCTTCTATTACCGTCACACCTCGATCCTCAGCTACCGTGTCTCCATTACGGCCGAGTACCTCGAGCCTGTAAGTATAGGTTCCCGCCGTCTCCAAACAATCCTGAAAATCTCCACTAAACGATGCATTGGGCAGGATAGGGATGCCATCGCGCAACAGGTTTATTTCCAAAACGTCGCCGCCAACCTGCCAGATTGCAATCACGCAGTCGCCGCCCTGAATTTGTGCCGGATTCACCGTAAAACTAAGGATAACCGGCGGCCTCGGGGTTGGCGTTTCTGGCGGAGGTACTGGCGTATCTGTTGATTGGGGACGTGTAGGAGTTTCTGTCACCGGGGGAGGTGGCTTCGCAACAACCATGATCGTACGTTGCAAGCGACTCGTCCCTCCAGGGCCGCTGG
Source organism: Chloroflexota bacterium (assembly GCA_009937635.1). Lineage (GTDB taxonomy): Bacteria > Chloroflexota > Anaerolineae > Promineifilales > Promineifilaceae > JAACFF01. Next base: position 7,087 of record JAACFF010000094.1, read on the forward strand.
CCTCGATTATATAATTCATCTGGCCTGTACCTGGCGGACAATCTTGCCTGGTGCCGCTAACAGGTGCTCCCCCTGGCCACAGATCGACATTATTGCGCAGCAATTTCACGGATGTCACATTGCCTGTAACTGACCAGGTGACATCCACACATCTGCCCTCCTCGATTTGGTTGGGCGGTTCGACCGTAAATCTCTCGATGACCGGTGCACCAGGCACCGATTCTACGAAGATCGTTATCTGTCTCACCTCGACAGAATTATCCAACTTGACCACTCGCAATTCATAAACCATGGTCACAGGCGGGCATTCCATGCGGCTGCCTTGCGGTGGCACCTGGTTCTGTTGCCACGGTTGTCCCTGGGCGTAGAAGTAAACAGCTTGGGCTCCCGTCACAACCCAGCTAAACGTGACGCATTCGCCGGCAATAATCCGGTTGCGATCTACCGTAAACTTGATACCTGGTGACGGCGTCTGCGTGGGGGGTGGCGTAACTGTTGGCGGTTTGGGCACTTCAATACCGACCCAGATGCGATCGCCGAATTTCTGATCCTGTCCGTTACGCAGCACCCAGAAACCCTGGTATACCCCAGGCGCCACCGGTGCGACAAGATCGACCCACATGTCATATTGAGCTCCAGGCGGCACGGTGCCATTTATGGGTGTCGGTTGTCCTCCCATGCTAGATGCTGATGTATTCCCACCGTCATACGTGAGCTTGTAGTTGGCGTCCCACGTACAAGTCCCTGTATTTTGAATGCGCCAACCTTTCTTAAATGGCTGCCCCGCCGGCATGGTTGGCGGCGTCTGCATATTATTGTCATCCAGGTTAATATCCTCCACAAACTTCATGCCATCTACACAGGGTGCCGGAGTAGCAGTAGCAACAGGCGTCGGGGTCGGCTCACCAGGACCAGGCGTTGGAACCGGGGTCGGCAGCGGCATCGACACACCCATATACTTCTCCGTTAACTCAGCCAGCCGGCCACTGTCGTTCAACTGCTTCAACGCATTGTTAAGCTGGTTCTTTAAAACAGTCTCCCCCTTGGGTACGCCGATGGCATAATACTGCGTATTAAGCCCCTGGCCTGCAAGTTTCACCCCACCTTGAGAGATAGCTACCTGGGCTACCGGAAAGTCCAGGATGACCACGTCAATACGCCCTTCACGTAGATCACGAACGGCGAGCTCGATCTCTTCATACTCATGCAACTGGCTCGCCGGCATTAATCCCGTATCTATCAAAGTTTCATGAATCCAGTTACTGAAAACCGTGGTACGTTGCACACCAATCCGGTAACTGGCCAATTCCGTTACCCGCGTGATTGGCGAAATATTGGTATCCATGCGTGCCAGGATAGCATCCTCGCTCACGAAATAGACATCGGTGAAGTCAAGCGATGCCGAACGTTCCGCCGTAATTGACAACGCCGCGATAGCCACGTCAATTTGTCCAAGCTCCAAGGCCCAGCTAAGACCGTCAAAAGCCATATCCTTTATCTCAACGTCGATCCCTAGTACCTCGCCAATTTCGCCAATTAACGCGACATCCAAACCATCCAGCCTGTAATCCGCAGTCCAAAAGGCGAAAGGAGGATAATCGGCCGAAGTACCGGACGTCATTTTCCCCGCCGCTTGAATTCGTGTCCAGGAATCCTCTGGAAGCACGGGCACAGTCACCTCGATGGTTGGCGTTGGGGTCGGATCCACCGGCAGCGCAGTACTGTAAATAAGGTACAGCAAAGCCCCGCTGACAATACAGGCAACAACAATAAGTATGACCAAAATAATGTTGTATGTTCGCTCGGACATGACGGGCCTCCTGAGATTTAGTTTACCATAATATATCCCCGAGGAAAACCACGACCGCCCCCGATCTTTCCCTACGGAAACAACAATGGAATAAAATCACCGTGATCAGCCGCAATCAATCGACGACCCGTTTGCGGGTCGTAAACCCCCAGTCGCAACTGGATCGATTCAGCCGTTTCCAATTCAAGAAAATGCGCTTGCACCAATACATCTCCAACCTGCCACTGCATGGCTGGCGCATCCAATCCATCATGTTGGGCAACAATACCGCCTGCATTATTAACAGCATGCAAGAAAAAGCGGCGCGGTTCATTCGTCGCAGCCAGCACTCGCCAATAACTTAGCAGCCAGCACCCCTCGAAAACACAGTTCTCCAGGCTGTCCATCGGGCTAATGCCAAGGAATTGAAGCTCATCTTCAAAAACCGTTTTCATCCCATACTGAGGTTCAACCTGCGCCGCCCCCGGCAATTCATAGAGTACAAAATCACCCATTCTCTGCGGAGCAGCCCCCCATGCTGCCAACTGCGCTTCCAGCCCTGGCGCTAACTCACGAATAGCTGGCCGGGTGATGCGTGGGTTGCTGTCCGCGCCATGATGGGGAATGATGAGCGTACTGACGGGCGACGCCGTTGAATCCGATCCAAAATGCCGCATGTCCAGGTCTCTTCGCTCCATACTTAGCAACAGAGTCGCCGGATCCAGTGTGCCAGGTGACCAACCGCCAACAGCCACAGGACCATTGTCAGGGGAGCGATCCAGAAAAACGGCCGTCCTCGTCAGCGCGGATTGCCACACAAATCGCACCTCATCATTCTGCGGCCAGGTGTGGAAAATGCCGGCTCCCGTCCACCATATATGGGTAAGAATAACCAACAGGGCCAACAGATAGGCCGCTACTGTGGATAACCGCGGCCTAACTGTGGATAACCTGGGAATAATGTGAATAATCAGCGCCGGGAAAACAGTCACAACCAGCAGCGCGTTGATCATTCGAATAGAACTGGGAGCATCTACCGTCACAATACTGGGAATCGCCGCAGCGCCTAACCACAACAGTAAAAACGCATAACGTTCATCCCTCGCTCGCCACAACGCCAACAACAAACCTGGGTAAAAGAGCAACGCCAGCAACGGCCCAAAAACCGGCCGGCCGGCCACATTCTGCCGCCATAAAGGATCACCCCTAAATCCAAACATCCCCAAGATCTTGAGGCTGTTTTCCACTACCGGCCGCAGATTACCAGCCAAAAACGCTCTCAACGGAGCATCTATCTCGCTGACCCGAAACTCCGCCCCAGGATTAACGCGCAGGTAGATCGCCAATGGCGCTGCCACGACAATCAGGAACGCCCAAAACAGGAAAATGCCGCGCCAATTGCCCTTTACACGCGACCAGTGGAACAACGCCAGGTAAAGCACAAACACCCCAAAGAAGATGGGTACGGCCCGTGCCGCCATATAGGTGTATAGTGTAAGCCCGGCAAATACGCCCGCCAATCCAAACCAGAATAGTGATGCCTGGGTGATTCTAGCAAAATTCAACGATCGCTTACCCACCGCTTTCGCGTTCCTAAGCCCCCATGCCTTCCACCAGCAATAAAGGGATATGCCGGATACCAGCGGCAGCAGGATCGCTCTAAGTCCAAGACGGCTGTAGAAAACGGGCCAGAAAAGCACCGCTAAAAGCGCCGTTGACAGAAGCGCTAACTTGACGTCCAATAGACGGCGTATCAACGCAAAGTGAACAGCAACCAACATGATACCCGCATAGATGGCCGGTAGGCGCAAAGCAAGCGCATTATCCCCGACCAACGCTACAGAAATCGCTTGCAGGTAATGAAAACCAGCTTCATGACCATATGCTTCCGCAAAATAAATGGCATGGTTGCCCTCAAGAATGGCCTGGTCGATGAGCCAGTTCGCCACCTCGTCATGCTCCAGACCCGGAGGGGAGATGCTTACCACTCCAATTACACGCAATGCTGCGGCCATCAAAAGTATGATTACGACCCACCACACAGGTGAGAACAATACCCCTTTGCGATATCTTTTCCTATTCTGCGTCGCCATGATCATCATGGATATCTATTGCTCAAGCAAGCCGCAGCCGCTTTGTGATAGCCGCGGGTAAAATCGTTGAAAGCGCTTGCTTCTCCTCCTCGCCAACAACACCTAGCAATAGTAAACCGGCTGGATAGATCAAGGCTCCCGCAACCATGGCCACTGCCAAATGGATCTGGCTTCCCAGCCACATCGCTCCAACCATCACTAGAGTAACAAGCCAGGGCCGCCACATGAGGGCCAGCCACTTAACACCACGCATGCGCTGTTTCAGGTAAAACGCAAACACAACCATCAAAACCACTTCTGACAAGATCGTGGTCACCGAGGCAGCCACAAAGGAGTACCGTGGGATAAATATTAGATTGGCAACAATATTAAATCCAACGGCGATGGCGAAAGCCCTGGGCTGGATCCGTTCCAGGCCTAGCGCGATGAGAACGTAGTTCGTTACGCTATTCAGCCAGCCAAACGGAATTGACCAGATAACAATCTGCAAGGCTATCGCACCGTTCGGCAAATATTGCAACCCTGCAAGAAGACGAACCAGGAAATAGGCCAGGAATGTTGTATAAGCTGCGATAGGCAGCGCCAGGAGCAGCATCAACTTAAGCGACATGGTGTACAGACGCCGTGCCGCATCCATCGCTTTCTCAATCTCACGCGAAATGATGGGGAATAGCGCCAACGTAAAGAAAGCCGGGATAACCTGCAGCGCATTGAACCACTTATAGGCATTCTGGTACCAGCCAACCACTTCCTCGCCATTGTCCAACATCAAGCGCAAGAGCAAGATATCAATAGAAATGAAAACCGTCTGCAGCAGATGAATGAGCATCAACGGAAAACCCTTGTGAATCAAGCTTCGCTGCAAATTCCAATCAAATTTCCATGGCCCCTTAAATCCAAAATGACGGGCAGCCAGGAAAAGCAAAACCCCCAACGTGATAATATTGACCACAATTGAAACCGCCGCCAGGCCTACGAAACTATATCCAAGCAAGAGCACCACCACACCCAAACCAACTTTTAGAATCGTGGTCGCTGTGGCCATCGCTGCCGGCGTTTCCGCCTCCTCATAAACGTAGAACAGCCCGGTAACCCCTTTTGACATGCCCGAAAAAACCATGCCCACCATGATCAAAATGATGGCCAAGACCTCGGCCGTTGTAAGCGGGTTTTCACTGTAGCTTGTACTCCACATAAATATGAGAATAGGAATACTGGCCACAACGCCTGCCGCGAGCCGAAGCAAGGTCGTGTTGTACAAGTAATGATTTGCCCGGCTTTTATCCTGTGACACATCGCGGATCAGCAGAATGTCGAGGCCATAATTGGCCAGGATTTCAAAAAACCCTGCTGTTGTAATTGCCGCCACGTAGCGTCCCGCATCCGCCGGGCCAAGAACACGTAAATAGTACATAGCGAAGACAAAATCGATAGCCCGGTTGAAGAGATTGAGCGTCATCGGCAATGCGCTATTTTTAGCGATGCTGCGCGCTGCGCTCAGCGTGGTATGGGGTTTATAGAGAAAACGCCAAAGCCAAACGGCCGAGCTGAACACCAGGACCATCACTCCCATAGCCGAAGCCAGCCCGCCTAATTGAAAACTGGCTGGACTATAGCGGAAGCGTACGGTCCACTCCCCAGGCTCCAATTGCACACCGCGAAAATTACCATTGACCCGCACAATCGGCCGTTCAATCTCGTCATTTTCTGCTCCGCCCAGTGGCCGTACAAATGCCTTCCAGCCTGGAAAATAACTATCATTTAGGATGAGCCAGGATGGTTCCGCTACCTGGGCATCGACCATCACCTGGACATTTCGGTATTCGCTCACAGAAGCCTCAGTGAGAACAGAACCGGTAGGGGCTGCCGTTGTGGCTGCCCAATCATCAGCCTCGACAACCACATATTGGCGAGGATCAAATTCAACCAAAGCAGCTAAAGCGTCATCCACCACGGCCGTAGCTGTCAACGGCAACGTGTAAGCACGCGGAGCAACAGCCAGGTTTTCATAGACCAGCACCGCTTCCCCTTCCCAGACCTGTTGCAGTTTTGGCAGCGCAATTGCCTCGGAAGAAATGACATACCGTACACCTAAAACATCCAGCAGGGGTGAGTTGAGAGATTCCCAGTTTGCGATTGGCTGCACACGATTAAAAGGCAATGCATTCTGTGCTTCAATCGCTGCCATATAATTTGTGTATTGCTTGGGGATGATCGAATCGTATCCGCGCACATCCTGTAGGTCATATAACCATGCTGAATTTGCATTAAACGGTTTATCACCATGGGGCGTAAAGCTGGTCAATCGCCAATGCCCTGGTTGAGCTTCCAACCACGAAACCAAAGCTGGCTTGTATGCCAACATTGCCGGATCCTCAGCAGCATTGAATTTCCTATTGGCCCAATAGAAATCCCCGATGATCAGCAAGGCCGCCAGAATTAAGAAAACAAGACCTCTCCCCCTCCTTCCCAACCATAACACAATGGCGCTTGTGACCAACAGTCCGCCGAGGACTAAAAGCTGCCAAAACTCGTAACTGAAAAACGCGCGCGAATCAGGAAATGCGGAAGGCGCCAGAGCCAGCGCCTGAAACAAACGCCCAACAGGTATCTCCAACTCCTCAAAAAACAGCCAGCCCATCGACATCATCGCCAAAATGGTGACGCCTGCCAAGAGAACGACTCCAATCAATACATTGACAACATTTGGTTGTTCGGCTACTGCTCCCGCTTCTCGTTTGGCGTCCCAGTACAGCATAAGGGTATCCGCGCCGAACCCAGCCAGGCCAGCAACGGCCAGCGCCAATGGCCACACCCAGCGGAATGGCGTATGCAACTGGTTGATAAAAGGTAGCCCGTAATACAGAAGCGCATACAGTGGAGTGCCAAAGATAAACGCCAGCGAGAAGAAACCAAGGACAAGAAAAAACAAACCATGCATGCGACGGTAACTTCCTGCACCAGTTTGCCACGAACCAGCAATGCCCAATAGAGCCAAAACCAGGGGTAATATGCCCAGGTAAATACCCCCTTCAACATAATTCTTGATGCCCCAATTGCTGCTATGCGCCCCTTGCGGATTTACTTCCCCATAGCTATTGAGTTCAAATGGCACAACCTCTCTTGTAAATGCATCCACGTACGTGTGATGTGCCGGATTGCCGAAGAAATTTGGCAAAGCCAATGTAAGCACGCGGCGTGGGGGGAAAGCCCAACTACGGACTTCAGCAAACGTGGCCGATCCCTCACGGAAATTTAGTTGCCCCACTTCGTAAAACGGAATCAGTTGCAAAGCCCCCAGCATCAAGCCGATCCCCACCAATCCAAATAACCATGCCGACGGCCGTATAATCGTGCCGATCCAAGACTCCCTGCGCACCTGTTCGCTTACTTGTGCCCCTGAATCATCCTTGGCTCGTGCCCGCCGCCTGGTAGAGAGGGCCATGGCCACCAATCTCCACAGAGCAAAGCTGGCCATGATCAACAACGTATAGTACGTAATCTCGATATGCCCAGCTAATATTTGCAGACCAAGGGCTATCGCCCCTAACCCCATCCAAAGCATGGTTGTGCCCGTACGTCGCCCTGACGTGACAACGATCTTTTCGATGCAAGCGAGCAGGAATGGAAGCCACACTGCTGCGCCTATGATCATGGGGAATACAGCGGCGCTGACAAGCAAGAAACCACTTCCCTGGTAAATCAGCCCGGCCAATCCTGCGCTGCCCCGGCGCATGCCCAGAACGCGGCCGAAAACATACATAGAGGCACCAGCTAACCACAGCTGCATGACCGTATACCAACCATATGCCTTGGCTGGCGCAAGCAAGAAGAAAATCCAGCTGAAAGGATACAGCATTCCATGTTGGCCTGTAGCCAGAAAAGGAACACCGGCAAAAAGCGAAGGGTTCCATAAGGGAATTTCCCCCTCTCGAATACTGTTGACGGCGAAGCGCTTCCATGCGTAGTTCTCAATAATGAGGTCCGTAAGCAGGCTGTTGTGTGGCACAAGTGCATCGAACTGCTCGGCCGCCACTGTCCAGGGTGCCCATTGGAAGAGGTTATCGACCGGGAGCATCGTTTTGCCACCCAAAGATACCGCGCCAAATAGCAAAAAAGGCAGGATAAGAAATCCTACCAAGGTAAAAATATCTACCTTATAGCGTCCCAATCTGCTCATAATTTCCCGCGTACAACGCCGCCTACAGCGTCATTTCAGAAGCGTAATCGACTGGTGTTGCAGCGTCAACCTATGCTCAACCGCCGCTTTCACTACCCTTTCAGAATGCGCCCGGATCCATTTTCTTCGTACACTTTGCAACTTGAGGGCCATCAACAGGTGACCACAATAACCCTCCTGACCGAACTATCCCCTCATTTGATTGGCTCCTTGTCAATACGATAAACACAACTATTGTCACCCACTGCCCGGCATGTTAACTGCCGTACACGGAAATCACGCCCATCACTCACCCGGTGCAATACCTCCTGTATGAGGCCCACGGTAAAGAAACAGATGGGCTTATCGGCCGTGCGTCCCCAACAAATAGGGCATTGCTCCACATGGTAATCGAGATACATATCGTACTCCTCCAACCATGTGTACTGATCGCTACTCTGAGTGAACAATCGGGCTACGGCCGTTAGCCCATCTCTCATTTTCGTCTGTAGAGAATATGATCTTTTCGCCAAATCGCTGATTCCGGCCAGAGTACCAAACTCACTTAACCCATATGTCAGGAAACTCCGTCCCGCTTGAATCCCCAGGCGGCGTCCCCCGCGGGGTCCGTATATTTCACTTAGTCCTTGATTAAGCCTGGCAATATAAACAAAATCGAACGCATTGACCCAATTGTCCTCAGGCAACGACTGTTCGTATTGCGACAATCTGGCGAAACTCAAAAGCTCAGAATAATCATCTCGCAGGAGTGTTTCTCGCAACACAATCAGCAACGCACGCCCCATTTTATTCGGGTAATAACGGTTGCTCGATGGTCTCAAATCAGCCGGCCCACTTTTCATGAGCCGATTATCTGACAAATATGGCTACAGGGAAACCTTTGACGGTGATTGCCTGAGCAAGTTCAGCTATAATCATGTATCGGCAACACCAAGCGTCTGAATAATGGCAGAAGATGCCAAAGGCAAAATATGGAACCCAAATTCCCGCAACGCGTTTCTATTGCCCATCTACCCACACCTATTGAACCTCTTGAGCGATTAAGCAAACACCTGGGTGGGCCGGAGATCCTTATCAAGCGTGATGACCTGACGGGCCTGGCAACCGGGGGCAATAAGACACGCAAGCTCGAATTCCTTGTAGCTGAAGCATTGGCGCAGGAATGCGATCATCTGATCACAACCGGCGCACCACAAAGCAACCATTGCCGCCAGACAGCGGCCGCTGCCGCTCGCCTTGGCCTGGGTTGTGCCCTTATCCTACGCGGTGAGGCGCCCAGCCAAGTAAATGGCAATCTGTTACTAGACAAGTTACTAGGCGCTCACATTTATTGGACCGGTGATCGCGACGCCGGCGAACTTATTCAAGAAGTATCTTCTGAACTGCAATCCGTAGGCCGTAAACCCTACATCATTCCCTTGGGCGGTTCCAACGTAGTCGGAGCAACCGCCTACATACTGGCCATGCAGGAACTGGTCACCCAATTGAAAGAAGAAAACCTGAACGTCGATTTTATCGTCTTTGCCAGTAGCAGTGGCGGCACACAGGCAGGCTTGGTATTGGGTGCCCAACTTTACGGCTTCCAAGGTCAGATATTCGGCATCAGCGTGGACCACCCCGCTGATGGTCTCCGAACCCAGGTTGCCGCACTGGCCACCGCTACAGCCACCCATCTCGGGCTAGATTCCATTTCCGTCGTTGATCACGTATTGGTAAATGACGATTATCTTGGTGGAGGATACGCAATTGTCGGCGACAATGAACGCGAGGCGATCCATTTGGTCGCCCAGCTTGAAGGCATTCTACTCGATCCAGTTTATACAGCACGAGCCATGGGTGGTCTGATCGACCTGATCCGCTGGGGCGCTTTCACCCGTGGACAGACCGTGCTTTTCTGGCATACAGGAGGCACAGCCTCCCTACCCGCTTTTGCCGACAAACTCCTCTAAAATGGTGCATAACCTTTCCAGGTTGCGGCCCCCAAACGTAACACAACCTTTCCAGGTTGTGCCCTCCCAAACGTATCACAACCTTTCCAGGTTGTACCCTCCCAAACGTATCACAACCTTTCCAGGTTGTACCCTCCCAAACGTATCACAACCTT
>JAACFF010000443.1 GCA_009937635.1 Chloroflexota bacterium
GTAGTTTCAGTTCGCGGGAAATACCTTGAGGACGATAACCCTCCTCGACCAGTTCCTTGACCTGGATCAGCAAGCGGAATTGGCGCACGAACATAGAAAAGAGATAAAAGGGATCGGTTCCCTCGTTCAGCTTTTGTTGTAAGAGAAGCGAGGCTCTCTTGCCGTTGCGATTTCCCAGGGCATCCACCAGATCGAAGATGCTGGCTTCGGCCACGTATGGTGAAAGCAAGGTCACGTCGGCGGGGGTGATAACGGCCGACCCGTCTGGACCCTTATAGTTAACGAGTTTCTCCAGTTCATTGTCCAGGATATCAAGATCGTTGCCTACATTTACCGCCAGCAAATGGGCTGCTTGGGGCGAAATGTGACCTCCTTTCTGCTCAACACGTTGTAGGATCCAGCGCTCCACCTGGTTGCCCTGGGGCCTGACAAAGCGTTTTTCATATCCGTTTTCGGCCTCGCGGGCCAGTTTCAGGAGTGGGTTGTTTTCGCGCAGCGTCTGGGATTCGAGAAAGATAAGGCGGGTCGTATCCGGCAGTTGGGGCAGGTACGCCACGAGCTGCGCCAGCAACTCTTTGCCCGGTTTGGCTGCACAAAGGTCGGTTACAATGGTCACGCGAGCAGAGGCCAAGAAAGGGAGCGCATCGCAGGCCTGACGGAGGTCGACGAATGTGATTGCACCTGTGAAACGGCTGGTGTTGAGATCAAGCATCGCTGGATCGCCGAGTTTGGACAGCAGACGCGCTACAGTCTCTTTCTGCGAATGAACGTCGTCACCGTGGAAAATGTAGAACATACGGCCAGGGACCTTCCAGAGAGCCGCTCAAGGAGGGCCGTGCTAGCTTAACCCAACGTTTCGATGCGGTATGCATGGGGCTGGTGAGACTCCCGGCCTCCAGCGAGAAGGTAATGGAACAGGCGCGTGACTATTGAGGGAGAAACGGTGCGCACTTGCACAATCTCCATCTCGCCTAGATCACCCTGAGTCGTGAATCGCTCTTGCAACTGCAAGCCGAGAGGGCGCGAGATGATGATGGCCAGGACAACCATTAATACGGCCGAAGGCAAGGCAGTAAAAAGCACGGACCAGCGGTTGCTTGAACTGCCCTGCCGCTTATGTTCCAAACCAAAGACGAGTTGGGCAGCGAGGGTAGCCATGGTCGCGGTCGTAAGCAGAGCCGTGCCACAATTAGGGTGGACGGCCAGGCCATGTTCACCGTTTTTCATGCGCTGGTATGCTTCTTGAACGGCCGTGGCGACCTGTTCCTCGCCGATATCGCCGTAAACGTTCAAGGAAAACCCGCCAGGATCGGAGTTGCCCTGGGCGCTAAAGTGTTTGTGTTTCTCAGCTAATACATGAATCGTCGCATGTTCCAGGCCATGATTGCGCCGCACGCGGCTGATGGTTTGTTCAAGCATAATTCGTTTCCGCCTTTGGTTTTCGCCGTTTATAGCAGTGTAACAGTTAACAGTCAACGAAGAACATTCAACATTTGGCCGTTTAGCTGTTGAATAGCGCTATTGGTGTGTACGGTTGGGAAAGGGTTTATAATTGTGAGCGGTATGAATAAAGAGAGCGAGGACAGCCGTCCGGTTGCGTCCATCATCATTCCCCACCTTAACGGGAAACATCACCTAGATGATTGCCTGGGTTCGCTGCGACGTCAGGTCTTGCAGGATTTCGAGGTTATTCTGGTCGACAATGGATCGACGGATGGCAGCCAGGAATATGTGCGCGAGCAGTTTCCTGAAGTGCGCCTGTTGGAGTTGGAGGAAAACCGTGGATTTACCGGGGCGTGTAACGCGGGCTATGTGATATCCAACGGGGAATTCATCGTTCTTTTAAACAATGATACTGAGGCAAATGAAAGGTGGTTGCAAGAAGTTGTCAATGCATTCGAGCGCCATGCAAACTGCGGCATTGTGGCCAGCAAGATGTTGCTCTTCGACCAACGGCAGGTATTTCACACGGCCGGTGACTATTATCGCGTGGACGGGGTGCCGGGCAATCGCGGGGTGTGGCAACAGGACAATGGGCAGTATGATCGGGAAGAATTGGTTTTCAGCGCTTGCGGTGGCGCTGCCGCTTACCGGCGCCAACTGCTAGATGAAATCGGCTTTCTGGATGATGATTTTTACTTCTCTTGCGAGGACGTGGATGTGGCGTGGCGTACACATTTGGCGGGATGGGATGTGGTCTATGTACCAACGGCCGTGGTCTACCACAAACTAAAGGCTTCGGGTGGGACGGGCGTGACCAGCAGCTTTTATGACGGCCGTAACTTCCTCTATCTAATTTGGAAAAATTATCCGACCGGCTTGCTGCGCAAGCACTGGAAGGCGATCCTGTGGGCACAGCTACGGATCAGCGGGAAGGCGCTGCGATCCTGGCGCGGAGCGGCAGCGCGCGCGAGACTGCGTGGCCAGTTTTTTGGCTTGCTGGGTTATTTCAAGATGGCGCCCAAGCGACGGGCCATCCAGGCAAAGCGCCGCATTGATGATGAAACATTAACAGAGCTTTTGACGCCTGTTGACGAGACCCCAGTGCAAAGGTAAGATCACGCCTCTGTGGAAACGAATCAATCAATCCCCTACGTAAGTGTAATCATTCCCGCCTACAATGAGGAACGGCGCATCACCACGACGCTGTTGTCCATTTATGAATACCTGTCGCGGCAGTCCTGTTCATGGGAAATTGTGGTGGCATTGGACGGCCCGAGTGACGGAACGCTAGACCGAGTGCAGGAATTTGCCTTGAGCAGGCAGAATATCCGCTGGATAGAACGCACGGAAAATCGGGGCAAAGGTTATACGGTGCGAGAAGGCATGTTGGCCGCCAAAGGCCAGGTTCGCCTCTTTACCGATGCCGACAACTCCACCGATATGAGTCATTTCGATCAAATGCGGCCGTTGTTCGATCAAGGACAAGACGTCGTCATCTGTTCCCGGGACGAGAAGGATGTGCCCGGCGCGGGACAGGCGGTGCCGCAACCTTATCTGAAGCGCTTGCTAGGCAATTCCGGTAATCTCTTCATCCAATTCGTGGCCGTTCCAGGCATCTGGGATACTCAGTGTGGATTCAAGGCTTTTACGGCGGAAGCGGCGGAGCAGATCTTTTCTGTGGCGCGCATTGATGGCTGGGGCTTTGATATCGAGGCGCTGGCGTTGGCCAGGCAGTTCGGCTTTAGCACGGTGATCATTCCGGCGCGCTGGATTGATCATGCCGAGACCCACGTGCGCTTCTGGAATTATGGGACTACTCTGGTGGAGACGTTAAAGATTCGCTACTATCTGCTCACTGGCGCTTATGATGTCCAAGCTGACCGCAGCGAGGTTAAGTCGTAGATCATACCCGTGCCCTCCATACTACGCGAAAATAGCATTTATAAGGAAAGCGGGCTGGCAACTATCGCCGGGCTGGATGAGGCGGGCCGGGGCGCGCTGGCCGGGCCGGTCGTGGCGGCAGCAGTGATCCTCCCTCTAGACGAACCGGAACGCTTGCAGCAACTGCATGAGGTCAATGATTCCAAGCAATTGTCGGCCAAGACGCGCGAGCGGCTCTTCTCTTTAATCACGGCCAATGTCCTTTGTTACGGTATTGGTTCCTGCCAGGCAGCAGATATCGACGAAATGGGCATTATTCCAGCGACGAAAGAGGCGATGCTACAAGCGCTGTCGCAACTTGATCCACAAGCAGGTTATCTGCTCATAGACGGCCGAATTCGCCTAAAGCGGACGCCCCTTCCCCAACAAGCGGTCATCCGCGGTGACAGCAAGAGTCTGAGTATCGCAGCGGCTTCGATCCTGGCCAAGGTGACGCGGGATAGGATGATGGTGGACTTGGACGGCCGTTATCCGCAGTACGGTTTCGCCCGGCATAAAGGGTATGGCACCGAATTTCACCGGCAAGCTATTGCACAATTGGGGGCGACGCCGGAACATCGACTGAGTTTTTCTCCACTGCGGCAGACGCTTCTCTAATCAGCAAAGAACAACCGGATCCATCACTCGTCACCACGCCGACTGGCGTGCGTGACAAATATGATCGATCGTTACGAATTGTGGACGCTGACGCAGCGAATCTTGTGTAAGCACAGTTACTAACTGGATTTACAGGAGACAATGTTTTACAGTCGGAGTTGATTGCGGCGGAATGGACGGGGTAACGGCCGTTCACGAATGGCGCGGGGATAAGTCGTAGCGCGACCTTTCCAGGTTGCGATCAAGCTGGAAAGCTTCAGTTACGGGTTGCGATTGAGCTGGATAGTTTGAGTTACGGAAGAGGAATTAAGACCCCCGGTTAAGCTGCCAGAAGCTTTTGTAGTGCCGCGCTGTTTTCTTGTTCATCGAAAATAGCCTGAACGGGTATGGAAAAACCAGGAATACTTAAGCTATCTATTTGCCCGCTTTTGACCTTTACCGCCAATTCATAAGCATCATCACGAAGTTGGTATTGCTCGATAGTTTCAGCCTCTGGATCGACGATCCAATATTCGAGGATACCGTGAGCGGCATAATCTTCAAACTTCACGCCGCGATCATTGGCTGCTGTGCTTTCTGAGAGAACTTCAACAACAAAATCGGGTGCTGGAAAACGCATTTGGTCAGGCGTGAACTGGCTAGTTTTGGTTTTGTTGAAGTAGCAGACGTCTGGTTCGTAATCGTTACGGGAAAGTGAGATCATGATCTTTTCATG
>JAACFF010000444.1 GCA_009937635.1 Chloroflexota bacterium
CGGATCCTGGCAAGGGATCAGGCTGTGGCAGCTTACACAGGGAAGGCCGGAGATCCTATGGCAGTTAGAAGCAGAGGTCGCCTCCTGGCTGCACACAGAAATGGGGCCGGCGGAGACGCTGCTGGCTAACGAGAGAATAGGTCATCTTGCCCGGCGACCTACAGCTTCGTTACCGGACCTTCACCAACTTGAAACAGCAACGGGCACCCTGGAACTATTACAAGCGCATCCCATCGATTATCTGGTCACGACCAACGATCTGCCCTGGCAACAACTTCGTGAATCGGTGTGGTTCCGCCTGGCCTATGAGCCGCTGAAGCAGTTCAACTCTCCTTACCTGCCCCAAGCGCCAATTACCGCATGGGCTTACCGGATGCCTGTAGACGAATTGGGCCAGCGTCATGCTATCAACGCTCGCGTGCCTGATCGCTTGTGGCTGCTCGGCTACCAGATTGGACCGGAACAAGTGCGTGCCGGCGAATCGGTGCAGATGGCCCTTACCATGCAGGCTCCTCAAGCAACCGTCCAATCGCATACAACCTTCAAGGCCATTGTGCGTCTACTCTCTCAAGTCGACAACAGCACAATCGAAGAGTGGCGCATCGATCTGCCACAAAGCATATCTCCGGAAAATTGGCAAGCGGGCGAGGTCATTGTCGAACAGTTTCCTTTGGCCATGCCTGAGGATCTGGAAGCAGGCGTGTACCTTTTGAATCTTTCACTGCTTGGCCCTGAATCTGAAAATCTTTGGCCTATTTCTTTAGACAACGACTTTAACCAGCTCGATCGTGTGCCAACAGGCTACATCATCGTACCGTGGGAAGAAGATCCAGAGAATATTGAAGCCATCGAAGCCGGCTTTGGTGCTGCTATTCAACTTGTCGGATTCGCCGCGTCTGAAAAAGTAGCAGATGGCGTCTTGGATGTGACGCTGCAGTGGCAAACCCAGCACGCTATGGAGGAAGATTATGTAGTATTCGTCCATCTGGTGGATAGCAGCGGGCAGCTAGTGGCCAACCACGATGGCATACCTGGAAACGGCCGTTTCCCTACCAGAGCCTGGCAGCCAGGGGTAACCATTCCCGACACGCATTCAATTTCCCTTCCGCCAGATCTACCGGCCGGGGAGTATAAGCTCAAGGTGGGCCTTTATGCACCGGATACCGGCCAACGGCTGGCGGCTACCGCAGCGGATGGAACCGTTCCTGAAGACAATTCAATTCTGCTAAAGGAAATCAGCAGACCCTAGGGCACCTGACAGCTCAAGGATATGGTAGACCAAACGAGGCAGGCGTCACGGCCGAATTGTCGCTCCAGAATGCAACCGGGATGTCATCAGCCAGGTCATCAGTCGGACCGGGAGCCAGCAGCACCAGGTTGTCGCGCGTTCCAAGGTTAAACCAGGGATCTTGCTGCTCGTCGATCAGGCCGTTGCCCACATAGAGCTGGATTATCCCATTTTGACCCCCGTCAAACGGGAACTGCTCGGTATTATACGGCGTCTTCGTGGCCATCACGCGCACAATAGTTCCTGGCGACAGGTTGGCCAATAAGGGATCGTCGACAAAAATCAGCGATCCTTCGTCGGTAGCCGCAACAGAATCATTGTCCGTCACACGCCACCCGCGTAAATCCACGCCCCCGGCCCGTTGCACTTGTAAATCAAACCAATCGCCTTCAATCTGGCCCGTATCATCGACGTGGTAGGCGGTAAAGGTCACGTCCCCTGGTCGTGGCACGTCCGGCTCCAAAGGCGCAAATCGTGGCGAGATACTCATGTCGCCTTCAACAATCATGGAAATCGGGTTGGAGTCGCCTTCTTCAACCCCAGGAAATCCTTCCCAGCCTGAAAACGCGTAGCCTGCAGGCGGAATCGCTTGTAGACGAATCGTGCTGTCCAAAAAATATATTCCCTGCCAGGGAAGCTGCTGCGGGGCTGTATCATTGACTACGATCCATCCTGTCTCTCCATCAGTCTGGTTAAAGCTCAACCTTGCCGTACCCGGCAACTCCAGGCTTTCCACCATATGATCGCGCATAATGTCTGGTCGCTGCTCAGCATAGTCGCCCATATACGCTACGATGTCTACCCAATCCTGGATAAGATCCCATCGTTCCCGTTCAAAACTTGTATCCGGTTCCAATTCACCGGCAAGCTCGTTGATATGCGCTTGGACATTCGACGTGGCCAATGTTGTATTGAGCAAGTCGGCGGCGCGCGTTATGAAGAGGCTGCGGAATTCCGGGTTCGCCAGCAACTTATTAAACAAAATCACCATGCGCTCGCCGAGCGGATGCTCAACACTCAGCACATGATCTACCATTTGCCGGTCTACCCGTTCAAACGCAAGATCATTGTCCCAGACAATCCACTCCCATCGTCCCCCTTGTGTACGCGGCCGGAACTGCTGGACATTATGATGGGGCCAGTCCGTATTGGCCACGAACATTTGCAGTAAATAATAATCGACGAAATTTTCCAGATCTATTTGTGTTTGCAGGGTAGCGAAGTTCGCCGGATCGGCTAGATCGTTCGCCAACACGAAATCCATGAAATTTTCCCAATGCACTGTGTCAACCGCCAGTTGTTCCTCAGATTGCATACCGCGATTGTTTGGTGTATCGGTAATATCCGCTGCAGGCACGCCATAGTTTTGATCCAGAAGTCGCTGGTCAATACGTTCGCGAATCTGGTAAATGCCCCAAGGACGGCCGTTGATGAATAACAACACTGGCTGGCTGCGCGTCATGAAGCCGCCCATCTGATCCGCCAACCGCTCAACCAATTGGTTTTCAAATAGTTGGAAATCCTTGCTGCTATTGTGCAGGACCAGGTTGTCAAAAGCGATTTGCCCTTCTTCGCCAAAGAGGGGGAACTCCAACTTTCGCGCGCCATAAAGGTCACGGAAATAGAGACGCAGCGATTTTTTGTCGGAAAAGAAACGAGTCCACCCACCATGCACGCGTACGCCGGCACCAATATGAAAACCGGCTTCACGATCGGCCGCGACATAGGTCAGGTCGATTGGGCGCTCCCATTCACGCCCGCGCTGCCAATGATTGACGTAGATGCCGCGCTCGTCGTCCCAGAAATCGTCCGGGTCGACAATAATCGACAACATAGGCAGGCTCGTTTCCATGCCCACGAAATAAGTGGCATTGGCAAGTGGCCCAGATGTGCCGTCAGGCAGAAATGCCTGGGCGCGAATGACCACAGTCTGGGGAAAATCAGCGCTGAGGAGAATCGGCTGCGTATATTGTATAGCCGTTGCCGGATCAGGGATACGGCCGTCAAGGGTGAAAAATATCTCGGTCTCTGGGTGTACAGCGTCAATGCTTAGCTGGATGTCATGATCGTAAGCGCCGGCAGGCAGGGAAAACTGGGGCTCAAGCGATGGTCCGTTCGCCGAAGAGGCGCGCTGCTCTCGCCATACCAAGACGCCGATGGCAATCAAGATCAGTGGCCAGATAAACCATTTCCATCTTATTCCTCGTTCAAGCATGCTTGACCTGTTCAACAGCCCATCCGCGGCGGGTGCGCGCAGCACCTGCGAATTCATCAGTATCCTGGTGTATTGTCTGCCAGGCTGTCTGGAAAGAAAAGTACTTTAAACCTGGCTTGATATTGCGCCTATTGCATTGATGCATCTATTTCCCATCCCCAGCAACGACGCGGATTTGTGTGAGCGAGACCGAATCAGTCGTTTCTCCAGGCCCGATCACCGGAAGTCGTTGCCAGGACTGCGGCGAATAAAGACCGGTGCGCAACTGGTACGTGGCCGGCGGTGTGTTTTCAGGCACCTGCACCTGAACGGAGTGAATGATGATGTCACCCGTTTCCAACCCTGTCAAAGCTGTCTCCCAACCATCGTACTGGGCCAGGATGTCACCTGGATTGTCGGCGGAAGATAAGTGAATGAAGGCCGCCAGGGGATCGGCAGTGGTGGGAGAAGGCATTGCGATATCGGCCGTTATTACCTGCCAGACCAACGACACGTCCAGAGCTTCGCCCGATTTCACTTCCGGCTGTTCAATCGCAAATCCCAAAAGAGAGAAAGCATCGCCAAAGTCAGCATCTATTGATTGAAATCCGGGAGGCAAGTCTGCCTCGTGTGGTGGCCAGGTAACGGTACTGCTCGGCGACCGCGTCCATTTGGCCACAAGGCGTTGGTTTGGCAACAGCCCATAGCGCGCTTCTGGTATCTCCCAGACTGCCTGATCGACAACGACTTGGCGTTCAATAGAAGTTTCTTCCGGATACTGTACTTCATAAAGGTTTATGGAGTAGCCAGCTTGAGCCACCGGCTCTTTATCGCTAAAGTACGCATATAAATCCCTGTTTTGCAGATAGAGGCCGAGTCGTAGGCTGGTTGCGCTCAGTGCGTACCAGCCTGGCGGTGGCGTGTAAGGATTAAAGGCTTTTTCTTCTATGCCTTTCTCGAAACGTGGAAAGCTGGGTAAGGGCCGGTAGCTGACGCCATAATCTTCAGGTGGGGCAGTACCAAAATAGGATAAATACACCTCGCCAAGGCCCTGGTTGTTCAAGAGTTGCTTTAAGGCCGGTAAATCTTGCCCCCAGTCCAGATTTGAGTCAACGAGGATGCGATGGCCGTTTTCGGGACCACCTGCTAACTCGTTGAAGAATGCCTCATAATGAGGAAAGAGGCTTACGGTACCGAGGGCGTGCCAGATCA
>JAACFF010000445.1 GCA_009937635.1 Chloroflexota bacterium
TTAGTAGAGTTATTAAATAGGGCACAGGTTTCATCTGGTCCTTTCCTTAATTAAGCGGTTGGCCAACGCCATCCGTACAAGGTGCGCCAGGTTCCGGACCGGCTCCTTTGTATCTCTCAATAAATTGTTCAATGCTTTCATCAGGGACTGCATCTATGATCAACTGCTTACCCCATGAGGACATAACCACTTCGCTCTGCAATCCGGGAAATGGGCTCATCAAGACATAGCTCTCGCCGCGTACCATATCCTGCAACTCGGCGACTTTATCTACAGCGAGGTTTGGCTGGTAGGCAAGCCAAACCGCACCATGCTCCAGAGAGTGAACAGCCAAACTTTCATCAACCGGATCAGCATAGACGCCGCAATTCTGCCATCGTGGGTCGTGGGAGCCACCTGTTGGAGGCAAACCAGAATCGGCAAACTCCGCCTCCTGATCGTGGTTTCGCAAGAGATTGCCAAAAGAAAGAACCCCTTCCAAATCGGGACGTGTCAGGCGATAGAAAGCAGCACCCAAAAAGGCAACCGCCAACAAAGTGACTGGAATGCCGATTCGCAGCCGTTTCTTGCGTTTCTCGCGAGCTAATTCCTGTCTTCTCTGTTCTTTTTTGCTGACCTTACTGGTTGACATACTCTTCTCCATACGGCTATACGTGAGCCGCGATTAGAACTGATACTCTCGTCAGACATAAACCTTAACGCGGTTTACTTTGGTGAAACAGGGCAATTTATAGTGTGGCCACTAGGCCATTTGGCGTATCCGAGGAGTAGAGCACAGGTTTGCTTACTATGCGGCATCTAGATTGGTTCGCTTTAATGTTTGGGCATTGATGGCCACAATAATGGTGCTGATTGACATGAGGAATGCGCCCAACGCAGGCGGCATGATGAACCCCCAGGGAGCCAGAATCCCAGCCGCCAGCGGAATCATGACGATGTTATACCCGGCTCCCCACCAGATATTTTGGGTTTGCTTACGGTAACTGGCCTTGCTTAGCCTAAGGATTTTCACCACATCCAGTGGGTTGCTTTTCACCAAGATCAGTCCGGCCGACTGAACCGCCACATCGGTGCCGCTGCCGATAGCGATGCCAATGTCGGCGCGGGTGAGCGCAGGGGCATCGTTGACGCCGTCACCAACCATGCCGACGCGCTTGCCTTCACCTTGCAGTTCAATGACTTTCTTATCTTTATCTGCCGGTAGGACTTCGGCAAAGTACTGATCAATTTCCAGTTCATCGGCGACGGCTTTGGCCACATCGCGGCTGTCTCCGGTGAGCATAGCAACTTCCACACTCAGATCATGAAGAGCGTGTACGGCCGTACTACTTTCCTCACGAATCACATCCGCCAGGGCAAATGCGGCGACCACGCTCTCACCACGAACCAGGTAAATGACGCTCTGCCCCTTATCACCTGCATCTCCCGCGAACTGCGCTAGATGGTCCGATCGTTCTATCTCCAAATGCTCCAGCAGCCGTGGCCCACCCACATATACTAGAACACCGTCATACGCGGCTTGAACGCCGCGCCCTTTTAGAATCTGAAATTCACTGATTTGAGGTAGGTTAAGCTGCTTTTCTTCAGCCATCTGTCTAACGGCCTGGGCTATGGGATGCTCCGAGTCCCCTTCGATTGCGGCGGTGATGGCCAAGGACTCATCAATGTCAACCCCATCTGCCGAGGCTATGTTTACAACTCCGATTTCACCCTTTGTTAGTGTTCCCGTCTTGTCGAAGATGATGATGTTCAAATCCTTCGCCGTTTCCATCGCTTGCCGGTCGCGTATAAGGATGCCATTGTTCGCGCCAAGGGAGGTCGTGTTGGCCACAACCAAGGGTACGGCAAGCCCCAGGGCGTGCGGACAGGCAATGACGAGCACAGTGACAACTATGGCGATGACCTGTTCTGTGATGCCGCCGAAATAGGCTGACCAAATAATGCCGGCCAGCAAAGCAACCGAAACGGCCGCATAAAAGAGCCAAGAGGCTGCTTTGTCGGCCAGAAGTTGGGTCTCCGATTTGCTCTGCTGTGCTTCTTGGACAAGACGCATAATCCCGGACAGGGCGGTGTCGTCGCCAACTGCCGTGAGACTTACGCGTAAACTACCGTTCCCCGAATTTATTGTCCCGGCAATGATTTGGGAATCCACTGTTTTCTTGACCGGCCTTGATTCTCCAGTCAGCATCGACTCATTCACATCGGACGCTCCCTCAACCACAACACCGTCGGCTGGTGCATTGGCACCGGGACGAATGAGAACAAGGTCTCCAGTCTTTAAGTCGTTAAGGCTGTGTTCCATCACACTCCCATCCGGCATGATGACATCGGCCTTATCTGGCATGAGTTTAGCCAGCGCATCCAATGCGCCCGAGGCCTGGCGCACACTGCGCATCTCCATCCAATGACCGAGCAGCATAATATCAATCAGCGTCACCAGTTCCCAAAAGAAATCTTCGCCGATATCCCAGATTAAGGTGGCCATGCTGTAAAAGTAGGCGACGCTGATGGCTAGAGAAATCAGTGTCATCATGCCCGGTTTCCGATCCCGCAATTCCCAACGAGACAAGCTCAGAAACGGCAATCCCCCGTAAATGAAGACAACCGTAGCCAGTACGGGCAAGATCCATTGACTGCCGGGAAACACGGGAGCGGTATAGTTGAACCAATTCTGGATAGCTGGGCTGTAGATTAAAACGGGGACACTCAACAGTAAGCATACCCAAAAACGGTTACGAAACATGAGTTCGTGACCGGTGTGGTCCTGATGGCCGCTGTGGTCCCCGTGATCCGAGTGTTCATCATGTTCTGATTGCACGGCCGTTAAATCACAAACCCTACAGCATGAGCAGTAGTCAGCAGGATGGCTTTCCGCTGAACTATGTTGATGGCTTGTTTCATGATTGGCATGTGTTGTCATAAATTCCTCCAATATTGATCGGTTATTGTGACGAGTTTTTCAGCGTTTGCTGCCACTGTAAAGCACGGATGTCCTCAGGCCAGGTGCTCTTAATGTAAACTAGTACAGCCCCAATTTCTTTGTCTGTCAATATGCCTGAAAACGCCGGCATAGCACTTGTACCACCGATATTGAGGCCCTCAAAGCGGGCACCACCTTTTTCAATAGATTCGATAAGGAAGCTATCCGCGTGGTGCCAGGTGTGACCCTCGGCCGAATGTGGCGGAGAGCGAAAAGAGTCGTCTTCGTTTTGGATCTTCCACTGCGCCTCCCCTTCCAGGTCAACTCCGTGACAACTGGCACAATTTTCAGCGTACACCCTTTCTCCTAGAGCAACTTCCTCCGGAACAAAGGCGGGTGGTGGTGGAATTTTTTGTGCTTGCTGCCGCGGCTTGAGCGCAGTCGTCTTTGGCGTGCCTGCGCAACTGACCAGCAACAATAACATGGCCATAAATCCTGGGATAAAGAACCATCGTTTCATTACTTAGTCAACCTCGGCAGAAATTAGTTTCATGATGAACAGATGGTACGTTAGCTAAGGAACTCTTAACAGTGCAATTTAGCGTGCGCTGTACAAGCCATTTGGCGGGGTAATGCCATTTTGCCCAAAGAATTACAGGGAGATTGCGTTGTTGGTTACTTTTGTGGCCCTATTGGCTATGGCAATCGTATCCGTTAGCGCCGCTGGTTTTACCCATGCGCCGGTGAGCTGCATTTCATCGTACATGGGATCATCGATACGTGGTCGGAGGAGAAAGCTGAGCAGTATGCCAGTAAGGGTTATGTCCATGATCATGAGTTGATTAGCGATATTAGCAATCAGGAAGGATCCAAGCACCCGACTAAGGTTGTTTGGCTCAAGCACACTGCGCGCACTAGTTTTGATTTGGACGGTGGTCCACATCCAGAACTGGCTCATGAAATAACACCCGGAGTGGACTATGCTTTTATTCCAAATGGGAGCATTCGATACAATCCCTAGAGCGGTACCGTAACACTTTATCCTCGCTAACCCGAGTGACTGTCATCAATAAGAGGACCTGGCCAATTAGCCAGGTCCCTTCGTTTTTGCTCGTCATAGGTGACAGCGTAGCCTTCTTCCGTTCATCGCAGTGCCCATTCGACTATTCATCATGCCCGTCATCCATGTGAGTCTCCCCCATGTGTCCATCTTCATCACCGGCTAATGTCCGCACATAGCTGATAACCTGCCAACGTTGTTCTTCCGTTAGGCCGCTTTCCCAGGCGGGCATGGCGGAGTTAAATGGTTCCATTGCGCCGCCTTTGCTTACCCGCCAGAACAGATAGCCATCACTCAGTTCATTCATCATCATACCGTCAGCCAGCGTTGCCGGTTTGGGGTCCAGGGCTTCCGCTGCCACACCATCGCCTTGCCCCTGCGGACCATGACAGGTGGCGCACAAGGTATTGAATGTTTCTTCGCCCGCTTCGATGGCTTCATGATCGTCGGCAAAAGGATTGGCCAATGAGGCGAATTCCGCCGGGGCGGCCACGTGCATGTGGTCCATCCCATCCATGTGCTCGTCATCAGCCTCCATGTGTTCGTCATCGTGAGTATCTGCTTCGTCGTGTTCGTCATCCGCATGTTGATCATCACGGTCCTGATTTTCCGAATTGCCGGCAGCGGCTGATGCGCTAGTTTGCGGTGAGCAAGCGGATACGGCTAATACGCCAACGAGCATTAGTAGACCAATTATAAGATAGC
>JAACFF010000446.1 GCA_009937635.1 Chloroflexota bacterium
TCCTACGTCCCCCTCTTCATACGTATTTCTTATATGCGCCCCGACCAGGAAATCGTGGAGCGAGACATCAGTACAGAAGTCCCCGTTCTTGGCTACGATTCGACATCCGCAACCTCAGATTCTGAGTTAGGTCGACGCAAGCTGCTAACGCTGCATCGTGATGACGCTTTCGAAAATGACAATATCGAGAAGCCAACCATCATTGTTCAAGGTGACATTATCTCCGCCGGCAATATCGACGACGAAGCTGCGGCAGAACAGAGACAGCCTGGTTCTATTAGTGAGGTTCCTTTTACCAGATCTTACACCGACAACAAGACGGGCCTTGAAATGATTCACTTACGCAAGCTATTGATCAAGCATTTTGATCCGGAAGAATTGCGCGTATTGTGTTTTGACCTGGGTCTTGATTATGAGGAACTGGCTGGCACGACAAAGAGCACGAAGATGCAGGACCTCATCACCTACTTGGAGAGGCGCGGAGAGTTGCCACGGTTACTTGATGAAGTAAAAAGTCAGCGCCCAAATGTCGCTTGGCCTGACTTTGCGCCCACTCCCGACACAGATATCAATGATGAGGCCGTCCTTAAAGAGGCTACTCCTGCCGACACCTACACCGACGACAAGACTGGCCTTGAGATGATTCGCATCCCGGGCGGAGAATTCATTTATAGCGAGGATAACCGGCCTTATTATCTACCTGAGTTTTGGATTTCCAAGACACCGGTCACGAATATGCATTATTCACGATTTGTAAGAGCAACGGGATATAATTCGCCGAGGCATTGGAAGGGAAAAACAATTAAGGCAAAGCTTGAAAACCATCCAGTTACTGAGGTTAGTTGGCATGATGCCAAGGCATATACCGACTGGGCAGATACGCGTTTACCTACCGAGGAAGAATGGGAAAAGGCTGCACGAGGCAAGGATGGGAACATATATCCTTGGGGCAATGAGTGGCACGAAGGATACTGCAACACGGAAGAAGCTGGCAATGGTAGCACAACCCCGGTTGGCTACTATTCGCCGAAGGGGGACAGCCCCTATGAGTGTGTGGATATGGCGGGCAACGTGTGGGAATGGACAGCGTCCTGGTATGACGATAAGGAGGAATACATCGTCATGCGCGGCGGCTCTTGGAAAAGTAGTCCGCTCAATTCATACGCTGCCTACCGCAATTATGGCCGTTTTGCAGTCCGCACCGATAATTTCGGTTTCCGGGTGGTGGTGCGTCGTCCCCCATCTCAATGAGCAATGAACAGCAGGGTCGCGTTTTGTTGCGTAAAATACTTGGCTATATCATCCTGGAATATTCTGCATCGACACGCAGCCTAAGACTCCAGCCACTTCCCAATCACAGACCGGTATCCTTCCCGATACGATTCGAAGCGCGGCTTCCACTCCAACGTCTCCTTCACCTTCTCATTCCTACATCGGGCCGAGGCGAAGATGGCACCGGCAACGTGCGAGCCGAGCATCAGGTTGTTCAGGAAGCGTGGGAAGCGTACTGGCTTTCTGGCGCCTAGCGTCTCGGCAATGAAGCGCATCAACTCTGAATAATAGACCGGCTCATCGTCGCAGATGTTGAAGGTTTCTCCTAAGCCCGCCTGATAGTTGTCCACGGCCGTGGCCACAGCGCTGGCCGCGTCATCTACATGAATCAAGTTCCAATAGACCTGCCCATCACCGGCAATGGGAAAGAATCCTTTTTGTACCAGTTGCAGCATGGCCTGAGTCTGGGCTGAGTCGTGGCTGTAAAAGGAACCAAATCGCAAGGTGATGGCCGGCAGATCGTGCTGCTGGATGGCGTCCTGGATGATCTGCTCCATATCAACTGCCGATTCAAGAATGCTGGGCTGCTTCGCGGGAATCGAGCTCTCTTCATCAACCCAGTTCCCATTTTGCTCCCCATATATCAAGGTTATGCTCTGCTGGACATATAGTTTACACTTGTTGCGAATGGCAGCTTCCACCAAAACCCGCGTTCCGTCACGCCGGATATGGTCATTCATTTGCCAATCGGCCGTCTTTGTTCTCGCCTTGGTCGGAATCGCCGTCGCCAGGTGTAATATCGCGTCACAATCGGCCGTGAGTTCGGTCATCTGCTCTTGATCAAATAGATCTCCTGTTCTCGCCTCCGCTCCATTTTGCTCCAACCACCCACTGTTGGCTTGAGAACGGCTTAGACCAACCACTTCATGGCCGCCCTCGCTCAGCCGTTGAACAACCCGGCGTCCCAAGACCCCCGTGGCACCGCTGATAAACACGCGCATAAGTCAACTCCTATATCGGATCAAAAAGTCTTTGTTGCCACATTTGATGCTGCCGCCATAACCTCAATTGGCCGGGCTATTGAGAAGAATATCTAACTAAATACCATTTACAACTTCGAAATTGGGATGCATAATTAGCTCCTCAAATCATGCTTAGGAATGCTAACTTCTCTGAGGAGGCAGAAGCCGCGGCCTTAGGTCAGGTTTACGGTTTTCATCATAAAAGTTAACGGGAAACATGTCAATATCGCGAAGTTTTTCACAATGCTCGAAGTTATCCCCAGCGCCAAGAGTAAGGAGCAATCAGTGACCACAGCAACCATCGAACAAATCTACGCCCATGGCTCCGTCCGCCAATACAAGACCGATCCCATCCCCAAGGACGTGGTCGAAACCATTGTCGCCGCCGGGCAGCGTGGTTCCACCTCGTCAAATTTGCAAATGTACAGCGTCGTCGCCGTCACAACGGCCGAAAAACGGGACCAATTAGCATCCCTATGCGGCAACCAGGCCCACATCCGCCAGGCCCCTGTATTCCTGGCCTGGTGCGCCGATCTCAGCCGCCTGGAGCGTGCGGCCGAACGGCGCGGCCACGACCCGGTCTTAAATTATGCTGAGAACTTCCTCTTAGCGGTCGTAGACGTGGCCATCCTCATGCAAACCGCCACCGTCGCCGCCGAATCGCTGGGCCTGGGCATGTGTTATATCGGCGCTATTCGCAACAACCCGGCCGAAGTCATCGAACTGCTAAATCTGCCGCGCCTGGTCTTCCCCATCTCCGGCATGACCTTAGGCTGGCCTGTACGCGCTCCGCGCATTCGCCCGCGCCTACCCTTGGATACGATTCTGCACTGGGAGACGTACGACACAAGCGGCGAAGAAGCGTATCTACAAGAATACGACCAGGCCATGATCGCCACCGGCATCTACCAGGGGCGCCAGGTAGCAAAACCGGGCGCAGAAGAAGAAATGGAGGACTATGGCTGGACCGAGCATTGCGCCCGCCGCATCGCTGGTCCAATCCGGCCGGGTTTGAGCAAGGTATTGCATGACCAGGGCTTTGAACTTGTGTAGCTATCAGGCGCCAGGGGTCAGGAATCAGCTGATTCCAGACCCCTAGCGCCAGACCCCTAGCCAATGAAATCTCTAAAACGCATGCGCTCCTTCGTCCGCCCTTATGCCTGGGTCTCTTTCTTCCTGGTCATTACGGTCGTCTTGCCCGTGGTCATGGAACTTACTGTACCTCGCGTTCTGGGCTATGTCATCGACGAGGGCATCATCCCCGGTGATATGCAGGCCATCTTACAGGGCACAGCCCTCTTGTTGGTCGTGGCCCTGGCCGGGGCCATCGCCACATTGGGCCAAGGCGTCTGCCGCGCCTTACTTTCCCAGGGCCTGGCCTACGACATACGCAACGATCTCTTCTCCCACATCCAATCCCTCTCCTTCGCTAACCTGGACCATATGCAGACCGGCCAGCTTATGACGCGCATCTCCAGCGACGTGGACCTGGTGCGCATGTTCGTGGGCAACGGCCTGGCCCTGGTGCTGCGCGCGCTGCTCATGATCGCCGGCAGCGTCTTGCTCATGTTCATCATCGACTGGCAGCTGGCCCTGGTCATGGTCCTACTCTTACCCCTGGCCGCATTACTCATCTGGGGCGTCATGCGCCTGGCCCAACCCCTCTTCACCATCGTGCAGCAGACCCTCTCCATGCTCAACACCATCGTGCAAGAAAACCTGGCCGGCATACAAGTCGTCAAGGCCTTCGTGCGCGAGCGCTTTGAAATCGGCCGTTTCCAGGGCATCAACAGCCATTACCGGGACGACAATATCAAAGTCGGCCGTCTCATGGCCGTCGCCCTGCCCATCCTGACCCTGCTCACCAACCTGGGCATCGTGGCCGTGATCTGGTTCGGCGGCGTCAGCACCATCAACGGCCTCCTCTCCGTTGGCGAGCTCGTCGCCTTCACCAACTACCTGCTCATTGGCATGGCCCCCCTCATGTTATTGGGCAATATGCTGACCATGGTCTCCCAGGCCGAAGCCTCGTCCGAACGCGTCTGGGAAGTGCTTGACACCCAACCCGCCATCGAGCAAGATCCATCCGCACACACGGCCGAACGTCTCAGCGGACGCGTGGCCTTTAACGACGTCACCTTCCATTATAATGGCCACCATATCGGCCGTCTGGGCGATTCAACACCAGGAAACGGCCGTGGCAGTGGTGGCCGGGACGTGCTCAACCAGGTCAGCTTTGAGATCGCTCCTGGGCAGCGCGTGGCCCTCCTGGGAGCGACCGGCTCCGGTAAAAGCAGTCTCGTCAATCTCATCCCCCGCTTCTACGACCCCGATCAGGGCCAGATCCAGATCGACGGCGTCGACATACGCGA
>JAACFF010000447.1 GCA_009937635.1 Chloroflexota bacterium
GTGGCGCTGGTTGCATCAACATTCATGATGACGGAACTGGTAAACAGCGCCGCTATTGGTGTTCCCACCATCATGGAATAAAGGCCATACACGGGATTTACACCCGCCAGAACGCCGTTGGCGATGCCCCCTGGTATGGAAACAATAGCATTAACCAACCCAGCAATAAGGTCGCTTATTAGGATGGCACGCGGGACACGCAGACCGGTTGTCGTTAATTCGTCAGCTTCAGTAGCCATTGGTTGCTCTCAAGGCAAGCTCGTTTCAAGCACAGCGTCCGCATCGGAGTGGTTCCAATTGAAAATGGTCAGCGTCACGATGTTCACTTAGCAATTCAATCCTAAGCCCGCCGAATGGGCATCTCCGGCACTTCCTGCATCTCTGTACCTTCGGATTCTGCGACACCTTCGACTTGCTGAGCATACCATTTGGCGCCCGGCGCGGCCGTCACGCCATGGGCGAAGATGCTGATCAGAACCGTTAACATGACGACGCCATAGATCAGGGATTCGCCCGGCAGGTCCTCCTCCATGACAGTGAATACATAAAGGATAGAAGCAATACCTCGCGGTCCAAACCAACCGATAAAGCCTGTCGTAATTGGCTTTACTTTCGTGCGGATCAATCCTAGTCCAACCGCGGCAAGCCGGATAACGGCTAGGCTCAATACGGCATATAGCAGCATGGTGCCATCGAACTGATCCAAGGCCAGCGGCAGCATGACGGCTCCGAAAACGATCATGAAGGTCAGCATCATCAAGCCCTGCACCTCCACCTCTGCATACTCGTAGAGCATTTCTGTGTCTTCTCTCCGGGTTGTATTGGCCATCGTCACCCCCATGACGAAAGCAGCAATGAATCCGTTGCCGCCAGTTAATTCGGCGGCGCCGTAGGCCAGCAGAGCCAGCACTAGGGTGCTGATCTTTTGGAACTCCTTGGACATCCAGCCGCTTTTCTGACCCCACTCGATGAACCGGCCGCCAAGAAAACCGACGATTAGGCCTACCACCAAACCGAGGACGATCAGGGTAAGCGCCCGTCCAAGAAAATGACTTTGCCCCAGGGGACTTTCTTCTGCGAGGGCTAGGTTGAGGGCCATTAAGAGGAACGGCATGGCTATACCGTCGTTGAGGCCGCTTTCGACATTGAGTGTCTGGCGGATGCGCACCGGCACCCTGGGATTGGTAACCACGGCCTGACCCAGGCTGGCATCTGTGGGCGAGAGGATGACCCCCAGCACGGCCGCTTCCCAAAAAGTCAGCTCAGCGAAAAAGATAGCTGCCAGGATGGTGCCGAACAACATCATCAGTGGCAGCCCGATGGCCAGCAAGCGCGTCGGCAATGAATGGTCACGTATCAGGCTGCGAACGTTGATGCGCGAGGCGTCGGTGGCCAGGACGAGGATCAGGGTTAACTCAGCAATGATCTGGATGAACTTGTTTTCCAGATCTACTTCGATGATGCCCAAAACCCGGCCGCTCAGGATCAGTCCCAGCACGGTGTATACCATCGGCAGGGTGACAATAGTGCCTTGGATGCGACGGGAGATAGCGGCCGCCACCAAAACGCAGACAAGGACGGCGACCAGTGCCAGTGCTGGTTCCATTTTTCTATTCTCCTATCGAACCATATTCATGTCCTCAATTGGCGGTCTATAACTCACAACCCCAACAACTGCTTTTTCTTCACCTGGAACTCTTCGTCAGTGATGACGCCCTGATCGTGTAATTCGGAAAGCCTTTCTAGTTCGTTGAGGTAATCGGGTTCACCGGCCGGAGCGCTGGTCACAGGCGCTGAATCTTCCTTGGCATCTTCGGCGTCGACATATTCCCACTCTTCGTCGGTTAGCTCTTGCTTGGAGATATTCAGGTCGTCCATGGCCCGGTCGAGTTCTTCATCGCTTAACTCTTCAGCCTTTTTTCCGGTGTGTTCTTCCACACGTTCGGTGTCGCGCTTGCTCAGTTTATAGACACCAACGGCGATGAGACCGCCGACAAGAATGACCCGCCTTCTCCGCCTTCGTCTCCTCCTTCGCTGCGTGCGAGCTACGGCTCTTCGGCCACCTCGAGCCCCACCTCTTCTACCACCTCTCATCATCGTTACACCTCCAAAAATCTATAGATTTACAGCCAATTTCTCACTGTGCACCAATCGCTGTTGAGTTGATATAGAGCTTTGCTTGTTGCTATCAACCTGCCACAACCAATTGGCGCCATTTGCATCGATCTCTATCACTGCCTGTACGCAGTCTCCTGGATCAACCTCCAAAGGTCTCAACAAGGGTAGAAAACCCTGGTTCCAACTTGGTACGCTATTCTGTGGTTTATTACTCAGATTAAGGCCGGGCATAAGCTCGGTGCGAAACCAGATAACCAATCCATGCATCCAGCCATGTTTGGTAATCTCTAGAACCACTTCTGCGCGAACGTTTGAGTTATTGAACTGATCCAAACGAACCTTTGATACAGTAACTGGTTTCCCCAGCAGAGCCTTCTCTGAAAGGCGCGTCCAGATGAGTTGCTTGGCCATGATGGTTCGTGCCGATGAGAAATCAAATCCATAAAGATCCTTCCGCCAATCTGAGACGAGATTGAAGTCCGTTGGATTCTTAACTGGTGCAGTTATTAACTCGACTGATCGAGGAATAATTCGCGCTTCGGGCTTCAGTAATCGCTGCTTCGCGTCGTGTACCCAACCAAGGATCCCCTCGTCAAAGCCAGCATTGCCGATTGTTTCGGTCACCAGCACATCGGCGGGTTCAGGAAGCTCAACATTGGTTGACCAATCTTGAAAAAAGGAAATTCTTTCCGAGAAACCATTGTCTCGGCTAATCTGTCGGGCGAGCTCTATAATTGGGTCCCGCTCGATAGCATACACATGCCTTGCTCCAGCCAGGCAGGCGAAAAGGGCCAGGATTCCAGTTCCTGCTCCGATATCCAAAACGATATCACCCGGCTTCACCGTACCCAAGATTGCTCGCAGGAAGCTGCTGGTACGCGTCTCGTCCTGCAGCATAGAATGGTGATAGGTCAGAGTATCGGACAAGCTTTGATCGAGCATAATCTTGCGGTCGCAAAAGGGATCGTCAATTCTTTGATGATATTGGACATGTTGAATGCAAGGAAACAGGCTAGCGTTGGCGGAGATTAACCGACGCTAGCCCACCTCAACTTTTCATGAATATTCTGTTACTGCCCGCGTCTGGTCAATGTCAACTGTCGGACGGCGAAATTCATTAAAAATCGGCCACGTCGGGGTATTCGTCGATGCCCGGGAACTTGACCTCGGACTCTGTCATCCAGTCTGACATGGGATAGAGTTTGCCTCGCGTGCCAGGATTGCCGCTGGAATGGGGTAGCGGCCATGTATCCTGGGTGTTTACCACCTGGCGAATGGTGATGTCATCTTTGGTGACGTTGTAGACGTAGTTGTCCTTAGATAGGTGGATCGGCCCATCATAAACGTCTAGGATCTCCTTGAAGACCAGCGGCGCGGTGCCCGGATCGTTGTAGAAGTGATAGGCGATGGCCAATCGGGGTTGCACTTCTTTCATCACCGAAGCCCAGGCGGCCGGTGAAGTATGGCCGCGGGTGCCGACATTCACCGCCAGGTCATAGGGGAAACCGAACTTCTCCATTAGAAGCTGTACGGTAATGAAACATTCATGGATGGCCACATCAGCCCCTTTGGCATATTCCATATACCATTTGTTGGGCGCGCAGTCACCACCGTAGACGAACTTCAATCCATTCCACTCGAGACTGTAGCTTACCGGGCCATCGATCATATGTTTGGCCGGCCAACTGCGAACGACGACCCCATTCTGGTCGTAAACAACCTCATTCATTCCCGTATAGTCAAACTCGTGGACGGTATATTGCCGGCCTTCTTCGGGAAGCCGGCCGACGCGGCTTCTGATGTCCCATTTACAGGCTTCCACCAGCGTGTCGATGAAATATTGAGTGCCCATGTCCGGTTCCGGACCCGATGGTCCCCATATCTCTACGCCGCCATCAGCCTGCCTTTCGATCCAGCCGCCAACATACCAGGCCATGAAATCGCCCATGTGGTCGGTGTGCAGGTGGGAAAGGAATAGCTTATTGGCCTTCACATAGGAGACACCCAGGCCGCAGAAGTTCATAATGCAGCCGGTGCCCATGTCGAAAAAGAACTTGTCCCCATTGCCAAGTTCAACAAAGAAACTTGCTGAAGCCTGCGACGGCCGCAGATTGGGCATGCCTGTACCTAGGGCCGTGATGCGCATTTCTTGTTCTCCTAGCTCCTCCGTTCCGGGGAAGTAGGCATCTCGTAATCGTTCACTCATTGTCTTTCTCCTTTTTGTACTAGGAATACTGCTAGAGGCATGACTTAGGCTTGAGCCAAGACACGATTCATCTAGCTATTTCTCTTCTAACACGACAGTAATCGTGTCGTAATAAACTGTCGTCAACCCCTCAAAACCAGAATCAGTGCCGGCGATGAACCACAGGGTCCCGTCCTCATCGGCCGTCGCCTCGAACTCCCGGCCAACACTGTTCTGCTCCATGAGTTCATAGGAACCGGCCGTTTCAGGCGTCAGATTGGGATTGGCCATGTCGCCGATATTGATCATGTCTTCCCCTTCCGAGGCCTGGTTGCCCTTGTCGATTCTTCGGTCGTCGCCCCGACCTTGACGTAGACGCTCTCGCCAGGCGAGCCGCCAATGCCCGACAATCCTTCTGGGACATTGCTGGCCAAGATCAACTGGAAGGTGGCCAGGTATGTCGCGCCTGGATTCAGCCCGTCCACTTCTCGCTTGAGGAACATGAACAGGTCGTCGCTGCGGTTGTGGCCCTGCATGAAGATGCCGTGCCCTTCCAGATCATCGGGCAGTTCGGTCCATTCGCTATCTAGCTCGTAAATGGCCGGGTCGTAGTCGGCCGGCAGGTCGGCGAAACCGGTGATCCATTCTTCGTCGTCATCTTCGAAGGTGTAGGTGAATTCAAGGCCGTCTTCTGGGATGACGAACTCCTCCTCTTCACGGCTGAATGCCTCAGCTTCGCCAGTGTAGTCGAAAGCGACAGTAGTCACATCCACATTGGACTCTGTCTCTGCGTCGTACTCAGACTTGGTGAAGATCATCTCTAGTCCGTCGATTACCCATTGCCGGCTGAAGCTGA
This sequence comes from Chloroflexota bacterium, assembly GCA_009937635.1. GTDB lineage: Bacteria > Chloroflexota > Anaerolineae > Promineifilales > Promineifilaceae > JAACFF01. The sequence goes on from JAACFF010000447.1 coordinate 5,160, forward strand.
GCGCCGTGATGTACGCTCGCTCCTGTTCCATGATCTCATCTGAGCAGGCGTTCTGAGTGTCGAAAACCAGGTCAATGCCCGGCCAGACGTTGTTTTCAGGCGAAGTGTTGTAAACGCCGTGGTACTCATTGCAGCCGCTGAAACCATACACCGTGCCGCCATCCGCCCTTTCCTGGCTGAAGCTGGCCGTTATCTCTGTGCCTTCCAGGACATCGAACAGTTCGCCCTCGCTGTTTTGATAGGCGGTCACCAGCCAGGCCGCGTCATGCAGGTGATCAGGCGGATCTAAGCCTGCGGCCGCTTTGTCCTCCGACGCCCCGCTGCATGCCACAAGCAAGGCGACGAGCAAGAGCATAAAACCAGGTTGCTTCCAGATCTTCATCAAGTGGTTCATTCTTCGTCCTTCGCAGGTTCTGCCACCGGCTCTGGCTCAGGCTCAGCCAGGAAGGCGTCTGCGCCAGCGTGTACCGAGTCGTAGATGTACTCATGCCCGATCAGATCATCTAGCTCTGTGGTGCGCATGAGATCCAGGACGTGGGTCCGGACCCGGGCCAGGCGCAGGTCGATGTCGGCTTTCTCCAACTCCTCGTTCAGATCGCGGATGGTGATCAGCGCCGTGGCGTCGACCTCGGTCACCGATTCAAAATCGACCAGGACTACTCGCGGCGGCGGGTCGCTTATTTCCACGCCATAACGAATCTCGTTGGCCAGGTCGGGCGCGTTGGCGAAGAAGAGCGAACCATCAAAGCGGGCGATAAGCAGGCCGGGTACCGTCTCGCCTTCAGGGTAATTCTCCAGGCTGCGGTAGATCTTCTCGCCGGGCACC
>JAACFF010000448.1 GCA_009937635.1 Chloroflexota bacterium
GTTCGGCCGTAGTGGCGGGACATAAAGCTTCGTGCGCAGCAATATCTCAGGCATGTGCCCATTATAAATGAAAAACGTTGGAATTGGAGAGCAATCGACTGGAGATTATCTTCGATGGGAAATTCAGGGAGACGGGGCACCTTGAGCCTCAAAATGTACAGATAACGAGCCTGGGAGAAACTGTGTCTCATTTAATGTCCTATTATGGAGGTCTCAATATAAGGTTTAGAAATCATGAGACATCAGGGATTACGACGCGTTCAATATTGCTCATCCGGCACAATATTGCCCTATCGCAAGACATTGCGACCCGCCTAAAATGCAGTGATGGGGACAAGTAAGCTTCAGGTTGATCATATTTAACTGCTGCTGTCTACTTGAACGCGACCACCAGAAACCGTCATGCTCGTTGCTTTTTCCAGGAAGTCAGAACTAAACATGCCCGGATCGGTTGCCGTCAAAATCGCTTGCTCAACGCTTTGTACGGTGCGTAGGAGGAGCTCCCGCCGCTGTTGGTCCAGTTCAGCCAGGACTTCATCCAGCAGCAAGATTGGCGTTTCTCCTGATAGCCTGGACATCCACTCAATTTCCGCCATCTTCATGGCCAGCATGGCGCTGCGCTGCTGACCGCGAGATCCATAATCGCTGAGCAGGTGGCCGTTAATCCAGAAACACCAATCATCGCGGTGTGGGCCAATGTTAGTCGCCCCCCGCGCGATATCCGCCTCATAGGAAGATGCCAGTTCGCCGGCGAATCGTTGGCTGACAGTTTCCAAATCTCCGCGATGCTCATCGAGCCAGCCGGCCAGGGCGACGGCCGTCTCCTTATCATTACCGTTTTGACCCACCTGCAGGCGGGGCAGATAGCCGATACGCAGCGATTCGCGCCCCCCGGTTAGTTCCTCATAATGGATACGTTGTGTATCACGGCTTATCTCGGCGAAAAAGGCGGCCCGTCGCGCGTAGATTTGACTGCCCAATTCCACCAGGCGTTCGCTGAATATGGCCAGTATCTCCGGATTGTCTTGCCCTTCGGCAAGCCGGCGCAGCGTCGCGTTACGTTGTTCCAACACCTTGTTGTATTGCGACAAATTGCGACAATAGTGGCGGTCGATCTGGCACAACATCACGTTCAAATAGCGCCGCCGCATATTGGGAGCCCCGGTGATCAAGTTGACGTCCTCGGGCAAGAAAAGCACAACCTGTAGCTGGCCCAGCATGTCCATCAAGCGCACTTTACGGCCATTGATCAGAGCCTCGCGTCGGAAACTAACCTGACCACGTTCCTTCTGCTCCCTTATCAAGCGCATCTGCACCCGCCGTATGCCCTCCTTTGTGGCAATAGCTGCCGTTAGACGGCCGACGATCACGGGATCAGGTGATGACACCATGTCCCAGTTGAGCATTTGGCTGTCCTGCCCTGCGTGCGGAGAGCGCGTTGTGGCCAGATAGGTAAGCGCCTCCAGCAGATTCGTCTTCCCTTGCGCATTTTCTCCATGCAGCAGCGTTGCACCCAGAGGGAAGTTAAGTTCCAGACGGCCGTAATTGCGAAAATTTTCCAGGGACAAGTGCGTGATGTGCATAAATGGGGAACCTTATTCCAAGGCCATACCTCATGATGGAATACGGCCAATTTTAGCATTAAGAACAGATCTCGTCACAATGTCCCCACAAGGCGCTGCTCACCACTCACTACTCGTTACTCGCTACGCTCACATGGCATAAGAAGGGATGCAAGAGACGCCATAAAGCAATATAATTCCCCTGTCTGATATGGAGCAGAAAGCATTGCAATGAGCGCCAAGATTCTAGTTGTAGAAGATGACATCCCGTTGACCAGAACGTTGCAGCATATCCTGGAAAGTGCCGGGTATGATATGCTGGCGGCAAATACCGCCGAAGATGGTTTACAACTGGCCCTGACAGAACAGCCAGACCTGGTGCTTCTCGATGTCATGATACCGAACATGGGTGGCTGGGAGGTTTGCCGCCGCCTGCGCGCCAAATCGGTCGTACCCATTCTCTTATTGACCGCTTTGGGAGATGCGAAGAACATCGTTCGCGGTCTTGAAATGGGGGGTGATGACTACATTGTCAAGCCCTTCAACCCGCCAGTGGTGCTGGCGCGCATCAAAGCGCACCTGCGCCGGGCCAACGCGTCAGACCAGGTCAGGCAGCAGTTTTCCTATGATGATGGTGCTTTTGTCATCGATTTGCCTAACCATGCGGTCTCGGTGGACGGACGCGCAGTAGAATTGACCCCGCGAGAATTTCAACTCCTGTCCGCATTGGCGCGCAACGTCGGTCGTGTGCTTACAGCCGATGAGTTGGTAATGCTTGCTTGTGGTATGGAGAATTACGGAGCGAGGGATAATATTAAGCCATATATACATTTTTTGCGTAAGAAAATAGAGCGTGACCCAACATCACCCCGTTGGGTTCCGACAGTACGGGGCATTGGCTATCGCTTTGATCTCAACTGACCCGGCCCCGCTGACAAATTGCCGTAAATGTTTTTAATGAAATGACTACCCGACCGCCCGACTACCCGACTACCCGACCACCTGATATCCTGTTCATTGTGTTGGACACGCAGCGAGCCGACCGCCTGGGGTGTTATGGGTATGATAAACCGCTCACGCCCAATTTGGATCGTTTTGCCGAAGGAGGAGTGGTTTTTGAACAAGCGATTGCGCCTGCTCAGTGGACCGTGCCCAGCCATGCTTCCATGTTCACCGGCTTGTATCCTACCGTTCACCAACTAACCCAATCCTCTCAACGCCTGAATCCAGCCCTGCCGCACCTCGGCGAAATCCTGTCCAAGGCCGGCTACGAGACTGTTGGCTTTTGCAATAACCCGTTGGTTGGTGTGCTCAATAATGGCTTTAAGCGCGGTTTCCAACATTTCTACAATTACGGCGGCGCGATTCCCAGTTTGCCGCAGGCCTCATCCGCCTTGCCTTGGCCACTGAATCAAATGGCGGAAAGCTATACCCAATTCTTGCGCCGTATTTCATATCCTATTCAAAACTACTTTGGCCAATCAGATCTCGCTTTCCGCCTCTCGCTCAAGTCCTGGGCAACCCCATTGTGGTCCAAAATGGCCAATTTTAAGGGCCAGAATGCCCGTTCTGTGAAAGATGTATCTCACTTTCTGCGCCAGCGAGAAACGCAAGATTCAGAAAAGCCGCTGTTTCTATTCCTAAATCTGATGGAAACGCACCTGCCTTTTTGGCCCCCCGGCCACTATGTAGATCGCGTAGCCCCCTATATTCGCGATAGCAAAGAGGCTAGAACCATCATGCGTACCTGGAACCGGGAAGCGTATCGTTGGGCAGCCCCCCTGGCCGATCCGCTTGGTGATTTAGAAAGTAAGATTCTCAACGACATGTATGATGCGGAAGTGGCTTATCAGGATGACTACCTGGGCGAGTTGTTTTCCGTGTTGGACGGCCGTGCAAAGCGGTCGAACACACTGACAATAATAGTGGCCGATCATGGTGATGGCCTAGGCGAACATGGTTATATGGGCCATGCATTCGTCGCTTACCAGGAACTGGTCCACGTTCCCTTGATCGTCGATTGGCCGGAGCGGTGGCCCCAGGCCACCCGGGTAGCATCACCGGTCAGCGCCCGGCGGGTTTTTCACACCATGTTGGAGACCCTAGAAACGAACGCACCCGAGCGTCAGGCCTCCATTGCTGCAGAGGCGCAACGTCTGACATTGAGGCACACTGCAAACGGCCGTGACCCTGAAAACGGCACGGCCTTTAGCGAAATCTATCCGCCCATGAATTTCGTCAGGGCCATTAAACAACGCCAACCCCATTTGCTGGAGCAGTTTCGCTGTCTCTCAGAGCGGCGCGCCATCGTCAGAGAAGGGGAAGGTTTAACCCACAAACTGATTCACCTGGACGAAAAACCAGACGAACTTTTTGATCTCGCTGCGGATCCGCTGGAGCTAAATGATATTCGGCGCGAACAGCCCATTCTTTCGGCATCGCTAGACGACCAACTTAAGCGAATGGCCGGCAATACCTTGTTACAACGTGTTCGCCAGACATCCGGTGCGCCACTTGATATTACAAACGACGCCCAATTAATGCAGCGCTTGCGCGGGTTGGGTTACCTTGATTGAGTGTTTTGTGAACATGAAGTCCAACTTTTCAAGTTATCATCGATTGCGAGAAAAGATGAACTTTTAGAAGCAATGATTACAGGATAAACGATATGCTAGATTCTATTCAAATCGACCCGGTAGCCTTTGTCATTCCAATTGGCGACGGTTTCCCCATCTATTGGTACGGTATAATTGTCACGCTCGGTATCGCCATTGGTGCTATCTGGGCCGGACGAGAAATACAGCGTCGCGGATACAGCGCCGATGAACTTTACAACGGCCTGATTATCGTAATCATTGCCGGCTATTTATTCGCTCGCCTGACCTACGTTCTGCTGGATATTCTAGGGGGCGCGCAGTATGAGTCCTTTGTAGACGTGATCAATATTCGAGCGGGAGGTGTCAATATCCTGGGCGGATTTGTTGGAGCGGCCTTAGTTGGATGGATTTGGGTCAAATGGCGCAAATTGCCGTTCTGGGATTATGCTGATGTTGCCGGTCCCGCCTTGCTGAT
>JAACFF010000449.1 GCA_009937635.1 Chloroflexota bacterium
GCATTAATTAAGAATAGTAGCAAAGATAACCTACGCTCGTGACCAAATTCAGCAGTCGTTCAGAGAGCTGCTGAGTTCGCTTGGTAGGCTGAACGAACCATCGGCATTGGGCAGGAAGTCAATCACGTGCATAACTGCGTTTACATTTAGTGTTCCGTAGATGTGTGGGTAAGCTATCCCTTTCTCGTAGCAATCTTCATACACAATGGGTGCTTCAACCTCACTTGATGAGATACATAACAACAATAAATCTGGTTGCCCTCGAAAATAGTCGTTGGCTGATCCTAACAACTGTTCTCTTGTTGAGCAGTGAATAAAACTTTCGCTTTCGAAAGATGTATCGGTGTAGGTGCCGCTGACTAAAGCCGTTTCCCACCTGCGCTTTGAAGTAATATGCAAAATCATAGGGCCAATTATCTTTACCGCCCAGAAATAGTGCAAAATCCCGCATATCGTCAAGACAAGCGGGATTTAAAAAGATAACGGGCTGGTCAATCTGACCAGCCCGATTGTTTTTACTGAGAGTCAGGAACGCCGAAACCTGACTCTCGTTAAAAGGAGGAGAAGAAGAAGAGATTTTTAACCCTTCGATATATATTTTATGCAAAGTTTCCGGATCGCACTGTACGTGGACACTACGCCAAACCTGCGCCCAATCTACGCAAGTGAAATATTTCACAAATACCAGAAAGAAGGATCTAGGATGATTGTCATTTCATTCAAGATTCTGCCCTTTCCAAGAAAACTAATACATACCCTTGCCCAATTCCTGAAAGAAAAACGACGAGCAGCGATTCTGCTCCCTCGATTGGCCATTTCGACGGAGTATCCAAGCAAGGCTACAATCGATGGCATGAATCGTCTGACGCACGCACATGCGCTCGCATTCATGGTATTCTGCCTGTTGGTTGCTGCGGCCTTGCGCCTGCCAAATCTGTCCAATGTTCCTCCAGGGCTCCATTACGATGAAGCAGCCAACGGAATTCTGTCAGCCGATATCGGCCTACGCGGAGAACTGCCCATATTTATTTCCAGTTACACTGGCAAAGAAGCGCTATTTTTTTACCTGGCTGGGATCATCATGCGCCTTGTCGGCGTCTCCGTATTTTCCCTTCGTTTGACAGCCGCCTTTGTCGGAATGTTGACTGTGGCAGCTACCTATTGGCTAGGCCGAGAAATGCTGGCGGACCGCCGGTTGGCTATCCTGGCTGCCGCTCTTCTGGCGGTTAGTTTTTGGCATGTACTTTTTAGCCGTCTTGGCTTTCGTGCCATTACGCAGCCATTGCTTCAAGCCTTAACAGTTGCCGCTCTCTTCCGTGGCCTACGTCGCCAGGACAATCGTTGGCTCGCGGTTGGCGGTTTATTTCTGGGCCTTACGGCATACACATACCTTGCCGCCAGGCTGTTTCCAATCTTGCTTCTGATCGCTCTGATCCCCTTGATATTCAGTCCAGCCACGTTCCGCCTACGTTGGCGACAATTGGCCTTGTTTGCCGGAGTGGCTATCATCATCCTCTTGCCTTTGCTTGGTTATTTTTTCACGCATCCCAATGCTTTCTGGGTGCGTATCGGACAAGTAGCCCCTAAACCTACTTCCACCGGTTTGACTCTATGGGAAAGTTTCTTGAAATCTTGGGGTATGTTCTTCCTGCAAGGTGATACCTTCTGGCGCTTTAATTTACCAGGACGGCCGTTATTCAATTGGCTGTGGGGCGCTTTGCTGGTCGTCGGCTGGCTGGTGACTCTATTGCGTTGGCGGCGATTCCCATATGATTGGCAACGCGCCGCCACTACCCTGCTTATTTTCACGCCTTTAGTAATGATTCTCCCCACCGCTCTGGCAACCAACGAACTAATCCCCAGCAACTTGCGTGCAATTGGTCTAATCCCCTTCATTTTCTATCTGCCGGCCATCGGCGTTGTAATCTTGTTCCACGATATCGAGAGGCGCTTTGGCTATCCTCCGCTGACGTTTTCCGTAATCTTTATTGCTCTGCTGCTCTTGCTCTCCGGTAGTTTATCCACAGCGGACACATATTTTGAGGATTGGGCCGGGGAAACAACCCTGTTTTATGAATCGGATGGCGATTTGGCCGCGGTTGCTCAATTTCTGGACAAGACCGATATTGTCGACAAGACAGTCTACGTGGCGGCGCCACACTACCGCCATCCTACAGTCGCCTTCCTCAGCCAGGAGTATGAGAACATAAAGTGGTTGCCGGAAAGCGAGGCCCTTGTCTTTCCGCCCACTGGTTCAGCCTTGCTTGTATACCCTCACAACAGCCCCGCGCCTGCTTGGGCAGCATCCTATCTGGATTTAGGACAAAAAGTAGCTGCTCCCACCTTCGAAGGGCCAGAAGACGCTTTCGTGGCCTATAATCTGCCCGAGCTGCCTTCACTACCGGTCAATAACCGCGTTGACATTAATTTTGGTAATGAAATCACCTTACTAGGCTATGAAATGACTCCTACGGTAGCGGGCTCCTTTTTACCAGTGATGATATTCTGGCGAGTGGACAGCCCCGCAACGGCCGATTACATGCCGTTCCTGCAACTGGAAGACGCTTGGGGCCATCGTTGGAGCCAGACTGAGACATTTGCTTATCCGGCTGAACAGTGGGAAACGGGAGAGACTATCATCCAGCAAGTTAATGTACTACTTCCAGTCGGGATGCCACCTGGTACATATCGCATTCGTTTAGGGTTGTTTGATCCCCACACCGCTGAACGTTTGCCACGGCTCGATCAAGCCGGGGGTTTCGCGGGGGACGCTTATCTCATAGAAAATGTCCAGATCATGGCTGGCGGTGTGCCGGCTTCCTTGCCGGAACCTCCATTTGTTGAAGACCAAGCTTTTCTTCCAGGTCTCCACCTGCTTGGATATGAAAGGGGAGGCGCATCGGCGATGACTGGAGCACCGTGGGGTTTATCCCTATGGTGGCTGGCGACTGAACCTCTGCCCTCGCTTAGCACCACTCTAGAGCTTGTAGGCAATGGAGGTCAGGTTCACACCATGTTAGAAGGGCAACCGGTACACGATAATTATCCCTTTGAGGAGTGGCAGCCACCCCAGTTCATCATCGATCAACGTTCGCTTCTTATTCCGGCAACTTTCCCGGTGGGCGACTACCGGTTGCAACTTCGATTGTCAGAATTGGGTGGAGACGATCTTGGCGTTGTCGATTTGGGACCACTGTCCATTGAGGAGACCGATCGGCTCTTTATCGCACCACAGGTTCAAACCAAAATCGATGCTACTTTTGGAAATGAGATTTCACTATTGGGTTATGATGTTTCCCCTCTCGGGGATAACGTTTACAAATTAGTTTTGATCTGGCAAGCGTCTCAGGAACCCTCAGCTGACTATACCGTTTTTGTGCATGTATTGGATCAGGATGGCGCCTGTTGCGTCTGGCAGCAAGATACCATGCCGCAGCAAAATCAGTACCCGACCAGTCGTTGGTTGCCCGGTGAAGTGGTCGTTGATACGTTTGAAGTTACGCTTCCGTCAAATCTGCCACCGGGAGAATATCCAGTTGAGATTGGTTTGTATATCGCTGAAACTGGGCAGAGGCTAACTATAGAAGAATTGCCCGGCGAGAAGGGAAGTGAGTCGCTACTAATACAGTCGTTTTCAATTCCCTAGACGACTATTATGTAAGTAGGGTTCTTATCGACATCGATTACTCGAGCTCAAGATTTATGCAACACAATCCAGAATATTGATATTGACATCGTATGTTACAATTGCAATAGATAGGCAGTGTTCAGCCTTTTTGTGAAGGTGTCGTCGTGTCAATACAACCCTTGTTCATTTGAGTAACAATGATTTGATAGCGCAGGGAAAATCGCAATTGCCGGCGTATGCTTATCAATATTATTTCTGGTTGGAAATGACGTCATTTGAACGGGTTTTTCATATCATCGACCTTCTTCTATATTGAAGGGGCAATCGAGGCTATCGGACAACGATATGCTTTGCAGCAGAACCATAAGAAGGGATCAGGTTGCCATAAGATGTTCTGGGGTTGACGGTCGGAAAGGATTGAAGCACCTATTCTTCTAATCTGGGTCGCATTTTAATGGGAGCAAATGATGTCTACAATTGTCTTCGTCAATGTTGGAACCCGTGAGATCCTGGTCGATGGGGTGGAGCTTCCTCGGTCAGAGATCAGGTACCGAGGAAAAGATCTTCTAGATAGTCTAGACAATTTGATTCCGAAGATCAGTTTTCCGCGCATAACTACCTTGAGAGCGCCATTGCTCATAGCAAGAGTGAGACCCGCTGCAGACTTCAAGAGATTCGCAGCGATTTTTTTGAAACTGCTAGACGGCCGTCATCCCCGCACCGGAGGCAGCCTACGCTCTGCTTCGCTGGCAGCACGAAGGAACTCAAGTCGAGTGCGTACGTTTCGCCTGGCAACCTAGTGCCAGCCGGGTTGAGATGATCTGTCCGGATGGCCTACGCACCGGAGTCGTACGGCGGCGGGCTGTATTCAAGTGGTGCGATTCTGTGAGGCCGGGGTCTCTGGATGGTTACGCCGTGCAGAAGATCACCCAGAGCGGCTCCTCTCATTTCGACCTATGCTTATCAAACGTGCAACGAAGTCTCGGTTGGTTACGATCAGATTA